>NZ_JASJPW010000012.1 GCF_030052995.1 Gemmobacter sp. 24YEA27 | reverse complement strand
GGTGCGCGCATCAATCGCGCCACCGGTTCAGGAAAACCGATGTTCGCCTGGGGCAGGCAGCCCCCGGCTCTCCGCCAGTACAAGGAAACCACCCATGGCAGATTTCGACGTTATCGTGATCGGCGGCGGCCCCGGCGGCTATGTGGCCGCGATCCATGCCGCGCAACTTGGCCTGAAAACCGCCTGTGTCGAAGGGCGTGAAACCCTTGGCGGCACCTGCCTGAATATCGGCTGCATTCCGTCGAAAGCGCTGCTGAATGCCACCCACCAGCTGCACGAGGTTCATGAGAACTTCGAGAAAATGGGCCTGATGGGCGCCAATCCCAAAGTCGACTGGGAACGGATGCTGCGCTACAAGGATGACGTGGTGACCGGGAACACGAAGGGATCGAATTCCTCTTCAAAAAGAACAAGGTGACCTGGCTGAAGGGCTGGGGCTCGATCCCTGCAGCCGGTCAGGTCAAGGTCGGCGACGAGGTGCATAGCGCGAAAAACATCATCATCGCCACCGGCTCGGTGCCTTCGGTCCTGCCGGGCATCACCATCGACGAACAGGTCATTGTCACCTCGACCGGTGCGCTCGCGCTGCCGAAGATCCCGAAAAGCATGGTCGTGATCGGCGCCGGCGTCATCGGGCTGGAAATGGGCTCGGTCTATGCCCGTCTCGGCGCCGAAGTGACCGTTGTGGAATATCTCGACGCGATCACCCCCGGCATGGATGCCGAGGTGGCGAAGAGCTTCCAGAAGATCCTTACGAAACAAGGGTTCAAATTCGTGCTCGGCGCCGCTGTCCAGGTGGTGGAGCGCACGAAAAAAGGCGCGAAAGTTGCCTGGAAGCTGAAAAAAGACGATTCGGCGGGCGAAATCGAGGCCGATGTCGTCCTCGTCGCCACCGGGCGCAAACCCTTTACCGACGGGCTGGGCCTCGAGGCCATCGGCGTCGAGATCCTGCCGCGCGGCCAGATCAAGGTCGATGACCACTGGCAGACCTCGGTCCCGGGCATCTATGCCATTGGGGACGCGGTTCCCGGCCCGATGCTCGCCCATAAGGCCGAGGATGAGGGTATGGCGGTCGCCGAGGTTATCGCCGGCAAGGCGGGCCATGTGAATTACGGCGTGATCCCCGGCGTGGTCTATTCGACGCCCGAAGTCGCCAGCGTTGGCAAGACCGAAGAGCAGCTGAAAGAGGAAGGCCGCGCTTATAAAGTCGGCAAATTCCCCTTCATGGGCAATGCCCGTGCCAAGGCGGTGTTCCAGGCGGATGGTTTCGTCAAGCTGCTGGCCGATAAAGATACCGACCGCATTCTCGGCTGTCATATCATCGGGCCTGGTGCGGGCGATCTGATCCATGAGGTCTGTGTCGCGATGGAATTTGGCGCCTCGGCGCAGGATCTGGCGCTGACCTGCCACGCCCATCCGACCTATTCCGAAGCAGTGCGCGAAGCGGCGCTGGCCTGCGGTCTTGGCGCGATCCACGCCTGATCCCTCACTGCCGCGGAAATAGCAAAGGGCGGGTGCATGGCACCCGCCCTTTCTCTTTTACCCGGGCCGATGCCTGGATCCCGGTCAGTGACCGCTATGATCCTCGGCCTCTTTCGGTTCATCGATCGAGAATTCCACCTCGATCCGGCCCGCCCGTTCAAAGACAAGGGTGCCGGGAACCATTTCGCCTTTTTTCAGGCTCTGTTTCAGACCCATGAACATGATGTGATAGCCGCCACGCTCCAGCGCGACGGTCTCGCCGGCGGGGATTTCCAGCACCGGCACATGGTTCCCGGCACCCTTGTCTTTGAACGGGCGGGCCGGATCGAGGTGGAATTCTCGATCGATGAACCGAAAGAGGCCGAGGATCATAGCGGTCACTGACCGGGATCCAGGCATCGGCCCGGGTAAAAGAGAAAGGGCGGGTGCCATGCACCCGCCCTTTGCTATTTCCGCGGCAGTGAGGGATCAGGCGTGGATCGCGCCAAGACCGCAGGCCAGCGCCGCTTCGCGCACTGCTTCGGAATAGGTCGGATGGGCGTGGCAGGTCAGCGCCAGATCCTGCGCCGAGGCGCCAAATTCCATCGCGACACAGACCTCATGGATCAGATCGCCCGCACCAGGCCCGATGATATGACAGCCGAGAATGCGGTCGGTATCTTTATCGGCCAGCAGCTTGACGAAACCATCCGCCTGGAACACCGCCTTGGCACGGGCATTGCCCATGAAGGGGAATTTGCCGACTTTATAAGCGCGGCCTTCCTCTTTCAGCTGCTCTTCGGTCTTGCCAACGCTGGCGACTTCGGGCGTCGAATAGACCACGCCGGGGATCACGCCGTAATTCACATGGCCCGCCTTGCCGGCGATAACCTCGGCGACCGCCATACCCTCATCCTCGGCCTTATGGGCGAGCATCGGGCCGGGAACCGCGTCCCCAATGGCATAGATGCCCGGGACCGAGGTCTGCCAGTGGTCATCGACCTTGATCTGGCCGCGCGGCAGGATCTCGACGCCGATGGCCTCGAGGCCCAGCCCGTCGGTAAAGGGTTTGCGCCCGGTGGCGACGAGGACGACATCGGCCTCGATTTCGCCCGCCGAATCGTCTTTTTTCAGCTTCCAGGCAACTTTCGCGCCTTTTTTCGTGCGCTCCACCACCTGGACAGCGGCGCCGAGCACGAATTTGAACCCTTGTTTCGTAAGGATCTTCTGGAAGCTCTTCGCCACCTCGGCATCCATGCCGGGGGTGATCGCGTCGAGATATTCCACAACGGTCACTTCGGCGCCGAGACGGGCATAGACCGAGCCCATTTCCAGCCCGATGACGCCGGCGCCGATCACGACCATGCTTTTCGGGATCTTCGGCAGCGCGAGCGCACCGGTCGAGGTGACAATGACCTGTTCGTCGATGGTGATGCCCGGCAGGACCGAAGGCACCGAGCCGGTGGCGATGATGATGTTTTTCGCGCTATGCACCTCGTCGCCGACCTTGACCTGACCGGCTGCAGGGATCGAGCCCCAGCCCTTCAGCCAGGTCACCTTGTTCTTTTTGAAGAGGAATTCGATCCCCTTCGTGTTCCCGGTCACCACGTCATCCTTGTAGCGCAGCATCCGTTCCCAGTCGACTTTGGGATTGGCGCCCATCAGGCCCATTTTCTCGAAGTTCTCATGAACCTCGTGCAGCTGGTGGGTGGCATTCAGCAGCGCTTTCGACGGAATGCAGCCGATATTCAGGCAGGTGCCGCCAAGGGTTTCACGCCCTTCGACACAGGCGGTTTTCAGGCCAAGTTGCGCGGCATGGATCGCGGCCACATAGCCGCCGGGGCCGCCGCCGATCACGATAACGTCGAAATCTGCCATGGGTGGTTTCCTTGTACTGGCGGAGAGCCGGGGGCTGCCTGCCCCAGGCGAACATCGG
The DNA here is from genome assembly GCF_030052995.1 of Gemmobacter sp. 24YEA27. Taxonomy (NCBI): domain Bacteria; kingdom Pseudomonadati; phylum Pseudomonadota; class Alphaproteobacteria; order Rhodobacterales; family Paracoccaceae; genus Gemmobacter; species Gemmobacter sp. 24YEA27. The sequence continues at coordinate 4,553 of NZ_JASJPW010000012.1, read as the reverse complement.
TTTTCCTGAACCGGTGGCGCGATTGATGCGCGCACCCCGGGGATATTTGTGGGCCGGAGAAAGTCAGGCCAGGATCTGGATCAGCAGGGCGATCAGCGAGACCGGGTCAGAGCTGCCGAAGAAAAAGAGGAACGGCGGGGAGGCGACTTCCTGCATGGATGCGCTTTCACAAAGGGCCTGGGCCGAACAGGGCGACCCCGGCGAGCGTAAGTGTGGCGATCAGGCCGGCCAGCCAGATGAGCGAGCGCCAGGGGGCAAGGCCAAGCCCGTAGGCCGGGATATAGAGCACGCGGGCCGCGACATAGATCCAGGCGGCGGTGGCGGTAAGGGACGAGGTCTTGCCCGCCAGCACCAGGATCAGCACCAGCGGCGCGAACATCGCCAGCCCTTCGAAGCCGTTTGTGACGGCGCGGCGCAACCGTCCCAGGCGCGGCGACATGTCTACCGTCTGATCGCGCGGGCCGGCATTGTAGCGCGGCCCGAGTTCACGGTTCATCTGCGCCCCGGCAATGCCGATGGCCACAACCTGCAGCAGCACGGCACATGTCAGGGCGCTGAGCTCGGGTGCCATCATGCTGTCCTGATGAATTCTGCCGAGGTGATATGCCCAAGCGCCTGTTGCGCCTTGAGCCATTCACGGGCGGCGGTGGGATCATTGACCGAAAACAGGAAAAGGCGGCCGCCATCGCTGCCGGCCCAGATCTGCAGCTGGGTCAGCCCGGTATCGCCGAAGGCAGGGTCATGCCCGGAAAAGCTTGCAAGGCCGGTGCGGACGAGGACTTGTTCCATTCTTGATCTCCATTCCCGAAAATGACGGCATTGTGCCGAACGTGCTCAGGTATAGCGGGCAGAGCCAGGATCGGTTCCGCCCGCCGCGAGAGGATTATGCGGTGCCTGGCCCGGATCAGAGATCCATAAGCAGACGGCGCGGGTCTTCCAGCGCCTCTTTGACGCGGACGAGGAAGGTCACGGCGCCTTTGCCGTCGACGATGCGGTGATCATAGGAAAGCGCCAGATACATCATCGGGCGGATCACGATCTGGCCGCCCACGACGACCGGGCGATCCTGGATCTTGTGCATGCCGAGGATCCCGGATTGCGGCGGGTTCAGGATCGGCGAGGACATCAGCGAGCCGTAGACACCGCCATTCGAGATGGTGAAAGAGCCGCCCTGCATTTCCGCCATGGTCAGCTTGCCGTCCCGGGCGCGCAGACCAAGCTCGGCGATCTTCTTCTCGATCGCGGCAAAGCCCATCTGATCGGCGTCACGCACCACCGGCACGACAAGGCCCGTCGGCGTCCCGACCGCCACGCCCATATGAACGTAGTTTTTATAGACGACATCGGTGCCGTCGATCTCGGCATTGACCTCGGGCACTTCTTTCAGGGCATGGGTGCAGGCCTTGACGAAGAAGGACATGAATCCGAGCTTGACGCCGTGCTTCTTCTCGAACTGGTCCTTATATTCGTTCCGCAGCTGCATGATCCCGACATATCCACCTCATTATAGGTGGTCAGCATGGCGGCGGTGTTCTGTGCGTCTTTCAACCGGCGCGCGATGGTCTGGCGCAGGCGGGTCATCTTGACGCGCTCGGCGCGCGGGCGTCATCGGCAGGCAAGGATGTCGAAGACGCGCCCTCGGCCAAGAAAGCCATGGCCGAAGCCGGGCTCACCCGTGACCAGGTCCAGGCTTCCGGCAAGGATGGCCGGGTGATGAAGGAAGACGTGGCGCGTGCCGTGGCCGTGCCCCGGGCGCTGCGGCCGCTGCTGTCGCGCCTGCGCCTGCGCCCGCCGCGATCCACGCGCGCCTGTGCCTGCCGATGACGCGCGCGCGAAGAGCGCGTCAAGATGACCCGCCTGCGCCAGACCATCGCGCGCCGGTTGAAAGACGCACAGAACACCGCCGCCATGCTGACCACCTATAATGAGGTGGATATGTCGGGGATCATGCAGCTGCGGAACGAATATAAGGACCAGTTCGAGAAGAAGCACGGCGTCAAGCTCGGATTCATGTCCTTCTTCGTCAAGGCCTGCACCCATGCCCTGAAAGAAGTGCCCGAGGTCAATGCCGAGATCGACGGCACCGATGTCGTCTATAAAAACTACGTTCATATGGGCGTGGCGGTCGGGACGCCGACGGGCCTTGTCGTGCCGGTGGTGCGTGACGCCGATCAGATGGGCTTTGCCGCGATCGAGAAGAAGATCGCCGAGCTTGGTCTGCGCGCCCGGGACGGCAAGCTGACCATGGCGGAAATGCAGGGCGGCTCTTTCACCATCTCGAATGGCGGTGTCTACGGCTCGCTGATGTCCTCGCCGATCCTGAACCCGCCGCAATCCGGGATCCTCGGCATGCACAAGATCCAGGATCGCCCGGTCGTCGTGGGCGGCCAGATCGTGATCCGCCCGATGATGTATCTGGCGCTTTCCTATGATCACCGCATCGTCGACGGCAAAGGCGCCGTGACCTTCCTCGTCCGCGTCAAAGAGGCGCTGGAAGACCCGCGCCGTCTGCTTATGGATCTCTGATCCGGGCCAGGCACCGCATAATCCTCTCGCGGCGGGCGGAACCGATCCTGGCTCTGCCCGCTATACCTGAGCACGTTCGGCACAATGCCGTCATTTTCGGGAATGGAGATCAAGAATGGAACAAGTCCTCGTCCGCACCGGCCTTGCAAGCTTTTCCGGGCATGACCCTGCCTTCGGCGATACCGGGCTGACCCAGCTGCAGATCTGGGCCGGCAGCGATGGCGGCCGCCTTTTCCTGTTTTCGGTCAATGATCCCACCGCCGCCCGTGAATGGCTCAAGGCGCAACAGGCGCTTGGGCATATCACCTCGGCAGAATTCATCAGGACAGCATGATGGCACCCGAGCTCAGCGCCCTGACATGTGCCGTGCTGCTGCAGGTTGTGGCCATCGGCATTGCCGGGGCGCAGATGAACCGTGAACTCGGGCCGCGCTACAATGCCGGCCCGCGCGATCAGACGGTAGACATGTCGCCGCGCCTGGGACGGTTGCGCCGCGCCGTCACAAACGGCTTCGAAGGGCTGGCGATGTTCGCGCCGCTGGTGCTGATCCTGGTGCTGGCGGGCAAGACCTCGTCCCTTACCGCCACCGCCGCCTGGATCTATGTCGCGGCCCGCGTGCTCTATATCCCGGCCTACGGGCTTGGCCTTGCCCCTGGCGCTCGCTCATCTGGCTGGCCGGCCTGATCGCCACACTTACGCTCGCCGGGGTCGCCCTGTTCGGCCCAGGCCCTTTGTGAAAGCGCATCCATGCAGGAAGTCGCCTCCCCGCCGTTCCTCTTTTTCTTCGGCAGCTCTGACCCGGTCTCGCTGATCGCCCTGCTGATCCAGATCCTGGCCTGACTTTCTCCGGCCCACAAATATCCCGGGGTGCGCGCATCAATCGCGCCACCGGTTCAGGAAAACCGATGTTCGCCTGGGGCAGGCAGCCCCGGCTCTCCGCCAGTACAAGGAAACACCCATGGCAGATTTCGACGTTATCGTGATCGGCGGCGGCCGGCGGCTATGTGGCCGCGATCCATGCGCGCAACTTGGCCTGAAAACCGCCTGTGTCGAAGGGCGTGAAACCCTTGGCGGCACCTGCCTGAATATCGGCTGCATTCCGTCGAAAGCGCTGCTGAATGCCACCCACCAGCTGCACGAGGTTCATGAGAACTTCGAGAAAATGGGCCTGATGGGCGCCAATCCAAAGTCGACTGGGAACGGATGCTGCGCTACAAGGATGACGTGGTGACCGGGAACACGAAGGGGATCGAATTCCTCTTCAAAAAGAACAAGGTGACCTGGCTGAAGGGCTGGGGCTCGATCCCTGCAGCCGGTCAGGTCAAGGTCGGCGACGAGGTGCATAGCGCGAAAAACATCATCATCGCCACCGGCTCGGTGCCTTCGGTCCTGCCGGGCATCACCATCGACGAACAGGTCATTGTCACCTCGACCGGTGCGCTCGCGCTGCCGAAGATCCCGAAAAGCATGGTCGTGATCGGCGCCGGCGTCATCGGGCTGGAAATGGGCTCGGTCTATGCCCGTCTCGGCGCCGAAGTGACCGTTGTGGAATATCTCGACGCGATCACCCCGGCATGGATGCCGAGGTGGCGAAGAGCTTCCAGAAGATCCTTACGAAACAAGGGTTCAAATTCGTGCTCGGCGCCGCTGTCCAGGTGGTGGAGCGCACGAAAAAAGGCGCGAAAGTTGCCTGGAAGCTGAAAAAAGACGATTCGGCGGGCGAAATCGAGGCCGATGTCGTCCTCGTCGCCACCGGGCGCAAACCCTTTACCGACGGGCTGGGCCTCGAGGCCATCGGCGTCGAGATCCTGCCGCGCGGCCAGATCAAGGTCGATGACCACTGGCAGACCTCGGTCCCGGGCATCTATGCATTGGGGACGCGGTTCCCGGCCCGATGCTCGCCATAAGGCCGAGGATGAGGGTATGGCGGTCGCCGAGGTTATCGCCGGCAAGGCGGGCCATGTGAATTAGGCGTGATCCCCGGCGTGGTCTATTCGACGCCCGAAGTCGCCAGCGTTGGCAAGACG
>NZ_JASJPW010000011.1 GCF_030052995.1 Gemmobacter sp. 24YEA27 | reverse complement strand
TTTCGAAATGGTTGTATAATACATAAGAAATACACAGCTAGTGGACATGAAGATCATGACTCTTTCGCCACTGCCGGACGCAGAAAGGTAATTTGCAGTGGTAGGCCCATCATAAACCCAACCGACTGAACGGCACATAGTAGTGCAAAAAAATCAATTGCACGGTTTATCTTTTTAGATCTTGCTTGACCTCCAGTAAGTATGAATTGTGAAATTTTTGATAAGATTAACTTATAGTTAATCAAGATTGAGCATAGGATAAAGAAAGGAGTGAGAGACCTTGCCATTTGATAGTATGAGCTCTCGCTATTCGGCCTAAGTAAAGCCTGATAGATGGAGTTAGATATTATCAGCAAAAAGAACAAAGTGATTAATGTCATGTATGTGGCATTAAGTCTGCTTAACAGAAGAAATGGCAAAACGAAGATGAGGGCGAGAACTTGGGTCAGGGAATTTGGGATGCCGAAAGGAAGCGCCAGAAGTAGCTGCGGCAGTATTGCGCTTGCTGTTAGTGCGGTTGACCTGGAGATTAATCCAAATCTATTAACTTTATCGGCTGGTGGATTAATGTACATTCAGATCTCCACTGTGATGGCAATTAATACGCAATATTTATAGGTGGAGGGGGTGTACGTTTTCCTATTGCGAAGAAGGATTTTTGCGAATAATTCGCGCTATCCAAAGAAGTGAAGTCAGCTCAGCACCCAATACTGCAAAATAAGGTGCTTGCTGGAATGATGAAAAGGCAATCGGTACCAATGTTTGGGAGCAGTACGCTAGTAAAATAACTCGTGAAAATTTCGCCTGCTGATTGGTTGCAATTAGCGGCGCTGCTAACGTTGTCCAAATTGTGACGCATAGCATGGCTAGAGACATCAAGATAAATTCTACCCTCGACGCAATAAGATTGCCGTGTGACAGCGTTGACAGTATTGATGGGCCATACATGATTAGAATTATAGACGAGGGTAACATCACAAGTAGTGCGGCACTAATGTTTAGCCGCATCAGCTTCTGTGTAAGTTGAGTATTCTTAGCCTCGTACGCGCGCGTTAATTCTGGTATGCTCGCGCGGGATAAAAGGCCAGAGAATTGAAGGGGTGCCCTAGAAAGCATTCTTACTGTTCCAAATATAGCTGCCGACGCTGGACCCATGAACCATCCAATTGTCAGGATCATTCCTTGAAGACCGACGGCATTCGATATAGTCATGCTAAATGCTGCAAGTGAGGGCCGTGTGAGCTTAAGGATCGTTTCTTGATCGACCAAGCTCCACCCTCTCCGACACCACGGCGCTAGATTTGACATTAGAAAATGGAATATTAGTATCCATACCGCTCTTACAGACACCAAAACCGTCGCAGCTTCGATTATACCCCCCCGGACCATGCAACAATAACGACTCCTAGACCCTCTATTGGAATAGCCAAATCATTGACAAACTGTCCTTTCGCGAAATTATGTGTCGCAGTAAACACGGCTCGAAGAACAAAAACCTGCAGTGTAAGGATAGATGCTGCTACCATTAGCCCCGCGGCGACTTGCATATCATACATGGTGGCATCGTATTTGTGCCAAATTCCTATCCCAACCCAGACAGTGGCGCCCGATAAAAAAGATATGAGAGTAAGGAAAACCCACCCGGATTGGTAAACTCGATTTGCGGCGGTATCATCACCTCTCTCAAGGTGGCGAGTCATTTCAACACCTGCGGCTGTCCCAATACCAAAATCAGTAAGAGCAATATAAATTGGAATTGTGCTGAGCATAAGCCACTGCCCGTACGCCTCTGCGCCCCAAGTGTTCGATAGGACTGGCACGAGTGCGATTTGGGTAAGTAGTATCCATATTTTTCCCAACGCAATTGCGCCCACGCCTCCGGCCAATCTCCTAAAGATCGGTGAATTCTTCCAGCGTTTGCGTAGGGTAAGCATTAATTATTGTCTCTGCTTAAGAATTCCTCATAGGCACTATGTATTCCTTGCTTTAGGCTACGTGCATTATTCCAGCCTAGTTCATGCAGCCGGCTTGTATTCATTAACTTGCGTGGGGTGCCGTCGGGTTTGGCCGCGTCGAAGACCAAATTAACCTCATAGCCCACTTCTTTTGCGATTGTTTCGGCCAGCTCGCGGATCGTGACCTCGACGCCCGATCCGACATTGATATGGTCGAAGCCGGAATACTCTTTCAGCAGGAAGACCAGCGCATCGGCCAGATCGTCGCAATGCATGAACTCGCGCAAAGGCGTCCCCGAGCCCCAGACAGTTACCGTCTCTGCGCCTGAGACCTTTGCCTCATGGAACTTGCGCAGAAGCGCGGGCAGGACATGGGAGGAGCTCAGGTCGTAATTGTCGCCGGGGCCGTAAAGGTTGGTCGGCATCGCCGAGATCCAGTCGCGGCCATATTGCTGGCGATAGGCCTGGGTCAGGCGGATGCCGGCGATCTTGGCGATGGCATACCATTCATTGGTCGGCTCGAGCGGCCCGGTCAGCAGGCTGTCCTCGCGGATCGGCTGCGGCGCCAGTTTCGGATAGATGCAGGAGGATCCGAGGAACAGCACCCGTTCGACGTCATTCTCATGCGCGGCCTGGAGGATATTCGTCTCAATCATCAGGTTCTGATAGAGGAAGTCGACCGGAAAATCGTTATTGGCCTTGATGCCGCCAACTTTGGCGGCGGCCAGCACGATGGCATCGGGCTTTGTTTCTGCCATCCAGGCTTTGACCTGAGCCTGATCGACCAGGTCCACCACATCGCGACCGGCGGTGATCACTTCGCAGCCCTCAGACGCCAGGCGCCGCACCACAGCGCCGCCAACCATGCCACGATGGCCTGCGACCCAGATACGTTTGTTGGAAAGATCGTAGCTCATATAAGGCTCACTCGATGATGTTGGACGTAAGGGCGCGGCTCATACAGGTTTCGATGGCGCGGGCGCCGTAAATACCCATAGCCAGAGCCGCATCCCTTAACCTTCGACACTTACCTGCACGTCATGGCCGTGGGCTTTCAGGAAGGCGTGGCGTTTTGCGACTTTCAGGTCTTCGGCCACCATCTCGGAGCACATTTCCTGAACAGTGATCTCGGGCACCCAGCCGAGTTTTTCTTTTGCCTTTGCCGGATCGCCGAGCAGGGTTTCCACTTCGGCCGGGCGGAAGTAGCGCGGGTCGATGCGCATGACGACATCGCCCGGCCTGACCGCAGGCGCCTTGTCGCCCGAGACCGAGACCACGGTGGCGATTTCGCTCACACCCTCGCCGGTGAAGGCAAGTTCGATCCCCAGTTCCTGCGCCGACCAGGTGATGAACTGGCGCACCGAATATTGCACACCGGTGGCGATGACGAAATCCTCGGCCACGTCCTGTTGCAGCATCATCCATTGCATCCGGACATAGTCTTTCGCATGGCCCCAGTCGCGCAAGCTGTCGATATTGCCCATGAAGAGACAGGGCTCCAGCCCTTGGGCGATATTCGCGAGACCGCGGGTGATCTTGCGGGTGACAAAGGTCTCGCCCCGGCGCGGGCTCTCATGGTTGAAGAGGATGCCGTTGCAGGCATAGATGCCGTAAGCCTCGCGGTAATTCACCGTGATCCAATAGGCATAGAGCTTGGCCACCGCGTAAGGAGACCGGGGCCAGAAGGGCGTGGTCTCGCGCTGCGGGGTCTCCTGCACAAGGCCATAAAGTTCGGAGGTCGAGGCCTGGTAGAAGCGGGTCTTCTTCTCCAGCCCGAGGAAGCGGATCGCTTCCAGCAGGCGCAAAGTGCCGATCCCGTCGACATCGGCGGTATATTCCGGCGCCTCGAAAGACACTGCGACATGGCTTTGCGCGCCGAGGTTATAGACCTCGTCGGGCTGCACTTCCTGCAGGATGCGGGTCAGGTTGGAACTGTCGGTCAGATCGCCGTAATGCAGCCGGAAATGCGCGTTCGAGACATGCGGATCCTGGTAGATGTGATCGACACGCTGCGTGTTGAAAGACGAGGCACGGCGCTTGATCCCATGCACCTCATAGCCCTTTTCCAGCAGGAATTCGGCCAGGTAAGAGCCGTCCTGGCCTGTGATGCCGGTGATAAGGGCCTTTTTCATGTCTGTCTCGTTCTCTTGATCAGGGAAGCTTCTGTCGCTTTGGCGGCAGGATGGGCAATGGGCTGGGGCTGGCCGGTCAGGTCATGGGCGGCAAGGCGGAAGCGCTCGAGAATGCGCTTATTGTCCCAATGTTCCAGGGCGCGGGCCCGGGCGGCGAGCCCGCAGGCCTCGCGCTGTTCAGGGTTGTCGAGCATCGCGGAAATCGCCTCTGCCAGTGCTGCCGCATCGCCGGGCGGCGTGACACTGCCGCAATCTGCGATCTCATCGGCCAGCGCGGTGCCCGGCTCGGCGGTGGCCAGAACCGGGCGGCCCGAGGCCAGCATATTGGTCAGTTTCGAGGGCAGCACCGATTCTGAGACGCCCGCGATCTGGGGCAGGAGATGCAGGCTCGCAAGGCCCAGGAGATCCCCCAGCCGCTCCAGCGGTTGCAGCGGGAAGAAGGAGATATTGTCGAGACCAGAGGAAAGCGTCTTCAGCTCATCGAGGAACGGCCCCTGGCCGCAGATCACAAAGCGCAGATCCTTGCGATGCGCCAGCCGTTGCGCCACATCGGGAAGGATCTCAAGCCCTTGCTTATTCGCGATATTGCCAGAGTAAAGCAGCACATGCTCTTCGGTGATGCCGAATTCCTCGCGGTAAGGCGACGGGCCGGTCAGGGGCGTGACATCATCCAGCCTGGCCCAGTTGCGCAGTTCGAAAATGCGGCCGGGCGGCAGGCCTTTTTCCGACAGTTTGCGCAGCATCGGGCCCGAGATCGTGCTGACCCTGTCAAAGCGGCGATGGATCCAGCGGTCGAATTTCCGGGCCAGGCGGCCGGCAAGGCTGGCCGGTTTCAGAAGGCCGGTGGCAAAGGCGGCCTCGACCTCGAAATCCTGCACATGCAGCCAGCATTTCGCCCCCGAAAGCCGCGCCAGCGCCCAGGCGAAGGGGGCAGGCAGCAGCGCAGGCGCGATCACCAGCACCATATCGGGGCGCCCGATAAGGGCTTTCCAGGCCAGAACCGGAAAGGAGGTCAGCGCGAAGCTGGCATGGTGCAGAATACGCCGCGCGCCGGTGGGCTTTGCCGGCACGTAATGCGGACAGCGGATATAGCGGACCCCCGAAGGCAGTTCGCCCCGGCTCCAGAAAAAGCGCGAATGGCCGGGAAACACTTTCCAGGCCGGGAAATAGGGCTGGGCGGTGACCACGCTGACCTGATCGCCAGCCTCTGCCATCGCCTCGGCAAGGCCGGTTGTATAGAGCCCCGTCGAAATCATTTCGGGGGCGAAGTTTATACCAAGTATCAGCAGTTTCATGATTTTATCCCAGGCAGCAAGCCGAAAGATGTTCTGGCCGCTTGCCGGCTGCCTGGCTCATAGACGATTCCCATCCCCGCATACAGGCCATCCTGACAGGGTCTCTCAGGTGCGCGTCACAAGCTGGAGCGAGGTGAAAACCACAAAGGTGACAGGCCATATCGTGCAAAGGGCAAAGCCCATCATGCGAAACAGGGGCGAAGAGATGCCGTTGCGCCTTTGCTCGCGATAGGTCAGCGCGAGCGCAATCAGCGAAATCAGCAGATAGAGCACAACCGCCCCCTGGAACATCATTGTCTCTGTCATGCCATGTCCTCGCTTATTTCCCGGTCGCGCGCAGCACGACTCTGATGGTTTTCAGGATAAGGCCGCAGTCACCCCGAAAACTCAGGTGATGCTCGTAGTCTTCGTCAAATTGCGCCCTTGCCCGGAAAGAGACAGCATTGCGGTCCGAGACCTGCCAGGGGCCGGTCAGGCCGGGACGCAGCCGGTAATATGCCTGGCCCGGATAGAGATCTTTCTGATCCAGCATCATCGGGCGCGGGCCGACAATGCTCATATCGCCACGCAGCACATTCCAGAGCTGTGGCAATTCATCAAACGAGGTCTTGCGGATCAGGCGACCGATCCGGGTGATGCGGGGGTCCTGATCCAGCTTCTGATTGAGATCCCATTCACGACGGAGCCTCGGATCCCGGGCGAGACAGGCGGCAAGGGCCGCATCAGCATCACGCACCATCGAGCGCAGCTTCCACATGCGGAAAGTCCGGCCGTCTTTGCCAATTCTGATCTGGCTGTAGAAAGGTGACCTGCCGATAAGCAGCGCAAGCACAACCAGCACCGGCACCACAACAGGCACGAGAATCAGGGCCAGAAAAAAATCCAGAAAGCGTTTGCCGTAAGAACGGTAAAAGCCCTTCCTGGTGGCGCCTGCGAATGGAATCGGGGTCCGTTCAGCGGTGGTCTTACAGGATGTCGACAAGGCTCCGTCGGCCATGGGAAGTCCTAAACAAGTTATTTTTCGAGTTTCGCAAAAAAAAACTTGTTTACCAAAGCGCAGAACAGGGAAAGAGCCCGGGCGATCCGGGATCAGCGCACAGCTTTTAATCGTTCCCGATTATTTATCAACGCCCCTTTTTGTCACAGATTGTGACGCCGGTACCAGCCAATGCCGCAATCCTCATCATATTACAACCATTTTTAAACCATTAATATGACAGGGTCCTTGCGCGCGCCGCGCCAGAGCAGACAGGCGGTATCTTTGTGCAAAAAGCCGGGCTTCTGCCCGGCTTTTGTTCAGTTTTCGGTCAGATTGTTCAGCGGAACCGTGATCAGGCTGGGTGTGATCTGCGAGACGACCCTGTCCCATTTGGTGACCGGCTGCTGCGCGATATAAACCACGTCATTCGGGCGCATCTCGAAACGTGTCGCCAGCATCAGGCCGGCTGCGGCACCGGCATCAAGATGCCAGGCGGTCAGGGCGCCGAATTCACGCGGATCCGCCGAGCCGCGCAGCACGTAGATCTGTCTTGGATTGCCGGTCTTGGCCGCGATGCCGCCCTGATCGAACAGGGCATCGGCAAGGCTTGCGCTCTGGTCATAGGGCAGAGCCCAGCGACCCTGTTTGCCGACCTCACCGGTCAGATAGACATAGTCCCGCTTCTCGGCCCCAAGCTCGAGCCTCGTGTTGAAATTCGCGCGCTGCTCTTCCAGCTCAGAGCGGCGGATGCCCACTTCCTGGCTGAGTGCGGTGATGGCCGAAGAGCGCGCGCCCTGCAGCGCGAGCTGTTCGGAGAAATAGGCCTCGGCACGGGTCAGATCATAATCGCTGTCGACAAAGACCGTATCGCCGTCAAGGAGACGGGTTTTCTGGTAGCTCTGGTTGCGCAGGAATTCGGTGACGGGGATCTCATAAAGCGACCCCGCCCGATAGATGCGGATCACTGCGGAGGAGCGGTCAGGCGCGGCGATGCCGCCCACCGCTGCCAGCGCCGTGTCCAGCGTCAGCGGTGTCAGCGTGACCGGCGCCACACCGGGATTTGCCACAGCGCCGCCGATCGGCACTTTGCGGGCGTTGAATTCGGCCACTTCGAGGCTGAAGCTCGGATCCATCTGGCGCTCAACGAGACGCTGGAACACGGCCGCTTCGGCATCCTCCAGCGTCATACCCGCGATGCGGACCCGGCCGACATCGGGAATGGCGATCGCGCCGTCATCCTGGACGGTATAGCCTTGGCGATTGTTTTGCGCAGCCAGGAGGCCCGACAACTCGGCCACCGAATTGGCGGGCGCCTTGGTCGCGAGCAAAACCACATCCCCGACACCCACCTGATAGGGGGTCGCCGCGACGGCAGGCGGCAATCTGGTCGCGGGCACGCCCTGGCGTTGTTCGGGCAGGTTGGCGGGCGCGGGCAGGCCGCGCGCCATTGTGCCATGGGTGCCGGCCGTCGCGCTGAAGGCCGCAGGCAGCGCCCGCGGGCTATAGGCCTGCTGATTGGCGGCCAGTGTGGTTTCGGGCGTCAGGCCGATCACCCTGACCTTGGTGCCGTCCGCCACACCTTCGCGGATACTGGTGCTTTGATAGGCAATGCCGCAGCCTGCCAGCGACAGCGCAAGCCCGGCCAGGAGCGTGGCAAGCAAAGGAGGGTTACGCATCGGAGGCCTCACAGAAGGGGATCACAGAAGGGATAACGGGCTGGATCATGGCAGGAAGAGGATATCGACCGGACCAAAGCCCGGATCAAAGGTCTGAATGCTTTGCAGGATGCGGCCCTCCTTCACCCAATGGGTGCCGGAAAGCGCGCCACGCGGGCTGTGGCAGGTCTCATTGACGCGGAGCGCCGTAGTCCATTCCGCCTCGCCGATACGGACCTGTTCCGCCTGTGCGGGGAGAATGTCACAGATGTAAGAGCGGATCTCCAGCCGGTCCTCGCCGTCAAGCAGACGGTAGATGCGCGGCACCTGTGCGCTGCGCGCCTCGCGGATCAGCGCTGCCGCGGCACCGGTATCGGCGCTCATCAGATCAGTGCCGAGACCCCGGGTGCCGATGATCATGCCATCGCGCGTATAGATCTGCACATTATCCGAAGCCTGCCAGCGCCGGACTCCATCGCGCGCGCCCGCTTCATGCAAAAGCGCCGATTGCCCCGCTTTCGGGATCCGCACGATCAGGCGCGCAGCGCCTGCGGGCGCGGCGGAGACAGCTTCGCCGGGTGGGCTTCCGGCATAGCGGGCCATCAAGGCTTCGCTGGTCCGGCCCGCACAGCCGCTCAGGACCAAGGCTGCCAGCATAAGGGCCAGCGGCATCTTCAAAGGGGTCATCGCCGTCATGCGCTGTCTCATCGCCAGAACCGCCCCCAGCCGATGCCCCGGGCCGCATCCGTCTCATCCCGGGTCAGCCCGTAAAGCCGGTTGCGGACACTGAGCCTTGCGCCGCCATCGCGCTGGATCGGGCGGATCACCTGGCCCAGCCTTTGCTGCGTCGGCTGGCCCGTGACCCAGGACAAGGGCAGGCTGATGGTGATCCCCTTGTCAAACGAGCCCTCGCCGAAATCATCAAAGCTGATATCGGTGAGGGTGAAGAAGGCGCCCACTTCGAACCCGTTCCCGAAGCGCCGCGTCAGGGTCAGGGTCGAGCCGAGATCGCCCGCGAGATAGCGGCCCGCATCAATCTGGGCAAGATAACCGCCCCCGAAATCGTAATAAAGCGAGGCGTGACCAGTCAGCACATCATAATCGAGAAAGCCGAGCCCGCCGTCATAATCGCGCTGTTTCACATAGTTCAGCTCAACCCCAAGCGCATAGCGCCGCTCGACCGGGGCCCAGAGGAGTTCGCCCGAGACCCCGCCGAACATCTTCTCGAACATGCCGGCGCTGACGCGGCCATAGAGTTCCGGGCCGGGGCGGCTGAACCATTCGGCGGTGGCGAAGGCAAGTTTCGGGCCGGTGGTCTTGGCATAAAGCGCGGCATCCGAGCGCACATGCTGCTGGATCGAATCCGAGACGCGGGTCGAGGTGTCGATATTGCCCACCAGCTTTTGCCGGATCGCGCCCGAGAAATAGAGCCCGTTCCCCGGCGACCATTCGCCCAGCAACTCGGCGCCGAAATCAATCCGCAGCGGATTGTCAGGGTCAAAGATCGCGGTCTCGGTATAGGGCAGCAGCCGCAGCGAGGACTGGCTTTCCAGATCTAGCCTCGGGTCGGGCAGCGCGCCCGCCGCCGCAGCATTCAGGGTATAAGCATCGCGGATATCGGCGCGTGCATAGATCTGCCAGGCACCGTCAGGGGCGAATTCCAGCTCTTCCAGATCCTGGCGCGTGAGGATGACATCCCTCACGGCCATGCCGTGCTCCATGCTGCGGATGCGGAACCGGGTGATCTCAGCCGGCAATACCGCGCTGAGGACGCGGGCGGTACGCCCCCAGGCCTGGGCCGTATTGGGCCATTGCCGGTTGCTGATCGCCACCGTCGCGGTGCCGCCCTCGAAACTCAGCCCGTCGAGGCGGATGCCCTGATCCGAAAGCGCCTGCTCAAGCGCCGCGCGCCCTGCGCTGCCGGAGATATCGCCCCAGCTGGCCAGGGTAGCGGCGCTGCCGCGCGAGATGGCGGGAGGCGCGCTTTCGTGTCCCGAAGGCGCGGAGGGGCGGGTCGGGTCCAGCACCACCGTATAGCTCAGCGCGGCCTCGGAGCCATGCAGCACCGAAAGCCCGAGGATACCGCCATTGTCGAAGCGGTATTCCATCCCGAGATTGACCGGCGTGCGGTGGCGATAGCCCATGCGGGCAACCTCCTGATCCATCGCATCCGAGGAATACTCAAGGCTCAGTTGCAGCCGATCTGTTGCCTGCCAGTCCACCGCGAGAAAGAAAGCCGCATAGCCGCGGAAAAACCGGTCAAATCCCACACGCCCGGTATCTGCGATGCCTGTGAAGCCGCCGCGATCGTCGAAGCGGTCAGAGAGGATCGAAAGCGGATTTCGGAAGCTGCCATAAGAGCCGAACCGGCCCCAACCGATCCCGCCCGACGCGCTGACCGTCTCACTGAGGGTTTTCGATGCCACCAGATATTCAGCCGAAAAGATGCCTGTGCCGCCGAAATCCTGCAACCCCACCGAAAGCGCCGGGCGCCAGCCATCGGGATTTTCCGTCAGGATCTGATAGCGCAGGTCGAAGCTGCGGTCATAAAGCGAGCCGCCGCTCATCAGATAGCCGTCGAGATAGGAATAGCGGAAGACCCCAGTCACACGCGGGCTGATCTGGAAGGCCATGGTGGCGCGGCGGATATCCGTGCCAAACTGGTTCAGAGTGAAAGCAAAACTACCATCGGGCATTGCCCAAGCCGAAGGCATGTCGATATGGCCCGGGACCCCGTAAGAGGAGAGTCCTGGCATCCGCCGGTCATCGGCCTCCTGCGCCGCCCCTGGAGCTGCGAGGGTGGCAGTGAATAGGGCGAAAGAGGCAAGAAGCATCGCCCCCTTTTTCGGTGCGGCTCTCGCGTTTCTCTCGTCCGAAAAGGGATCCGCTGGCAGGCGTCGCATCTTTTCCGTTTCCAACCATCCGCGTCACGACCGGAAAGGCCTGGGTGTCGCAGTATTTCTGTTCTCAAAATCCCCCAAAGCCCCATGGCCCGATTGCAGGCCCGCGGGTGGTCAGGCTCTTGCGCTATGAGATCTGTTTGCCTTCACCCGTATAATAATTTTTGCCGTAGCTGGCATAGGCACCATAGCTGTCGCCATAGCCGTAGCGCCGCATCCCCTGCGGGTCGACCAGCGTCAGCACAAAGCCCGCCGGCGTCACATTGACCAGCTCAAGCTGGTGCATTGCGGCCCGGACCTGATCGGTCGAAGTACGGTCCCAATGCACGGCGAAAATCACCACATCCGCCTGTTGCGCGATGATCCTGGCATCAGGCACGACAAGGACCGGCGGCGTATCGATCAGGATCAGATCATAGAGCCCGCGCGCCTGCGCGATCAGGCCAGCGAAGCGCTCGGAAGAAAAGAGATCCGCGGCATTGATTGTGGTTTTCGATTCAGACAGCAGATCTCCGACGCCGGCAATCGGCTGAACCGCCTCCGACAGCGGGATCTTCCCCTCGATCACCTCGGCCACGCCGGGTTTCCCCTTGCCGATCCCGTCGAAATACTCGCTGAGCGGCGAGAGGCGGACATCGCCCTCGATCACCAGCACTTTACGACCAAGCATGGTCATATTCTGCGCCAGCGCCAGCGTCGTTGTGGTCTTGCCCTCACCGGGAACCGAAGAGGTGATCATGATGACCTGCGGCGCCTTTTCTGACGAAGACAGCAGGATCGAGACCCTGAGATTGCGGATCGCCTCGGCGGCGGCCGAAGCCGGGTTGCGCGCCAGATATCCCAGCACGCCCTTGCGGCTGCGCTCATCAATCTTCGGCACCTGGGCAAAGACCGAGCGGCCGGTCAGCGCCTCAAGCTCCTGCGGCGTGCGAATCCGGTTGACCATCATTTCGCGCATCAGCACGATCCCGGTGCCGATCATCGTGCCAAGCACCAGCGTCATCGCAAGGATCAGGCTTTTGCGCGGGGCGGAAGGCGCGGAAGGCATCACCGCCTGTGACAGGATCCGGCTGTCGGGGCGCTGAATCCCCTGCTGGGCGAGGGTTTCTTTCAGCTGGGTCTGGAACTGATCGTAAAGCAGGCGATTGGCCTCTGCCTCGCGCAGCAGTTGCTCAAGCGTCACCAGGTCGCGTGACTGGTTCTCGAAATCAGCGGCAAGCTTCTGCTCCGCTTCGCGCAGCGAACTGTCCTGGGCTTCGACCCGCGCCAGATCCTGGCGGGCGAACGCCGTCACACGGGCGAGGGCCGCATTGAAGTTACGGAGGGTCTCTGCAGGATCTGCCTGTGCGGATCCGGTCGTGTCGGCTTCCGGCTGATCCGTCTGAAGCCTTTCAGCCAGACGGATCAGCGCCTCATCCCCACTGGAAATCGCCTTTGCCAGCGGATCAGTGGCGCTTTCGATACGCTCAAGACGTAATCTCAGATCCGCCGCCTGCCCGGTCTGCAATTCGATCCGGCGCCGGGTTTCCTTGAGCTGCCGGTCCAGCGCGCCAAGCGTCTCCAGATCAACCACGCTGGTGGTGGCCCGGAACTCGCGCACCGCCGCCTCGGAAACGTCGATATTTTTCTTCAGAACGATCACCTGCTCCGACAGCCAGGTGATTGCGGTCTCGGTCGCCTCGAAGCGGACCCGCATCTGATCATCAATATAGAGACGCGCGATCGTATCGGCGATCTTCGCGGACTTCGCAGCGGATTCCGTGGTAACGGCAATCTGGAACACAAGACTGTTGGGTACGTTGGAAATCGTCACCTGATCCAGCAGCGCAGTGGTCGCAGATGCACGCTCCTGCGCGGCTTGTTCTTCAGGCGGCAAGACAACCGGATCAGAGCCAAGGCCGATGCTGCGACGCAGCGTCGTCGTCATACCTTCGGGCTGCAAGGCGCCGTTGAACTCGGGATCTGCGGTCAGATCCAGCTCATCCACCACCCGCCCGATCAGAGTGCGCCCGCGCAGAACCTGCACTTCGGTGTTCACAGTCGAACTGTCGGTCGAAAGCCCGCCGAGGATCGCACTCAGCCCCATGCCGGAATTTTCGCGCGCGTCCAGCATCACGACGGCATTTGCTGAATAAAGTGGCACAGCCACACGCCAGGCATAGATACCGCCCAGGATCATGCAGCAAAGGGCAGCCCCAAGCACCACCAGCTTGCCGCGCCAGAGGGTCCGCAGCAGGGCCAGAAGATCGATCGTATCATCAGTGTCAGACATGGCACCCGCAGCTGTCGGCGAAGGGGAAGTGTTCACGTGGGGCCATTCTCACATAAAACATCATATATAAAGCCCGTTCAGCCGTTTCAGATCAGGACCGCGCACCCACCCCCGGGAAACAAAACCTGCCACGCGGCCCAGGCCATCAGAAACGGCGTGATCGGGCAGGGCGACCCTAAACGAGCCACCCTGGCGAGACAACCCCTGCATGTAGCGAGGGCCCTGTAAATCCGGTATGTTCCGCCAGTCTGGCGATGGGCTTCGCTGTTGTTTTTCTGTGACCTTTCTGGCCGTTTCACTGCCTCTGACGGCAGATATCTCGCGCGGTTCCCTCTGTTTCTCCTCACCGGGTTGTTCACCCTGAACGGGACAGGCAATGGCCGCAGCGGCCTTCGGATGCGGGGCAGCGTCGCTCCGGCAAGGATAGATTTACCCCGTCCCGACAGGATCGCGGGCCTGACCCGCGCCTCCGCCACTGATCAATTCCGGCGGCTCTGGCCCCGGCGCCAAACAGCACAAGGGGGCAATTTTGGACGCCGTGCCTGCGGCACAGATCGGCGACGGAAACCCCGGCCTCGTTCTCCAGAATGCCGATGATCTGGTCTTCGGTGAACCTGCTGCGCTTCATCTCTGGTCCTCTCGGTTGGGCCAGAGTCTACGTCAAACTGGATTAGCCGCAGGGGCAACGTCAGGAGGATAGGCTGTTTCTCGGCATTTACATGTTCCATATGCCGCTTTTCATGGCCCTGGCTGGCCACTTCTCGCCGCGCGCCCGGGCAGAATAAGACCCGCGTGCCCCAGCCCCATTGGCCTTGCGCTCGATCCTGCTCGCCCTGCTGCTCGCCGGCCTGATGGCCGTCGCAGTTTCTGTCAGCTTGCGGATGATGCCGCCTTTAACCCAGCTTTCGGGCCTGTTCTTGCACAGGTCCGGTTCCGGGTAGGAACCCAACACCCCGAAAGGGCCGGGCATGATCAGATCGGGCGCAGTCTCACACAGAAGCTGACCGCCCTGCCCCGAATCCGCAAAAGCGGTTGCTCGGGGCAACTAGGTCCGTCAGGCACGGCGATCACCCCTTAGCGCCCTGGCCGCGGGCATAGACATCCTCATAGCGGATGATGTCATCCTCGCCGAAATAGCTGCCGGTCTGCACCTCGATCAGCACCATCGGCAGTTTGCCCGGGTTCTCCATTCGGTGAACCGCTCCGAGAGGGATATAGACCGACTGGTTCTCGGTCACGAGCTTCACCTGATCATCGACGGTGACGCGCGCGGTACCCTCGACCACGATCCAGTGTTCCGAGCGGTGGTGATGCGATTGCAGGCTCAGCGCCGCCCCGGGATGGACATGGATGCGCTTGACCTGGAAGCGCTGGCCGATCACCAGGCTCTCATACCAGCCCCAGGGCCGGTAATCGCGCGGCAGGGTCTCGGCCTGGCGGGCGCCTTTCGCCTTCAGGGCCGCCACCGCCTTTTTCACATCCTGGGCGCGGGAGGCATCGGCCACCAGAACCGCATCCTGCATCGCGACCGCGATCACATTCTTCAGCCCGATCCCCACCAGCTCCACCGCCGCGGATTCCGAGCGCAACAGGCTGTTTTCGCAGTCAATCGCCGTGGCATGATCCGAGGCGACCACGCCTTTCGCATCCGGCCCGCCTTCCAGCCAGACCGCATCCCAGCCGCCCAGATCCGACCAGCCGGCCGAGAAGGGCACCACGGAGAGATTGTCGGCCTTTTCCATCACCGCGTAATCGATCGAGACATCCTCGATGCCGTTCCAGACGGCTTCTTCCAGCCGCAGGAATCCCAGATCGGTGCGGCCCTGGCCAAGCGCGTCGCGCACCTGGGTCACCATCGCCGGCACATGCGTCTCGCAGGCGGCGATCAGATCAGCGGCCCGGAACAGGAAGATCCCGGCATTCCAGAGGAAATTGCCCGATGCCAGCATCTCGGCCGCCCGGGCGGCATCGGGCTTTTCGACGAAGCGTTTCAGATCGACCGGATCCGCGCCCGCCGCCGCCGCCAGTTCGAGATAGCCATATCCCGTCTCGGGCCGGTCAGGGGTGATGCCGAAGGTCACCAGCCGCCCCGACTCCAGCGCCGGGAGGCCGCGCGCGACTGTCGCGCGGAAGGCCTGCTCATCCGGGATCGCATGATCTGACGGCGCCACCAGCATGATGGCATCGGAGTCACGTTCCTGCAGATAAAGCGCGGCCGCGAGGATCGCAGGCGCGGTATTGCGCGGCGAGGGCTCGATCAGGATCGGCCCCGGATCAATGCCGATCGCGGCCAGCTGCTCGGTCACGATGAAGCGGAAATCCGATCCGGTCACCGTCACCGGCGCGGCGAAGCGGAACCCCGCCCCGCTGCCGCTGTGACTCTCACCGAAAAGCCGCTCGGCCGAGGCCTGGAAGAGCGTCCGTCCCCCGATCTCAAGCGCGAATTGTTTCGGATAACTCTTGCGCGAAAGCGGCCAGAGGCGGGTGCCCGAGCCCCCGCAAAGAAGAACCGGAACGATGGTCTGCAGCGTCATATTCGCCTCAGTTTATTCAGAAAAGCCCATTTGTTCAGGGCAAGGCTAGCCCCGCAGCGCCGCAAGGCACTGCCAGGTCTGCCGGAACCGGGTTCTTGTGCGGGGGTCTCAGCCCCGCACAAGAACGACCGTGTTCAGGTGACCATAGTTCAGTTCGTGGTCGAAGTCGTCGATGTGGTGCCATCGGTGCCACCGCCGCTTGCGATCAGCACAAGCCCGAGTCCCGCCGCACCGGCAGCGCCCAGACCACCCAGGCCACCCGCGAGCGGCGTGAAGCCGGTGGCGCTGCCGCAGGTGACAAAGACCCGGTTATCGCTGCCATAGGCTGCCTCAATCGGGACAAGATCACCGTTGCAAACCCCGCGGTCAAGCGCGAGCTGCAAGAGTTGCTCTTTCGTCAGCTGTGCCTGTGCAAAGGCGGGCAACGCCATAGCCCCCATCAGTACAGCGACTGTCAGTCCGGTTTTCAGATTCGTCATCTGGGCTCTCCAAATTTCTGACGGGGATAATATTCAGCATAGCTGGCAAAAGCTACAGGATCGCAACCAAATACCCATCCCCCATAAGCTAGCAGCACATGAAATACCAGTCATCCCTGCGCGATCACGATGCCTGCCTAAAAAAGCGCATCCGTACCGGGCAGCCGCCTCTCTTCCCGTCAGTCGGCGAACTCTGCATGGGAAAGCAGGTAAGCGCGCCGCAAGCGGAGCGGGATCACCCGGACCGCTTGCCGGGGAGGGCGTCTCTTCTGAGTGCGGTACTCGCCTGCATCGCCAAATACCGTGTCGGCCCTGACCTTATGGGGTTGCGGGGATACGGGGCTGAAACAGATCTTCATGCGCCCGAACCCTAGCGACCACGCGCACGAATAAGGACCGTAAGGAGAAGCAGGGCTTTGTTGCACTATCCTTCCTCCTGTCGGATTCATGTTTGTGAGTCAGCGGGTTAGGTTGGCCCCATGAGCAAGCCGATCCCTCTTTTCCGCACGACGAACTGGTCGAGCTACAGTCGAGCCTTGAAGCGTCGTGGCTCGCTGATGGTGTGGTTTGACCCTGAGATGGCCTGGTTCGCGGTCCCGAGCGGCAAGGCGGGTCACCCTGAGAGGTTTTCGGCGGCGGCGATACAATTCTGCCTCTCGATCAAGGTGCTGTTCGGGTTGCCGCTCCGTCAAACGACAGGGTTTGTGGAGAGCCTTCTGGCCCTGTCTGGTCTCGACTGGTCCGTGCCGGATTACACAACGCTCTGCCGCAGACAGAAGCACCTTAAGGTGCAGATCCCGTATCGCGCGGCTTCCGGGCCGCTGCACCTGCTGGTGGACAGCACCGGTATCAAGTTCTCGGGCGAAGGCGAGTGGCAGGTCCGCAAACACGGGGCCAGCCGCCGCAGGCAATGGCGCAAGATCCACATCGGTATCGATGCAGAAACGCTCGAGGTGCGAGCCGTCGAGATGACCAGCAACCGTATCGGGGACGCGCCCGTTTTGCCGGACTGCTAGCGCAGATCCCGGATGAAGAGCCGATCGGTAGTGTCACCGCCGACGGTATCTATGACACCAAAGGCTGTCATACCGCCATCGCAGCTCGGGGGGCGATGCCATCATACCGCCACGACGAAATGCCCGGGACTGGAAGGGCCACGATCCCGGCCTGCAGGCCCGCAACGAAGCGCTAAGAGCCTGCAAACGGTTCGGACGGGCCAACTGGAAGAAATGGTCCGGATATCACCGACGAAGTCGCGTGGAGGCCAAGATGAGATGCGTCAAACTCCTCGGCGAGCGCATCATGGCCAGAGAATTCGCCAGACAGGATGCAGAGGTTCAGATCCGCATCGCACTCATGAACCGCTTCACCTCACTCGGGACGCCCGAGACCCTCCGCATGCGCTAACACGAACCGGGAAAAGGACAAGTGCGGCCTTAATCAGAATAGCGCAACAAAGCCGATCGTTCCCGGAAATCGCCAGAAGCTTCTTAAGCCTGGCGTTCCACATCCTCGGTAATCGGTGTCCCTATCACACGGTGGCGGCCTGGGCTTATGGGCGTATGGCATTACCGATATATTGACGGCGGCATGGCTTCACATTGCATAGTTAAACCGCCGCGCTCGTCACCTTTACATAACATCCTATAATTCTACTTATGCAGCCCCTTAACCATGGGGAGAATTACCCCGTTCAGCGCGTCAGCAAAGCCGCAATCACACGGTCAGCCGCCTCTTCGGCGGAAAGCGTGGCGGTATCGACCACCAATTCGGGGGCCTCTGGTGGCTCATAAGGGCTGTCGATGCCGGTGAAATTCTTCAGCTGGCCCGAGCGGGCCTTTTTATAAAGCCCTTTCACATCGCGCGCCTCGGCCACCTCTAGCGGCGTATTCACCCAGACCTCGATAAACTCCCCCCGGGGATCAAATCACGCACCATCTGCCGCTCGGCCCGGAAGGGCGAGATGAAGGCCGTCAGCACGATCAGCCCGGCATCGGTCATCAACTTTGCCACCTCCCCCACCCGGCGGATGTTTTCCACCCGGTCGGCATCGGTAAAGCCCAGATCGCGGTTCAGCCCGTGGCGGACATTGTCCCCATCCAGAAGGAAAGTATGATGGCCAAGCGTATGCAGCTTCTTCTCAACGAGGTTCGCGATGGTCGATTTCCCGGAGCCCGAAAGCCCGGTGAACCAGACGACGGCCGGGCGCTGCCCCTTGAGAGCGGCATGGGCCTCGCGGTTGATGTCGACGGCCTGCCAGTGGATGTTCTGGCTGCGGCGCAGCGCGAAATGGATCAGCCCGGCGGCCACGGTCGCATTGGTCATCCGGTCGATCAGAATGAACCCGCCGAGATCGGGGTTCTTCGCATAGGCTTCGAACGGGATCGCGCGATCGGTCGAGATATTCACCACCCCGATCGCATTCAGCGCCAGCGTTTTTGACGCCAGATGCTCCAGCGTATTGACGTTGACCTCATATTTCGGCTCGGTGACGGTCGCGGTGACGGTCTGGGTGCCGATCTTCAGAAGATAGGGGCGGCCCGGCAGCATTTCGGCCTCTGCCATCCAGATCAGCGTGGCCTCGAACTGGTCGGCGACCTCGCAGGGCTGGTCTGCCACTGTGATGACATCGCCGCGCGAACAGTCGACCTCATCATTCAGCGTGAGCGTGACCGACTGGCCCGCAACGGCCCGGGGCAGGTCGCCGTCGAGCGTCACAATCGCCTTGACGGTCGAGGTGCGGCCCGATGGCAGGATCCGCACCGCATCGCCCGGCGCGATGCTGCCGGTCGCGATCTGGCCGGCAAAGCCGCGGAAATCGAGGTTCGGGCGGTTCACCCATTGCACCGGCAGGCGGAAGGGCGCGTCCTGCAGGCGGGTGTCGTTAAGCGGCGCGCTTTCCAGATGCCGGATCAGCGTCGGCCCCTGATACCAGGGCATATGCGCAGATCTCGTGACGATATTATCGCCCATCAGCCCCGAAATCGGAATCGCGAGAAAATCCTCCATCCCGATCTGTTTCGCGAATTGCGAATATTCGCTGACGATCTGATCAAAGCGTTCGGCGCTGTAGCCGACCAGATCCATCTTATTGACCGCCAGCACGATGTTTTTGATGCCCAGCAGGGTCACCAGATAGGAATGGCGCCGCGTCTGGGTCAGAACGCCCTGGCGCGCATCGATCAGGATCACGGCGAGATCCGCGGTCGAGGCGCCGGTGACCATATTGCGGGTATATTGTTCATGGCCGGGCGTGTCGGCGACGATGAACTTGCGCTTTTCCGTGGCAAAGAAACGGTAGGCCACGTCAATCGTGATGCCCTGCTCGCGCTCAGCCGCCAGCCCATCGACCAGCAGCGCAAAATCAATCGCACCGCCTTGCGTGCCGACCGATTTGCTGTCCTGTTCAAGGCTGGCCAGCTGATCCTCAAAGATCATCTTGCTGTCGTAAAGCAACCGCCCGATCAGGGTCGATTTCCCGTCATCGACCGAGCCGCAGGTGATGAACCTGAGCATGGTCTTATGCTGATGCGCGGTCAGATAGGCGTCGATATCCTCGGCGATCAGCCGGTCTGCCTCATAGGCGTGATCCTGCAGTTCCGACATCAGAAATAGCCCTCCTGCTTTTTCTTCTCCATCGAGGCGGCCTGGTCATGATCAATGGCGCGGCCCTGGCGTTCCGATGTGGTGGTCAGCAGCATTTCCTGGATCACCTGCGGCAGGGTTCTGGCCTCGGATTCCACCGCGCCGGTCAGCGGGTAGCAGCCAAGGGTGCGGAAGCGCACGGATTTCAGTTCAGGCACTTCGCCGGGGTTCAACCGGAAACGGTCATCATCAACCATGATCAGAAGGCCGTTCCGTTCCACCACCGGGCGCGGCTCTGAAAAGTAGAGCGGCACGATTTCAATGCCTTCAAGATGGATATATTGCCAGATGTCGAGCTCGGTCCAGTTCGAGATCGGGAAGGCGCGGATGCTTTCGCCCGGGGCTTTCCTGGTGTTGTAAAGCTTCCACAGCTCAGGGCGCTGGTTCTTCGGATCCCAGCGATGGCTGGCCGAGCGGAAGGAAAAGACCCGCTCTTTCGCACGCGATTTTTCCTCATCGCGCCGCGCGCCGCCAAAGGCCACATCAAAGCCGAATTTGGTCAGCGCCTGTTTCAGACCATCGGTCTTCCACATATCGGTATGCAGGCCGCCGTGGTCGAAAGGATTAATGCCTTTCTCCAGGGCCTCGGGATTTTGATAGACGATCAGATCCATGCCCGCCGCTTTGGCCGCGCGGTCGCGCAGCTCATACATGGCGCGGAATTTCCAGGTCGTATCGACATGCAGCAGCGGAAAAGGCGGCGGGGCCGGGTAAAAGGCTTTTTTCGCCAGATGCAGCATCACGGCGGAATCTTTCCCCACCGAATACAGCATAACCGGGCGGTCGGCATTCGCGACCACCTCGCGCATGATATGGATGCTTTCGGCCTCAAGCCGCTGAAGATGGGTCAGCGTGGTTTTTGCGGTCATTGCCCTGCCATAGCGCTCAGGAAAATTTTTCCCCTGATGCCATATCCACCGGGCAAAGCGAAGGCATGGGCGGGGCAAAGCCAGGGCGCGACTGCATTAAGGCCGGAAAATCCGGCGGGCGGCCAAATCCCGGAACGCAGTTTCATCAGCCCCCCCGCGGCACGAAAACCCGCCCGCGGCGAGGGGGGAAGCCGGAATGGGATGTGTCGCACGCCCCAGAACCATTCCCCACAAGGCGTCTCTTTGCCCGGGCGATGCCTCAGGCAGAGAGAGGACTGCGCTCAGTCGGCGCCAAAAAGATCGCGGGTAAAGACCTTTTCTGCCACATCTTCCAGATCCGGGGTCTGGCGGTTGGTGACGATCATATCGGAGGCCGCTTTGAACGCCTCCAGATCGCGGATCACCTGACTGCCGAAGAACTGTTCATCGGCCAGGGCGGGCTCATAGACCACGACCTCGATCCCCTTGGCCTTGATCCGCTTCATGATGCCCTGGATCGAGCTTTGGCGGAAATTGTCTGACCCCGCCTTCATCACCAGCCGGTAGATGCCCACCACTCCGGGCCGTTTCGCAATGATCTGATCGGCCAGGAAATCCTTGCGCGTGCGATTGGCATCAACTACCGCGGCGATCAGGTTCTGCGGCACATTCGCGTAATTCGCCAGCAGCTGTTTGGTGTCTTTCGGCAGGCAATAGCCGCCATAGCCGAAAGAGGGGTTGTTGTAATGGCTTCCGATCCGCGGATCGAGACCGATCCCCTCTATCACCTGGCGGCTGTCCATCCCGCGCAGCATGGCATAGCTGTCGAGTTCGTTGAAGAAAGCCACCCGCAGGGCGAGGTAGGTATTGGCGAAAAGCTTGATCGCCTCAGCCTCATCGGGGTCCGTGAAAAGGACGGGCGCATCTTTCTCAATCGCCCCCTCGACCAGCAGCGCGGCAAAGCCCTCGGCCCGGGGCGACCGCTCGCCCACAATGATACGCGAGGGATGCAGGTTGTCATAAAGCGCCCGGCCCTCGCGCAGGAATTCGGGGCTGAAGATCACCTGCTTCGTCTCCAGCTCTTCGCGGATGCGGCGGATATAGCCCACCGGGATTGTCGATTTGACGACGATGGTGGCTGTGCTGTTCACCGCCATGACCGCGCGGATCACCGCCTCGATGCTGCTGGTGTCGAAACGGTCGGTTTGGGTATCGTAATTGGTGGGCGTGGCCACCACGACATAATCGGCCCCCTGGTAGGCCTCCGCCGCCTCCAGCGTGGCCGTCAGTGTCAGCGCGCGATTGGCGAGGAACTCTTCAATATCGGCATCGACGATGGGCGAACGGCCGGCATTCACCAGCGCCACACGTTCGGGCGAAATATCGACCGCGACAACCTCGTGATGCTGGGCCAGCAGCACCGCATTGGAGAGGCCGACATAGCCAAGCCCGGCAACGGCGATTTTCATAAAAACTATCCTTTGGGGTTCACACGCCGGACAATCCTCCCGACCGGACAGAAAATCCGGCGGAAAAAGAAGGCGCGGCGGAGGTCATGCAGACATGTTCGGGTTCAATGCGGAAGGGGCAGGGCAAACAGCCTGAAACGGAAGCAAAGCACGTTACCCGGAGGTTTCGGGCAGGTTTCCGGCGCGGTCAAGGGGGTGCGCCCGGAGCCCGGGCCCTTCGCCAGGATGATCAGGGATATGGCCCTGCCTGATGATGTTTTGATGACCCTTCTGCATATTCTCTGAGCGGGGACATGAGCTGCCAAACTCTGCCGCCCTCCTTCAGCTGTCCCCGTTCAGAAGCCACTGCTCCAGCCGGTCGCGAAAGGCCGGGTCGACCCCTGGCCCGGAAAGTGTCAGGGTCGGATGGGCAAGGCCGCCTTTCACCGCAAGATAGACACCTGGGCGCAGTTCCACCGCGGCTGACGACGAGGCAACGGGGGCCACTTTCGGCGCGCTCTTTGCCTCCTCCCCCCCTGACCCCTTGCAGGTGCCAAATGTTTCGCGCGCGAAACATTTGGCACCACTTCGGCGACAAAGCTGTGCAACCGCAGGATCTCTTCGGCGGCATCAGGCGAGGGATCCCGGCGAAGATCCTGCAAAAACGTCTCTAACATGGCGGAATCAGCCGCTTCTATCGCCTTTTCAAGCGCGAGGCCCAGCCGTTCCGGGATCGCCCGCGCAAAGCGCAGCACCGCATCCATTCGGTGCCAGATCACCAGGAAGGACCCGATCTTAGAGCGCCGGGCCCGGCTGGCATTGGCAAAAAGCCTTTGCAGAGCCTGTTTTTCCGTTTCGAACACCCCAAGTTCCACCGCACGCCCGGCAATCCGCGCCCGCTCGTAATAAGAAAGGCCGGCGCGGATCTCGTTTTCCTCGACCATCGCGATATAGGCATCGGCGGCGGTTTCAGGTTTGCGCACCAGCGCAAGCACATGGTCAAAACGGTCATTTCCGCTTGCACAGAGCCTTTTCAGCGCCGTCAGCCGCCGCCAGCCCGAGATCAGCCCATAGCGCCCGGGGGCGATCTCGCTGACCTCGACCGGGTTGCGCTGGCCATGTTCGGCAATCGACGAGATCAGGCCTTCCAGTTCCTCTTCATCAAGGTCGATCCGGTCGCGCACCAGATGATCCGCCTCGATCCCGGCCAGGGGCAGGCGCAACACAAGCCGTCCCTCGGCGCGGGCCCGGCTCATGGCTTCTGAAATCTCGCTCAGCGCCGCCTCGGCAGCCGATTCCGCCGCCACCCGCGCAATGGGAGGAGGCGCGCCAAAATTGCCTGCCCCCGGCGGCGGCAAGGCGGCCTTCACTTCGGGCGCCACGCCTTCAGAAACGTCACTGACATGGCTGTTTTCGTCTGTTTCCGGCGCAATTATTGCCGGGCCAAGCCGCTTGCGTCTGGCCATATCAGCCCCCTCTCAGCAAATGTTTCGCGCGCGAAACATATCCCTCATTCCCCGGCAGAAGCCGCCCGCTCATCGCGGCGCCAGATGCCATAAAGCAGCCGCTTGAATTCGGCCCAGGTGGTGTCAAAGGTCTCGCGGCCCCGGATATAGGTCTCACGGTTGAAGTCGCGGTAATCGGCTTCATAGATGCCATTGACCTGTTCGCCCGCCTGGCCGATCAGCGCGGTGAATTCCTGGCGCTGCGGGCTCATGGCGCCGCCAAGCCAGGTCTGCATGAAAGACGCCATCTCGGCCTGCTGCGCGCCGTCATAGCGGGTGATCACCGCACGCACCGCATCCCATTCAAAGGCCAGCTCCTCGCGCCCGAGGGCCCGGGCGGCGATATTCTCCCCCTCCTCGATCGAGGCGAAGGTGGAATGGAGCATGTCGAAAAACCGCCCCGTGGAGTCGAATTCAAGGAAAGAGGCCCCGGTCGGCACCAAGAGCATATCCGCCGCCGCAAGGCCATTAATCGTCAGATAGCCAAGCGCCGGCGGCGTATCGAAGAAGATCAGGTCATAATCCTCCAGCAGCCCGCTTTCCGCGAATGTATCGGTCAGCGCATCCCAGAGCTTCCAGCCGCGCGACTGCATCCGCCAGACCGGGATCTGGAACTCGGCCCAGTAAAGATTCAGCTGGGCGCCGATCAGACCGATATTCGGCCAATGGGTCTTTTGCACCACGCTGCGCGGTTCGGTCTTCAGGGCTTCCGACAGGGTGGCATCCAGCGCCAGCGGCGCGTCACCGCGTTCGACCCGGGCCCGGTTGTCGTTTTGCAGATGACGGGCATAGTGGCGCGCGATCAGCGGAAAGGCGGTGCCCCATTCATCGGCAACCTTGCCGCCGAAGATCGAGGTCATCGAGCCCTGGGCATCGAGATCGACCACCAGCACCTTGTAGCCATCCAGCGCCGCCGACATCGCGAGATGAGCGCAGGTCGAGGTCTTGCCGACGCCGCCCTTGAAATTCGCCACGGCGACAATCTTGGCCGGCAGACCCTGCGGGCGGTAGGGCTGATAGTCGCGGTTCTTCGCGCCTTCAGCCGCGAACCAGGCGCGCAGCCTCAGCACCTCGTCCAGGGTGAACCATTTGGCACCGCCTTCGGTCTCGGAGCGGCCCTGGGGCAGATCGGGATTGCCTTTCAGCACCCGGCGGAAATGCCCCTGGGCAACGGGGATCAGATAGCGGGTAATTTCCCAGGTCGAGAAGAGGCGCAGGGACTTTCGTCCCTCCTCACCGAGGCCGCGCGTGGCCAGCTCATCGCGCCCGCGTGCCGCCAGACCTGCGATCCGCGACAGCTCGGCGGTGCCAACGGAGGGGCCAAGGCGCTGCAGCTCCTGATCGGGCGAGATGTTGAAATAGGGGGGCTGGGCGGGATCCGCCTCGCGGCTCGATTCGCGGGCCATTGCTGCCTCATGTGCGTGTTTTTCGGTAGCATACAGCAAAACATGCAACATGGAAGCAAAGAGCGCACATTTGCCGCATACCCCTATATTTCATAGTAAAATCAAATGGATACTTCGGTATCAGAGGTCTGGGTCCTGGATGCGTCCCCAAACCCTGTCCGATCTTTCTCAGTTAGTATCATGTTATTATAATAGTTAAGGCGCGTAATGCTCATATCTATCTCATTGATCTTGAATGAAATATCCGGATCTGAAAAGCCCATAGCGACTCTGAAACCACGACAGGGCGACTCTGATCCCACGTCCGGGTGACTCTGATCCCCCGATCCCGCCGGAGATTTTTCCTCGCCAAACGGACCACCTGTGGATAAGTTAAGCGTCAATGAAACCACGAAGCGCAAAGCAGCCCCCGGAGATGCCCAGTGGCCTCCGCAAAAGCCATGGCGCTTCGTGGATAAACCCCTGTCAGCACCGCAAAGGGCGGCAGGCAGAGCGGGCGTCAGGCCCGCCATATGAGACCCCGGCAGCGGGGCTGAGGCGAGAGAGGCAGGCGGATGACAGGTCCGGGATATGGGGCGGGGGCTCTCCCCGTGCAGGGCGCCACATGGCTGCCTGACCGCCGCGCAGAGGCGGGGTTTTTTATTTGCGATCTGTTCGATGTGCTGCCCAAAGACGATATGGCCAGCATGGAGCATCCGATCTTCTCGCTCTCGACGCGGCCCGACCGGCGCATCCTGAGCTATGAGAGGAACGGGGCAGAGATCACCGTGGTGCCCTCGGTCAAGGGGCTTGCGACGCTCTTTGACAAAGACATTCTGATCTATTGTATCAGCCAGCTGATGGCGGCGCTGAATGCCGGGCGCGAGATCAGCCGGCATTTGCGGCTGACCGCCCATGACCTGCTGGTTGCGACCAATCGCGAGACGAGCGGAGACGGCTATGCCCGGCTGCGTGAGGCTTTTGAGCGGCTGGCGGGTACCCGCATCACCACCAATATCGCGACCGGCGAGGGGCCCGAGGTCACCACCGGCTTTGGCCTGATCGAGACCTGGCAGATCGTGCGCGCGACCAAAGGCGGGCGCATGGTGCAGGTGGCGGTGACCCTGTCGGAATGGCTCTTCCGGGCGGTGCTGTCGAAATCGGTGCTGACGCTGTCACGCGATTATTTCCGGCTCAGGAAACCGCTGGAGCGGCGCATCTATGAGCTGTCGCGCAAGCATTGCGGGCGCCAGCCGGACTGGCGGGTCTCGATGGCGGTGCTGGCGCAGAAATCGGGCTCGGCCAGCCCGCTCAGAGTGTTTCGCAAGATGATGCGCGATATGATCGCAAGCGACCCCTTGCCCGATTACAGCCTTGCCGAGGAGCCGGGCGATATCCTGCGGGTGACGCGCCGCGATCTCGTGGTGCTGCCCGGCACCGGCCCGGTGCTGAAAGAGGCCACGATCAGCGCGGCGCGGGCGCTGATGCCCGGCTGGGACATCTATGCGCTCGAGGCGGAGTGGCGCGAGATGTGGGCGCGCTCCGGCCGGCCGCGGCTGCGCTCGGCCGATGCGGCGTTTCTGGGCTGGCTGAAGAAGCGCCCGGCCTGAGGGGGGGCTGCCGGGATGATCAGAGAATACCATCCCGCCTGAGCATGTCATAGGCGCTGAGCCCCTCAGCGGCCGCCTGTCGCTCAATCTCGAAGAGGCTGGCATCGACGTAAGTCCGGTACCAATAGGCCTGCAGGAAGTGGAAGAAGAAGCCTTCCTTGCCGTCGAGGAAACCGCGCCCAAAGAGATAGCGGTAGAGGAAATAGAGCGTGCTGCGCAGAGCTACGGGCATGCGGCCATAGATATTTTCTTTCAACCAGCGCTTGCGGCGGGCCTGGCCGGAGAGAGCTTCCGCCTCGCTCTGGACCCTGGCGCGGGAGGCGATGATCTCATAGGCCTCGCGCCGGGCGTAGTTGACGTGTTTCGCTGTCCACCAGCTGAGTGGATTGAGATTGTCGTCGACCAGATCGCCAGAAAGCTCCACTGTTACAGCATTCTCGACCACGATATGCTCGTCCATCCAGCGCTGCTCCATTCGGCCTTGGCCTGTACGGTGCAGCCGCAGGATCATTGCCGGATAGAAGAAACCATGAGTGATGGGCCGGCCGAGGAAGGTGATCTTGCGGCGCAGATAGACCGCATTGACCGCACCGGGCGCGGAGAGGAAGGTCTTGATCGCCGCCTGCAGCTCGGGCTCAAGATATTCATCGGCGTCGACCCGTAGCGTGAAGTCAGTGGTGATGGCGCAACTCTCGACCGCCCATTGATATTGCTGCGCCTGATGGCGGAAGGGGTTCTGAAACACATCCGCGCCGAGATCGCAGGCGATCTCGACCGTGCGATCGGTCGAGAAACTGTCGACCACCACGATGCGGGCTGCGACCGGCATCAGGCTCTCGATACAGCGTGCGATATGCTGTTCTTCATTATAGGTCAGGATGACGGCGGTCAGTTCAACCGGCATGTCATGCCTTCTCAAAATGCAGGATTTCTGTGGTTTTGCGCCGCGGCGAGCAGGCGGCATCGACCGCCGTGAGCCGGGCCGGTTCGCCGACCGCGATCATCATAATCAACCGCTGATCGCTAGGAATATCTCCTGCTTGGCGGATGTCGTTTTCCGTCCGGTTGGTGACGGCCAAGTTCAGCGGACAGGTGGCAATCCCCGTGGCATGCAATGCATAGATCAGCGTCATCGAAAACAGCGCGCCGTCGACATACAGCTGGTTGCGCTGCTGCGCCCCGCCCCAAGCTGCCAGATCCACGGTGATGACGAAAAGGTTGTGCACGTCTTGGGCGAAACCGGAGGAGCCGCCCTGCAGTTTTAGCAGGCGGGCAATTGCGTCCCTATCTTGGTAGAAGTAGGCATGGCTTGCCTGCCGGTTGCACTGAGAGGGTGCCTGTTGCGCCAAGGCCACGGCCTTTTCAACCTGCGCCCGCTCAAGCTTCTTGTCGCTGAAAGTTCGGCTCGAGAAGCGCGAGGCGATAAAATCCGCCGGGGCCATCGCGGTGATGTCTTTATAGCCCCTTTCGAAATGCCGCAGCCCGCCATGCGGTGTCACGGCAAGCGTGCTGCGCTTCTTGGCAGCATAAGCCGCAACCTCGTCAAGATAGGGATCCGATACCCCTCTTTCGCGGTGCCGATCGACATAGATTTCAAAGGTGCCCAAAATCATCTCGGCGGGCAGCGGCGATTGTGACAGATCGTAGAGATCGAGTTCCTTACGTAGAAAGTCTATCTTTGTCTTGCCGAACAGTGCGCGCGGATTGAGCAGGGAAAGGCCCTTTTCCAGAGCATGGCATTCTATCAGAAGCTTGTAGAAGCGGCGCTTCTGCGCATCTTGCATCGGTGAAATGCCACAATAGCGGATATAGAGCGCCATATCTCGGAAGAACTCCGTCCCGAACCGTCCGACTTTGGCAACTTTTTCTGTCAACGAGCTCAGCTTGCCCATCTTGTTTCCTTCCGGGAGGCATTTAGTTCTGTTCGACGACCCGAGGCTTTACAGGCTTGCAGGGGGTGCCGGCGCAGACCATCCACGCAGGCATGTCCTTGTTTACGAAGGACCGGGCACCGACCACGCTGCCCTCATTAATGGTGACGCCGGGGCCGACCATAGTTTCGGCGGCAATCCAGACATGATCGCCGATGGTGATCGCCCGGGTGATCAGAGGTCGCCTCAGGCTGGTGATGTCATGCGTGCCGGTGCATAGGAAACTGCGCTGGCTGACCGCTACCTTCGATCCGATGCGGATCTTCGCCATGGTATAGCAGTCGACGTGATCGCCCATCACGGAAAACTCGCCCATCTCTAGGTTCCAAGGCGCCCAAACAAAGCAGCTTGGCGCGATTTTCGACCCCTTACCGATCTGGGCCCCGAACAATTTTAGCAGCATCTTCCGCCAGCCATTCATTAGGCCGCGCGGCGTGGGCCGGAAGAACAGCGCATAGACCAGCACCCAGACCTGACGCAGGAGCTTTTCCCGCTTCGGGATGGTGTCCACATATTTCAGCTGTTGGAAATCCATCATGCATGCAATCTTTTCAACTCGCGGCGCAGATAGCCGCGGCCGGATTCCTGCATCGCTGTCAGCTTCTCTTCGACCGCTTGCCAGTCGATCGGCTCTTCCATCCGGCGGTGCACATTAGCCATGTCGGAGGCATCGACCAGCCGGTGCCGCAGCCCGAGCGAGCTCAACAGATTGGCCGACCGCTCGTTCAGGGAGGCCTTGGCACCGGGCAGCGCCACGCTGAGAAAGGGTTTGCGGAACAAGATCGAGAAGACGGTGCCGTGGAACGAGTTCGACACTACGAAAGCCGCCCGCTCGACATGGGCGACCCATTGCTCGGGCGAGGGATGGATAGTCTCGCCGATCTCTTTCCAGCGCCGGTGCGGGTTCTGCGGCGAGAGAATACGGCCGCCGGTCTTTTGCGCAGCAAGCGCAGCCACGTCGCGAATTCCCTGGCCGGTGCGCAGGGCATAGCAGAAAACATGGCCAGCGCCCACGGCCGTAGCTTGGGCGGCCAGCGGGCGGAAATCGCCCAGCAGGATGGTCGGATCCGGCACATAAGCCACTGGCCGCCCCGAAAGCCGGCTTACGATCTCGACCCCGCTCTGCTCACGGGCCGAAAGCCCGTCGAGGTCGCGCAGATAGCCCGTTACCTCGGCCTCATAGGCCGAGTCGAGCGTGGCCTTGCCGAAGCTCGGCGCATAGGAGATCCGCCGCGCGCCCTGCGCCCCTTGCGGGAAATGCAGGTAATAGACCGGATCGATGCCGCGCTGCTGCGACGGCGCCCAGATCTGGTCCGAGCCGCAGATCAGCATGTCGAACCTGCCCGCCGGGCTGTTCAGCCAGGCTTCGGTTGCAGCCTCGTTCTGCAGGGGGGCGCAGGCCACGCCCAGCGTCTCGCGCTGGAAACGGTGCAGCAATTTCTGCTGGGTGCGGTCGCCGAACAACTGGTTGCGCAGCGCGCTCAGCCGCAGATAGACGATCTTGGCCTTGGCCTTGGCTCCCCGCGCCTTGATCAGGTCGCGCAGGCTGCCGCCCGCCTCGACATGGGCCGGGCGGTAATTGATGAACTCGGCCCGGCAGCCTTGGGATTTCAACCAACTCTGCAGGCCGTAAGCTTGCATGAGCGCACCAAAATTATCACTGAAGTGATAGGTCAGGATGCCTATTCGTGGAGTCGGTCCCGACGTCATCGGATCAGTCATCGTCTTCTCTTTGTTTTGGAGCGGAAATCAAACCTAGGTCGTAACCTGTCTCATGTGGCCTGTAGCATAACACCTCCACGAGAAACACACGTTGCACCTGACCGGACGTCTAAATTTTTCTCAGCAGCGCAAGAATACGTGTATTTCATCGCGGCCTAAAGATAATAAAATTATCTCTGCGGCCCACTGGCTGCTGCTCGCTCCAATGCAGCGGTCAGATCGCGCGCTGCTGCCTCCACAGTGAAGTTCCGCTCATAAACCTCCCGGGCGGCACGACCCATTGCGATCCGAGCCTCAGGAGTTAGCTGTTCCCATGCGGCTATAACACGGGTTGCGCCGTCAACTGTGTCCGGGGCGACAACTCCGGCGCCACCTGACTCAATTTCCCGCCAGATGTTAATCTGATTCGAAATTAGAACAGGCTTTCCGTAAGCTAATGCTTCGGCGACAGCTATGCCAAAGTTCTCCTGATGCGAAGTTAGAACAAAGGCTTCTGCTCCTCGAAAAGCGCCAGCCTTTGCTGCCCCTTTGACCATCCCGGGCCAGTGAACTCTCTCCGCAATCCCAAGCGAATGGGCCTGAGCCTGCAGCCGCTCGCCCAAATCACCATGCGGTGGGCCAGCGATCACCAGCTGTAGGTCAGGGCGATGAACCGCCTTGGCAAAACCTTCAAGTAGCAAATTGCATCCCTTTTTCTCATGTATGCGACTGAGAAAAAGTAAATATGGGCGCCCAGCAAGTTCTGGAACGAGCTTATGGAAGGCTGCCTCATCAACCAATCCGCAAGGCGTCGCTTCGGCCGCGGCGTAAGCGACCACACGTGGGCGATAATTATAGCCAAAAAATACTCCGTCAGCGAGGCGCATCTCTTCCTCACTTGTGAACAGCACTTCGTTTGCGTCTCTCAAAACTCGTCCTTGGATGGCCCAGAAGCTCTGCTTCACCCAATGCTTGATAGGCTTTGACTTCCGGAACCAAGGGTCCATCATTCCATGCGTGAAAAGCACATAGGGCAACCGAGCACGCCGAAGGCCTTGCCAACCACCAACTGATGCATGATTCCATAATCCATGAACCACAGCCACATCAAAACGACTTCTATTCTTTGAAATCCATCGTGATAAATTAGGTGTGTATCCATAAATACGAGTGCCCGGCCCTACTCCATGGGCGACGCCAGGAAAATTGGAAATAGCGTCAGATTCTGGAGGGTTAAGAGTTAAAATCTCCACACGTTGCCCCCAATGCTCTCGCAGAGAAATGCTTTGTTTCAAACCTTGAATAGGCCCTCCGGTGGCGGGGTCAGCAGATGATATCACATGGAGTACTCTCAAGGGAAATCCTCTCTTCGGAGTTCTGGCGTTTACGTGGGCATTTCTAGTAAAGTTTCTTGGTTACCAAGTGGGAATTTTTCTCAAATCACCTCAGAGAGTAAGATTTTCTAGAAAGTAATAGGGCATTAACTAAAATAGACCATATAATTAGATAAACACCATCCATGTATGCGAAAACCTGATAACTGGTTTTAAAAAAAAGCGGGGCTTCAACCAGAATTATTGCAAATAGTACCCTGTTGAGTGGCATGAATTTTATAATAATAATCACAAAAATTGCTGTAAGGACAACTCCAAGCTTTGAAAATATTCCCCAATACCCATTCTCAATATCATATTTTGAGTTTTCAAACCACGCAGAGTTGCTGGTTGGTACCCCCGGAGTTAGTTGGGTGGCAAAACCGGACCCAAATACGACCGAAGATGTGTATTCATTCATAGTTCTATGAGCATGAAAAATTTCGTATGCACGAGTAGCGTCCTTGAAGGATTCTCCCTGCTCGCTCGATGCAAAGTCCATCACTCTGTCAAGGGCCAATGGATTGATGAAATATAATGAAAAAATGAGCGCCGTACCAGATGCCATTACCCCTAGAAAATTTATAGCCCTAAGGTCACGGCTTGCGGCTAAGAGGAAAATAAGTACAGAAGCCACTAATATACTTTTAGATCCCGTCCCGAGGACGACCATAAAAAAAAGAAGGGTAGACCAATGCCTTTTCGAAATGGTTGTATAATACATAAGAAATACACAGCTAGTGGACATGAAGATCATGACTCTTTCGCCACTGCCGGACGCAGAAAGGTAATTTGCAGTGGGTAGGCCCATCATAAACCCAACCGACTGAACGGCACATAGTAGTGCAAAAAAATCAATTGCACGGTTTATCTTTTTAGATCTTGCTTGACCTCCAGTAAGTATGAATTGTGAAATTTTTGATAAGATTAACTTATAGTTAATCAAGATTGAGCATAGGATAAAGAAAGGAGTGAGAGACCTTGCCATTTGATAGTATGAGCTCTCGCTATTCGGCCTAAGTAAAGCCTGATAGATGGAGTTAGATATTATCAGCAAAAAGAACAAAGTGATTAATGTCATGTATGTGGCATTAAGTCTGCTTAACAGAAGAAATGGCAAAACGAAGATGAGGGCGAGAACTTGGGTCAGGGAATTTGGGATGCCGAAAGGAAGCGCCAGAAGTAGCTGCGGCAGTATTGCGCTTGCTGTTAGTGCGGTTGACCTGGAGATTAATCCAAATCTATTAACTTTATCGGCTGGTGGATTAATGTACATTCAGATCTCCACTGTGATGGCAATTAATACGCAATATTTATAGGTGGAGGGGGTGTACGTTTTCCTATTGCGAAGAAGGATTTTTGCGAATAATTCGCGCTATCCAAAGAAGTGAAGTCAGCTCAGCACCCAATACTGCAAAATAAGGTGCTTGCTGGAATGATGAAAAGGCAATCGGTACCAATGTTTGGGAGCAGTACGCTAGTAAAATAACTCGTGAAAATTTCGCCTGCTGATTGGTTGCAATTAGCGGCGCTGCTAACGTTGTCCAAATTGTGACGCATAGCATGGCTAGAGACATCAAGATAAATTCTACCCTCGACGCAATAAGATTGCCGTGTGACAGCGTTGACAGTATTGATGGGCCATACATGATTAGAATTATAGACGAGGGTAACATCACAAGTAGTGCGGCACTAATGTTTAGCCGCATCAGCTTCTGTGTAAGTTGAGTATTCTTAGCCTCGTACGCGCGCGTTAATTCTGGTATGCTCGCGCGGGATAAAAGGCCAGAGAATTGAAGGGGTGCCCTAGAAAGCATTCTTACTGTTCCAAATATAGCTGCCGACGCTGGACCCATGAACCATCCAATTGTCAGGATCATTCCTTGAAGACCGACGGCATTCGATATAGTCATGCTAAATGCTGCAAGTGAGGGCCGTGTGAGCTTAAGGATCGTTTCTTGATCGACCAAGCTCCACCCTCTCCGACACCACGGCGCTAGATTTGACATTAGAAAATGGAATATTAGTATCCATACCGCTCTTACAGACACCAAAACCGTCGCAGCTTCGATTATACCCCCCCGGACCATGCAACAATAACGACTCCTAGACCCTCTATTGGAATAGCCAAATCATTGACAAACTGTCCTTTCGCGAAATTATGTGTCGCAGTAAACACGGCTCGAAGAACAAAAACCTGCAGTGTAAGGATAGATGCTGCTACCATTAGCCCCGCGGCGACTTGCATATCATACATGGTGGCATCGTATTTGTGCCAAATTCCTATCCCAACCCAGACAGTGGCGCCCGATAAAAAAGATATGAGAGTAAGGAAAACCCACCCGGATTGGTAAACTCGATTTGCGGCGGTATCATCACCTCTCTCAAGGTGGCGAGTCATTTCAACACCTGCGGCTGTCCCAATACCAAAATCAGTAAGAGCAATATAAATTGGAATTGTGCTGAGCATAAGCCACTGCCCGTACGCCTCTGCGCCCCAAGTGTTCGATAGGACTGGCACGAGTGCGATTTGGGTAAGTAGTATCCATATTTTTCCCAACGCAATTGCGCCCACGCCTCCGGCCAATCTCCTAAAGATCGGTGAATTCTTCCAGCGTTTGCGTAGGGTAAGCATTAATTATTGTCTCTGCTTAAGAATTCCTCATAGGCACTATGTATTCCTTGCTTTAGGCTACGTGCATTATTCCAGCCTAGTTCATGCAGCCGGCTTGTATTCATTAACTTGCGTGGGGTGCCGTCGGGTTTGGCCGCGTCGAAGACCAAATTAACCTCATAGCCCACTTCTTTTGCGATTGTTTCGGCCAGCTCGCGGATCGTGACCTCGACGCCCGATCCGACATTGATATGGTCGAAGCCGGAATACTCTTTCAGCAGGAAGACCAGCGCATCGGCCAGATCGTCGCAATGCATGAACTCGCGCAAAGGCGTCC
Source organism: Gemmobacter sp. 24YEA27 (assembly GCF_030052995.1). Taxonomy (NCBI): domain Bacteria; kingdom Pseudomonadati; phylum Pseudomonadota; class Alphaproteobacteria; order Rhodobacterales; family Paracoccaceae; genus Gemmobacter; species Gemmobacter sp. 24YEA27. Next base: position 4,983 of record NZ_JASJPW010000011.1, on the reverse strand, counting down.
CCGAGCCCCAGACAGTTACCGTCTCTGCGCCTGAGACCTTTGCCTCATGGAACTTGCGCAGAAGCGCGGGCAGGACATGGGAGGAGCTCAGGTCGTAATTGTCGCCGGGGCCGTAAAGGTTGGTCGGCATCGCCGAGATCCAGTCGCGGCCATATTGCTGGCGATAGGCCTGGGTCAGGCGGATGCCGGCGATCTTGGCGATGGCATACCATTCATTGGTCGGCTCGAGCGGCCCGGTCAGCAGGCTGTCCTCGCGGATCGGCTGCGGCGCCAGTTTCGGATAGATGCAGGAGGATCCGAGGAACAGCACCCGTTCGACGTCATTCTCATGCGCGGCCTGGAGGATATTCGTCTCAATCATCAGGTTCTGATAGAGGAAGTCGACCGGAAAATCGTTATTGGCCTTGATGCCGCCAACTTTGGCGGCGGCCAGCACGATGGCATCGGGCTTTGTTTCTGCCATCCAGGCTTTGACCTGAGCCTGATCGACCAGGTCCACCACATCGCGACCGGCGGTGATCACTTCGCAGCCCTCAGACGCCAGGCGCCGCACCACAGCGCCGCCAACCATGCCACGATGGCCTGCGACCCAGATACGTTTGTTGGAAAGATCGTAGCTCATATAAGGCTCACTCGATGATGTTGGACGTAAGGGCGCGGCTCATACAGGTTTCGATGGCGCGGGCGCCGTAAATACCCATAGCCAGAGCCGCATCCCTTAACCTTCGACACTTACCTGCACGTCATGGCCGTGGGCTTTCAGGAAGGCGTGGCGTTTTGCGACTTTCAGGTCTTCGGCCACCATCTCGGAGCACATTTCCTGAACAGTGATCTCGGGCACCCAGCCGAGTTTTTCTTTTGCCTTTGCCGGATCGCCGAGCAGGGTTTCCACTTCGGCCGGGCGGAAGTAGCGCGGGTCGATGCGCATGACGACATCGCCCGGCCTGACCGCAGGCGCCTTGTCGCCCGAGACCGAGACCACGGTGGCGATTTCGCTCACACCCTCGCCGGTGAAGGCAAGTTCGATCCCCAGTTCCTGCGCCGACCAGGTGATGAACTGGCGCACCGAATATTGCACACCGGTGGCGATGACGAAATCCTCGGCCACGTCCTGTTGCAGCATCATCCATTGCATCCGGACATAGTCTTTCGCATGGCCCCAGTCGCGCAAGCTGTCGATATTGCCCATGAAGAGACAGGGCTCCAGCCCTTGGGCGATATTCGCGAGACCGCGGGTGATCTTGCGGGTGACAAAGGTCTCGCCCCGGCGCGGGCTCTCATGGTTGAAGAGGATGCCGTTGCAGGCATAGATGCCGTAAGCCTCGCGGTAATTCACCGTGATCCAATAGGCATAGAGCTTGGCCACCGCGTAAGGAGACCGGGGCCAGAAGGGCGTGGTCTCGCGCTGCGGGGTCTCCTGCACAAGGCCATAAAGTTCGGAGGTCGAGGCCTGGTAGAAGCGGGTCTTCTTCTCCAGCCCGAGGAAGCGGATCGCTTCCAGCAGGCGCAAAGTGCCGATCCCGTCGACATCGGCGGTATATTCCGGCGCCTCGAAAGACACTGCGACATGGCTTTGCGCGCCGAGGTTATAGACCTCGTCGGGCTGCACTTCCTGCAGGATGCGGGTCAGGTTGGAACTGTCGGTCAGATCGCCGTAATGCAGCCGGAAATGCGCGTTCGAGACATGCGGATCCTGGTAGATGTGATCGACACGCTGCGTGTTGAAAGACGAGGCACGGCGCTTGATCCCATGCACCTCATAGCCCTTTTCCAGCAGGAATTCGGCCAGGTAAGAGCCGTCCTGGCCTGTGATGCCGGTGATAAGGGCCTTTTTCATGTCTGTCTCGTTCTCTTGATCAGGGAAGCTTCTGTCGCTTTGGCGGCAGGATGGGCAATGGGCTGGGGCTGGCCGGTCAGGTCATGGGCGGCAAGGCGGAAGCGCTCGAGAATGCGCTTATTGTCCCAATGTTCCAGGGCGCGGGCCCGGGCGGCGAGCCCGCAGGCCTCGCGCTGTTCAGGGTTGTCGAGCATCGCGGAAATCGCCTCTGCCAGTGCTGCCGCATCGCCGGGCGGCGTGACACTGCCGCAATCTGCGATCTCATCGGCCAGCGCGGTGCCCGGCTCGGCGGTGGCCAGAACCGGGCGGCCCGAGGCCAGCATATTGGTCAGTTTCGAGGGCAGCACCGATTCTGAGACGCCCGCGATCTGGGGCAGGAGATGCAGGCTCGCAAGGCCCAGGAGATCCCCCAGCCGCTCCAGCGGTTGCAGCGGGAAGAAGGAGATATTGTCGAGACCAGAGGAAAGCGTCTTCAGCTCATCGAGGAACGGCCCCTGGCCGCAGATCACAAAGCGCAGATCCTTGCGATGCGCCAGCCGTTGCGCCACATCGGGAAGGATCTCAAGCCCTTGCTTATTCGCGATATTGCCAGAGTAAAGCAGCACATGCTCTTCGGTGATGCCGAATTCCTCGCGGTAAGGCGACGGGCCGGTCAGGGGCGTGACATCATCCAGCCTGGCCCAGTTGCGCAGTTCGAAAATGCGGCCGGGCGGCAGGCCTTTTTCCGACAGTTTGCGCAGCATCGGGCCCGAGATCGTGCTGACCCTGTCAAAGCGGCGATGGATCCAGCGGTCGAATTTCCGGGCCAGGCGGCCGGCAAGGCTGGCCGGTTTCAGAAGGCCGGTGGCAAAGGCGGCCTCGACCTCGAAATCCTGCACATGCAGCCAGCATTTCGCCCCCGAAAGCCGCGCCAGCGCCCAGGCGAAGGGGGCAGGCAGCAGCGCAGGCGCGATCACCAGCACCATATCGGGGCGCCCGATAAGGGCTTTCCAGGCCAGAACCGGAAAGGAGGTCAGCGCGAAGCTGGCATGGTGCAGAATACGCCGCGCGCCGGTGGGCTTTGCCGGCACGTAATGCGGACAGCGGATATAGCGGACCCCCGAAGGCAGTTCGCCCCGGCTCCAGAAAAAGCGCGAATGGCCGGGAAACACTTTCCAGGCCGGGAAATAGGGCTGGGCGGTGACCACGCTGACCTGATCGCCAGCCTCTGCCATCGCCTCGGCAAGGCCGGTTGTATAGAGCCCCGTCGAAATCATTTCGGGGCGAAGTTTATACCAAGTATCAGCAGTTTCATGATTTTATCCCAGGCAGCAAGCCGAAAGATGTTCTGGCCGCTTGCCGGCTGCCTGGCTCATAGACGATTCCCATCCCCGCATACAGGCCATCCTGACAGGGTCTCTCAGGTGCGCGTCACAAGCTGGAGCGAGGTGAAAACCACAAAGGTGACAGGCCATATCGTGCAAAGGGCAAAGCCCATCATGCGAAACAGGGGCGAAGAGATGCCGTTGCGCCTTTGCTCGCGATAGGTCAGCGCGAGCGCAATCAGCGAAATCAGCAGATAGAGCACAACCGCCCCCTGGAACATCATTGTCTCTGTCATGCCATGTCCTCGCTTATTTCCCGGTCGCGCGCAGCACGACTCTGATGGTTTTCAGGATAAGGCCGCAGTCACCCCGAAAACTCAGGTGATGCTCGTAGTCTTCGTCAAATTGCGCCCTTGCCCGGAAAGAGACAGCATTGCGGTCCGAGACCTGCCAGGGGCCGGTCAGGCCGGGACGCAGCCGGTAATATGCCTGGCCCGGATAGAGATCTTTCTGATCCAGCATCATCGGGCGCGGGCCGACAATGCTCATATCGCCACGCAGCACATTCCAGAGCTGTGGCAATTCATCAAACGAGGTCTTGCGGATCAGGCGACCGATCCGGGTGATGCGGGGGTCCTGATCCAGCTTCTGATTGAGATCCCATTCACGACGGAGCCTCGGATCCCGGGCGAGACAGGCGGCAAGGGCCGCATCAGCATCACGCACCATCGAGCGCAGCTTCCACATGCGGAAAGTCCGGCCGTCTTTGCCAATTCTGATCTGGCTGTAGAAAGGTGACCTGCCGATAAGCAGCGCAAGCACAACCAGCACCGGCACCACAACAGGCACGAGAATCAGGGCCAGAAAAAAATCCAGAAAGCGTTTGCCGTAAGAACGGTAAAAGCCCTTCCTGGTGGCGCCTGCGAATGGAATCGGGGTCCGTTCAGCGGTGGTCTTACAGGATGTCGACAAGGCTCCGTCGGCCATGGGAAGTCCTAAACAAGTTATTTTTCGAGTTTCGCAAAAAAAAACTTGTTTACCAAAGCGCAGAACAGGGAAAGAGCCCGGGCGATCCGGGATCAGCGCACAGCTTTTAATCGTTCCCGATTATTTATCAACGCCCCTTTTTGTCACAGATTGTGACGCCGGTACCAGCCAATGCCGCAATCCTCATCATATTACAACCATTTTTAAACCATTAATATGACAGGGTCCTTGCGCGCGCCGCGCCAGAGCAGACAGGCGGTATCTTTGTGCAAAAAGCCGGGCTTCTGCCCGGCTTTTGTTCAGTTTTCGGTCAGATTGTTCAGCGGAACCGTGATCAGGCTGGGTGTGATCTGCGAGACGACCCTGTCCCATTTGGTGACCGGCTGCTGCGCGATATAAACCACGTCATTCGGGCGCATCTCGAAACGTGTCGCCAGCATCAGGCCGGCTGCGGCACCGGCATCAAGATGCCAGGCGGTCAGGGCGCCGAATTCACGCGGATCCGCCGAGCCGCGCAGCACGTAGATCTGTCTTGGATTGCCGGTCTTGGCCGCGATGCCGCCCTGATCGAACAGGGCATCGGCAAGGCTTGCGCTCTGGTCATAGGGCAGAGCCCAGCGACCCTGTTTGCCGACCTCACCGGTCAGATAGACATAGTCCCGCTTCTCGCCCCAAGCTCGAGCCTCGTGTTGAAATTCGCGCGCTGCTCTTCCAGCTCAGAGCGGCGGATGCCCACTTCCTGGCTGAGTGCGGTGATGGCCGAAGAGCGCGCGCCCTGCAGCGCGAGCTGTTCGGAGAAATAGGCCTCGGCACGGGTCAGATCATAATCGCTGTCGACAAAGACCGTATCGCCGT
>NZ_JASJPW010000010.1 GCF_030052995.1 Gemmobacter sp. 24YEA27 | reverse complement strand
TTTGTCAGCGTCTGGGCCGGAGGCGCATTGGCAAGGCGCGAGGTGCGTATAACGACCGTCGTCAGCCCCAGGCAATACCGGCACCAAGGCCAAGCAGGTCACCGACAATCATCGACGGCGCGAGGGGCTGATTGCCGCGCAGCTCTGGCAAAAGAAAGATCGCCGCCACTCCGGTGAAGGTTATCGCCACCCCCAGCCACTGAACGCGCGCCATTCTCTCATCCGGCTGGGCAAAATGCAGCCCGATGGCGGCAAAGATCGGCCCGGTATAAAGGAATACCCCGATATGCGATGCCGTGGTCCAGCGCAGCCCCTCGGCCACCAGCAGAAACTCCAGCGCAAAGAGCGTGCCTGCCAGCAGGCCCGGGCCCAGGAAAATGCGGGGCCGCCAGCGGTCGCGGCGGATCAGTCGGCTGATGGCGAAGACAAGGGCTGCCGCCATGGCGGAGCGCAGCCCGATCTGCAGCATCGGGTCGATGCCCGGGGCTGCAAGTTTCATCGCGGTCTGCTGCAGGCCCCAGGTGAGGCAAAGCAGGATCATCAGCCCAAAGGCCGTAAGGTCAATCGGTCGTTTCATGGAAGGAGCCGTTCGTTAAAGCACTTGCCTTGTCTACCTCTGGCGATATTGGTGCATATAGTGATTATCCGCCATTCCATTCCGGGAATCTGCCAATCATGCAACCGCCGCATCTCCGCCAGCCGCCGGGACATGTCACCCTGCCAGCGCCGATCTGGTTTCGGGTCGAAGCCATGCCGGATAACGGAACTTATCCTTTCATGCGACACCCCTGGGGGGAGTTCGTCTATTCCTATAGTGGCGTGACCGAGTTGCGAACCGGCGGCCAGGTGCTGCTGGCGCCGCCTCATATGGCCTTCTGGATCCCTGCAGGGGCCGATCAGGTCGGATATAATCGCAAGGCCACGGTGCATGTCTCGATCTATATCGATCAGTCCCTTTGCGCAGAAATGCCCGATGTGCCGGTTTCCCTGCGCGTAACCCCTTTGCTCCGGGCAATGCTCGACCGACTGGAACTGGCCTCTTTCGATGACACAGCGCAGCAAGCCCGACTGCTGCGCGTGATGGTCGATGAGATGGAGCGCTGCCCGGTAACCCAGAGCTTCCTGCCTGACAGCGACGAGCCCGCGTTGAAACGGCTGCTGGCCGCGTTGCACGACACTCCGTCGGATCGGAGAAGCACCGCCACACTTGCCCGATCTTTTGGGCTGAGTGAACGGACGCTGCTTCGGCTGTGTAAACGAGATCTGGGAATGTCTCTGACCGAATGGCGCAACCGGCAGCGTGCGGTTCGCGCCATCGCAATGCTGCAGGAGGATGTAAGCGTCGAGACCATCGCGCTTGATCTTGGCTATGCGACCGCCTCTGCCTTCATCGCCATGTTCAAAGGGATTATGGGGGATAGCCCTGCACGATATGTTGGGCGGTAGCGCAGCCCTTTGCCACGCCTGAAGACGCGCGGCTGGCTTCTTCGGCAATTGCCGAAACACTGTCCAAAGCCGCCCTGGGGCAAACGATCCACAGGACGGAAGCGAAGATGGATCGTATCCATCCGGTGAGGGCCGTCTGATGAAGGGGACTGATGTCGGCTAAGACGCTGACCTTATGGATGACCCTAAGTTCAGATCACAGATCGAGGTTCTCTCGGTTGTCGACAAAGGTCGGCGGCGGGAATGGACGGATGCCGAGAAGGTTCGGATTGTCGAAGAGAGCCTTCGGGGTTTTCGGCAATGCGCCGCGACGGCTCGGCGTTACGAGATTTCGCGGGCACTGCTGACGCGGTGGCGTCGGGATTTTCGGTCCGGTCAACTTGTCGCTGGCAGTCGCCCGCAGTTTCTTGCGGTGCAGGTTGCTTCGGATACTGCTGGCACGGCATGCCGCCAATCTACCACCGAGCCGACCTCCGACCGCGAAGACCACGTCGAGATCACGCTGGCCAACGGGCGCAGGCTTGCGGTCGCCGCCGCCATCGATCCGATGCTGCTGGCGCGTCTGGTGCAGGTTCTGGACCGGGCATGATCGCGTTTCCGGCTGGGGCGAAGGTCTGGATCGCGGGCGGGGTGACGGACATGCGCTGCGGGATGAACAGCCTGGCGCTGAAGGTGCAGCAGGGGCTGGGGCGCGACCCACACGGTGGCGAGATCTTCTGTTTTCGCGGGCGCAGGGGGGATCTGATCAAGGTGCTGTGGCACGATGGGGTCGGCATGTCGCTCTATCTGAAGCGCCTGGAGGCGGGGAAGTTCATCTGGCCGGTGAGCCGGGACGGCGCTGCCGTTCCTGTCTCGGCGGCGCAGCTCGGCTATCTTCTCGAGGGGATCGACTGGCGCAATCCGCGCTGGACGCAGCGGCCTGCCTCGGCGGGCTGACAGCCCCAAAATCCTTTGTTTTGTTGGACTGTTTTGCATCCCTGTGGTAGGCCTTCGCATGTCGGAGACCCCCTCGGAGATCGATATCCTGCGTGTTGCCCTCGCTGCGGCAGAGGCGCGCACTGCTGCTGCAGAGGATGAACTGATACAGGCGCGCGCCGTCGTTTCCGCCTCCGATGTGATGATCCGGCACTTGCAGCTCCAGATCGCCAAACTCCGCCGCGAGCAGTTCGGCCACAGCGCCGAACGCCACGCCCGGCTGATCGAACAACTCGAGATGCAGCTTAAGGATCTGGAGACGGACCTTGGGCAGGATCGGGCAAAGACGGATGCCGCCGTGGCGAAGACCACAGTTGCGGCTTTCGAACGTCGCCGTCCGTCCCGCAAGCCGTTTCCCGATCATTTGCCGCGGGAGCGCGTGGTGGTCGAAGCCCCGGCCTCCTGCACCTGTTGTGGGTCGACGCGCATCGTGAAGATGGGCGAGGACATCACCGAGACGCTGGAGGTCATTCCCCGGCAGTGGAAGGTGATCCAGACCATCCGCGAGAAGTTCACCTGCCGGGATTGCGAGAAGATCAGCCAACCACCGGCCCCCTTCCACCCCACGCCTCGGGGCTGGGCCGGCCCCAACCTGCTGGCGATGGTGCTCTTCGAGAAGTTCGGCCAGCATCAGCCCTTGAACCGGCAGGCCGAACGCTATGCCAAGGAAGGTGTCGAGATCAGCCTGTCTACGCTGGCCGACCAGGTCGGGGCCTGCAGCGTCGCGCTGCAGCCGATCCACGATCTGATCCGCACCCATGTTCTCGGCGCCGAACGACTACACGCGGATGATACGACCGTGCCACTGATGGCCAAGGGCGGGACGCAGACGGCCCGGCTCTGGACCTATCTGCGCGATGACCGCCCCTTTGCAGGCGGGGCACCACCTGCGGCGCTCTATTACTTCTCGACCGACCGAAGGATGGAACATCCGACCCGGCATCTGGCGGGCTGGACCGGCATCCTGCAGGCCGACGCCTATGGCGGATACAACGGCGTTTACGATGCGGCCCGCAAACCCGCGCCGGTGTTCAGCGCGCTATGCTGGAGCCACGCCCGGCGGAAGTTCTTCGAACTGGCCGACATCAAGGCCACCGCCCGTAAGGGCAGATCGGTCGCCGAAGAGATCTCGCCCATCGCGCTGGAAGCCGTCAAACGCATCGATGCCATCTTCGATGCCGAGCGCGAGATCACCGGCATGGGCGCCGAAGCGCGCCAAGATACCCGCAAGAGGCTGGTGCGCCCGATGGTCGAAGACCTGCACGACTGGATGCGGGCCGAGCGCGCCCGGATGTCGAAGCACAACCCCGTCGCCAAGGCCATCAACTACATGTTCGAGCAGGACGGCCGCTGGGACGCCTTCACCCGCTTCCTCGACGACGGCCGCATCTGCCTGACGAACAACTCAGCCGAACGAGCCCTGCGCGGTATCGCCCTCGGCCGCAAAGCCTGGCTCTTCACCGGTTCGCCCCGGGGCGGCGAACGCGCCGCCTTCATGTATTCCCTCATCGTCACCGCCAAGATGAACGACGTCGATCCTCAGGCTTGGCTGGCCGATGTCCTGGCACGACTCCCCGACATGCCAGTGTCGCGCCTGCCGGAACTGCTCCCCTGGAAATGGAAGCGCAGCCCCATCGCCAAAGCCGCATAACTGCGGCCTACGCCGGATGGTTACTCTGGATCTGCACAGTGGCGTTTCAGACAGCGATGCCGGCTGCTGTCGGGCGGGGAGCCTTGCCGGCGCTTCCGGGTTTCGGTGGTCGCAAGGCCTGCAATAATATTGTCAGCGCCGCTGCGCGTCGGCGCCCTCAGATTGGATAACCCGCACGCCCCCTGATGCTGAACGTCCCCGCATCCCTGGCCACAGAATGGATGACGGGTTTCTTCCCGGGCGCCTTATACTCCGCTGGCTGTACGCAAAACCTGGCGTTCCCGGTTTGGTGCCCGGTTATGGTGCCCGATTATGGTGCCCGATTATGGTGAATGTCGCCATGCCTCGCCGCCACAGGAAGGTCTGCCCCCCGCGCCCCGCGCTGCTGATTCATATAGCGACCTTCTTGTGCAGGCAGATGCCGCTGCGCGGGTCTCGAACCGGCAGTCAGGAAGCCACCTGGCAGGATCTGATCTGCGACCGGCTTCACTTGCCGTTGACCAGTCTGCGGCAATCTGCGATTTCCTGCGCCCGATCTCTAGTGAGGGCATCATGCAAGAGAAACCAGGCGACTGCGCCGAGCAGGAATTGCTGACCCTGATCCAAAAGCTCCATGCCGAATTAGGCCCGGTCCCGCGCATCCGCCTGTCGGTCGTTGGGCGCGGGCGCGGACTCGACGTGGCGCGGTTGCTGGTCGGGCTGAAAGCGGCAGGCCTGGTCGAGGAATATGAGACAAAGCCAGGCTGGTTCGGCTGGCTCCTTGGCAGGCGGCGCGAGATGGTGCTGCGGCCGCTGACGGTGCCAGTGGAATCACCTGCGCCGAATCCCGGACTGATAGAGGACGATGCGTCGCAGGAGACCGGCGAAACACCGGCTGAGCATTTGGATCCGGTCCTGCTGACAGCCGGGGCCGCGCCGGAGGCTGCCCTGCCGGAACCGGAACCCGGGCTGGTCGCTGAACCGGTGCCCGACCCCACACCGATAACGCCGGTGGCGTCCCCAGAACCCGATCCCCGGCCCGCCGCCAGGGCCATCGAGGCACCGCATCCTGTTCAGACCCGTCCGCGCCCGGTGCCTGCCGGCTATGCAGATGATATCGGCGGCGTGCCGATGGCGATCCAGGCCGCACAGCTGAGCGCATCGCTCGACCCTGATCTGCTGGAAGGGCTGCGGGATTTCCTCGTCACCCTGGGCATAGAGCTGACCTCCGCCGGAGAGGCGCTTGTCGCGGATCGCCTGAACCGTGGCGCGCCAGCGGGTGACGCACTTATGCAGCTTGTGCTTTTCGCCTTCGCCCATATGGCGCGGTTTGACGAGATCTCTGCCAGCCCCGCAGATCCGGTCGAGCTGCGCGACTATACCCATGCCGTTCTGACCGAGCTGGAACGGCTGCGCGATGCCGGTGAGATCAGTGAAGCCCGCTTTGACCAGGACAGTCACGAGATCCTGATCCTTGCCGACAGCAATGCCCACCGCGCAGCGCTGATCGAGAGGCTGTTCATGGATCCTTTCGGCGGTATGGCCCCGCCCGCGCTGCTCCCTGCCGAGCTGCGCGGTGTCGAGGAGTTTGAGGAAGACGATACCCTCAGCTGAATGACGCCCGAGCTTCTCTTCGGACTTACCAGCCCCCCATCGGAACCCCGCCCGCCGTTGTGCGGGCGGTGGCATTTCAACGCTCTGTAAAAGACACGAACCCCATTGAAATCAGTTGAGAGAATACCGGGATTCGATGCCTGGTTGCCCGGGTCCTATCGCATTTACCAGATCTTCCGGATCAACCGCCCCCGGATATGCAGCACCGCCGACACGCCCCTTCTGCTCCAGCCTTAGAAGCGCGGTTGTCCATCATAAGCGGCATGTTGTGCGTCATCGATCACAAAGCCAAATCGCCGCATGTAACAATCTGAGGGTGGCACCATAAACTGCATGCTGCCCATCACTTGTTGCGATCACTTCGGGGAAGCCGGGATGATGCTCAGGCTGGAAGGCGGCGATTGCAAATGCGCACGTGATCTTGCCAGCCTGGCGAGGCCCCTACAAAACGGCCTCTGTCTTTTCAGCAGTGCTTCCTGTGAACAAGCCTTGCAGATACTCAAAGCCATGGAAGATTTACGAAATAATCAGGCCTGATCCTCAGTGACGACGCTGCAGCGCAGGTTGCACCCATATCCATAGGCCACAGCCCGTTCCAAAGGCACCATAAGCCGGCTTGCGATATAGACGGCGAGGAATCTTGACGGCGCAACAACGCGCAATGTTCCATCGTGGCCGGGCTCGCCGCCCTTCAGCTGGCTGAACCAGGCCGCATAAGTGCCCGGCTGATCAGCCGCCAGTCGCGCCAGAACCTTGTCCCATGGCGCCGAATTCGGCAGCGCCACAGGTCGGGTTCCGAAATCGACCTGCACCACTTTGGGCGAACTCACCTCCGCCGCAGCCTGCGCCTCTTCGGGCGCGATGTGGCGCGCGGACATGCGCGCGTCATAATCAGGCCCGACACTTGCCCAGCCCGGCGCGGTCTGGCGGTAGATCTCTGCCCGGCACAAACGATAGGAGGCCACCCTGCCCCGCACACCTGGCCGTTTGATCTCAAGCAATCCGGCGTCGATCAGCCTGCGTGTCTCTCGCTTGGCAGTGCGCTGATCCACCGACCAGAGCGCGGCCATCTCGCGTTGCCCGATCGTGACCTCATCCGCCGCCCAGTTATAGCGTGCCGTGACCAGCGCAATCAGCCGCATCATTGTCGCCTGACGGGTGCCACCGGCAGAAAGGCCATTGACGGCCATTGCTGTCAGAAGATCATATTTCTCGCTACCTGCCCCGGGCCGGTCAATCGGTGACTTTGCATGATACTGCCCATCTGCCGGATTTGTTCCGATTCCTTCTTGGATCTCAAACTGACACGATCCCGTTATTTGTCAAATGCTTTTCGAAGACGGGATTTTTCACCTATCAAGAAATTTTAAAGAAATCAGGTATCTTAGGTATAGGGTGACGTCTTTAGTGTCACCCTATCTCGCCTCGGGTGTCACCAAATTCTGGATTATCCGGGGTATTCTGTCACCAAATATAGAGTTTGCGCATAAAGCCGGCGCTTTCTTGAGCGAATCGGCGCAAAGAACGGGAATTTGCGCTTTTCCTGTTTGGCACAATCTGAAATTCGCGCTATTCACGTTCTAACGAACAACAACGCGAGTTTCAGATGCGCGATTACAGCTATTTGCAGGACATGAACGAGCGCAGCCTTGCGCAACAGGCTGCAGTGCGTCGGGCGACCTTTTCACCATCAGAGGTGAAAACGCTGCGGCCGTTCTCGATCTGGGAGATTTCAACCTTCATGTTCGATGTGCCTGCTGACACGTTGCGCAAGAAGCTGGCCGAAGATCCCTCGCTGCCACAGGGGACGGTCGAGGATGACGGGCGGCAGCGCTGGTTCTCGCTGCAAGAGATCAATGAGCTGCGGCGTCGCATCCGCTTTCGGGGCCGCGCAATGTTGCCCGAGCGTCCAAAGGGCCGCGCGCTGAGAGTTGCTGTATCGAACTTCAAGGGCGGGGTCGGCAAGACCGTCGTGGCGCAGCACCTGGCGAATGCGGCGGCGCTGGATGGCTACCGCGTGCTGGTGGTCGATTTTGATCCGCAGGCCACGCTGACACATTCGATGGGTCTGGTTGAGGTGAAAGAGTGGAACACGGTCTGGGGCATCATGTGCCGTGATCTGTGCCGCGAGGCCGACCGCATCATGGAAACCTATGACGACCCGGCAGACTGCCCCTACCCCGCCGCAGATGAGCTGCCGAAAGATGTGCAGGAAATCGGCCTGATGCGGGCGCAGGATTTCATTCAGAATACCTCCTGGCCCACAATCGACATCATCCCCTCATGCGCCAACGCAGCTTTTGTTGAATTCGCCAGTGCCCAGTATCGCTCTCTGCACAAGGCCTGGTCATTCTTTGGCTGTGTCGCGCGCTACCTCGATGAACTGCCTGAAGACCAGTATGACCTTGTGATCTTCGACTGCCCGCCCGCCATCGGTTACCAGTCGCTGAACGCGGCCTTTGCGGCAGACGTGCTCTACATCCCGTCGGGGCCGGGGTACTGGGAATATGACTCGACCACGTCATTCCTCGGCCAGCTGGGGGATGCGCTGCAAGAGATCAGCGTCGGCTTTGAGAAGATCGCATCGGATGCAGGGATCACCCTGCCCAAGGCTTTCCTCGATGTGAGGCTTCTGATGACACGGTTTGAGAGCGCCAACCCCTTGCATACCGCGATGCTGGAGGCGTTCCGCAACGTGTTCGGCGCGGATGTTTGCCAGAGCCCGATTGAAATGACCCGCGCCGTCGAACAATCCGGCAGGTTCCAGATGTCGGTCTACGAACAGGACTACCGTGAGATGACCCGCGAGACCTGGAAACGTGCCCGGCTGTCTTTTGACAATGCCTATCAGGAATTCAAGCTTACCGTTCTTGCGTCCTGGAAGGCCCGCAATACCGCAAAGGAGGCCAGGAAGTGACCAGCAAGGGCAATCGTTTCGGGATCACTCCGTCGGATCTGCCGTCCGCGCCAACGCGGCGCAGCCGTGAGCCGGGCCCGATGGGCGTTGCGGTGCGCGAGAGCGCGGCCAGCGCACAAGAGGCCAGCGAGGGTCTGATTGAGCAGCGCCGCCAGAATGCGACGGATGCCAAAGAACTGCGGGCAGCACGCGAAGAGGGCAGGGTGCTGGTGGCATTGCCGCTGGATCAGATTGCCAGTGATGCGCTGCCGCGTGACCGGCTTGATTTGGATTTGGTGGCCACCGGCGACGAGATGGATGAGCTGAAGGCCTCGCTGCGCGAGCGGGGCCAGCGTGAGCCGGTCGATGTCTTTATCGATGCCTCCGGGGTCTATCAGCTGAAGACCGGCTGGCGCCGATTGACCGCTTTGCGACAGCTGTCAACGGAAACCAGCGATCCGCGCTTTGCGACCATCCTGGCCCGCGTGACAGTCGCTGGCCCTGACCGGGCAGAGCTTTATGTCGACATGGTGGAAGAGAACGTCATCCGGCAAGATCTGACTTTTGCGGAAATGGCGCAGATTGCTGTGCAGCTGGCACAGGACCCGCAGGCCGGGATCAATGGCACGGATGAGGCGGTGTCGCGGCTGTTCCGCTCGCTGCACAAGGTCAAGCGCGCCTATATCCGCAGCTTTGTTACGCTGGTCAGCAGCCTCGGCGAGACGCTCATCTTTCCCAAGGCGGTGCCGCGCGATCTGGGTGTGGATGTCGCACGCCGACTTGTGTCTTTGGGTGAGGATAGCGTGGCCGATCTGCGTGGCAGGCTTGCCGCTGTTTCATCCGCAGAGGATCAGACGGCGGTGCTGCGATCCTTTTTGGGAGCGCCAGAGGGCGCGCGCGCGCGGCTTTCGCAGCCTCAGGCGGCGGAGCGCCAGAAGTTTGAGTTCCACGTCGGCGAGTCGAAAGTTACGGCGCGAAAAGGAGAGTTCCGGATCAAGGCGGCAGTCGATTTTGCGTCAGTCGAGCGTCGTGTGCTGGAGCGGGCGGTAAAGGCGTTTCACGCGGCACTTTCCTCAGGGGACTGATCCGGGGGCAGGGTACCAAGGGAATTCGGGGATTTTGCGGGCGGCCATCGGGTCGCCCGTTTTATTTGTTACCGGCCGGTAACCGGGGCCTGCGATCGGGTTACCGGCCGATAATGCAAGGGCAGGGCGAGGGGGGCGGTGCCGATGCGAACCCTGCCCCTTATGCTCCGCAGGGGCTGCCGCTTCCCTCAGGCAATAATGATAGCCACGCGGCCACGTCATGGTGCGCCCCTCGTAGCCTGCATCGGGACGGCGCGCCGAAAGTGCTCCGGGGCTTATCTGACGAGATGCGGTGGATGATGTAAGCGCGATTGACCTTGTCGCTCCGGGGGCGGGAGGGGGAGGACAGAGACACGACATCTGGTCTGACAGGCTTGCAGGCAAACGACACAAGGAGAGCCCATCGGATAGCGGTCCCGCGCGACCGCTCCTGATCTGCCCCCGGCTCGTCCCTCGTGCATAGCGGTAACGCTTGGGATTGATAGGCATAGGTCTCGTGTGTGGCGAACGAGCCGGGCGTGCAGCCATTAAACAGCTCAACCGTCCGCTACGATCTGCCGGGGTCTGGCTGCACAGCGAGGACTGCGGCCTGACGGGGTTGTCGTCGTATTGCCGCAGGGCCCGCTTGCGGCGGGCATAAACGAGGCTGCTGAAGATATCTTCGTTGTGGCATTCGTCGCGCAGACTTCCGTCGAAGGGCTCGATGCAGTCATTCTGCTGCGGCTTGCCGGGGCGGATGTGACGCCATTCGACGCCGTTGTCAGAGATAATGCAGTCGGGCTTGCCATGGATCCGGACCAGCGCATCAATTTCCTGCGCCACCCTTGTCCTCGAGATGCTGGCGTCGGCGATAAGGGCCAGCTTGCGCCCACGACGCCGGCGCTCCGATAGTCCTTCTTTGGGCAGATGCGGCAGAGCATCTTATCGTTCATCACCATGCCCACATGTTGCGGCATCACACCCCTGCGCCGATGGCCAAACCGGCGCCGCTCGCCTTACGCTCCTCAGATCGACACCGTTCAGGACGCCGGCCCGGCGCTGACGGACCGGACGTAGCCGATTCACCAGATCCGTTGGCATTCACCGGCATTGTCTTCGACGCCCGCAACACCGCGTCCTACGGTTGCACCGGCGTCATAAGGGCTTTCCCGGCAGAGCCTTCAGCACGATATTGTCGGGGATGACAGCTGCGACCAGGCGCGTCAGCCCCGTGTTCTCCTCCTCTGACTGCCTCAGGCGTTTTATGCCTGACAGGTCCATCCCGCCATCGCTGGAATCCAGCTTGCAGAACGTCGCAGGGCAGAGCCCATGCAGCGGCACAGCTCAGCCGTCAGCAAGGCCGCCTGCTGATCTTTGATCATCCCGATAATCTGCGCTTCAGTGAAAGGGCTTTGCTGCATCTCACCCGCTGCTTCACGTTGGGCAGGCGCGATATCAGTCCGATGGGATTTCAGGCGGGCAGGTCAGCACGAATAACAACTAGCTGAGACGCCGTCAGAATAGGTCACAATGAGGGCAAAGAAGATTCGCACCCTTGGGGAGATGCGTCCATTGTCGAGGCCGCGTCCTTGATGCGATTATATCCGATAATGCAACATTATTGATCGTATTATCTAATAGACGAGTGCGGCTTATATTTTAGAAATAGATAGTAAAAAGCGCCGTATCATGTCAGCGTTCCCGAGTGCCCCGTGCTGTGAAAACTTCTCTGACACCCAAAAATCCTCCGGCCCTGCCGCGATGGGTCCGGCTGGCCGTGAGGCTGGAAGATATTGATACGGATATTTTTTTCCAGGTCAGCTCTGGCTCCGCTGGATCCGATCGCCGGGTCTGGAGATCCGGTCTTCATCCTGTGGTGCAAGCGTCTCGCGCTCTCTGCGGCCGCAGCAGTTTCCCGGCCGGAAGGGTGCAGGGAGGGTCAGGCGCAGCTGCGTGATGCCTTTACGCAGCGTAAACCCGGCGACGGTCCTGGCCCCGCCGGGCAGATGATCGCCTTGGCGGCAGAGCTTTATACAGGCGCCAGAAAGGCAGCAACCAGGCTTCTGACCCGGTGGAAGGCGGCCTCTGCGCCGGCGATGGCGCGGGCCTCTTCGGCTTTGCTCAGCGCGACGGCGTCAAGGGCCTCTTTGAAACGACGCCAGGAGGCGGCCCGCCCCTCGGGCGCTTCGGCGAGATGGCGGGCGCCATGATCGGCGGAAAGCCCCATTTTCAGCGCGGCCTTGAACAGAAACGCGGCGCCAAGGTTCGATCCTTCGACGACATAGAGCCAGCCGAGCGCCTCGGGCAGATCCATCCCCTCTCCTGCAGGAGGCAAGGTCTTATCGTCGGCCAGGGCAAGACCGATATCGTTAAGATCGGCCGCAACCGCCGCAAAGCGGGACCGGCCTGCCAAGCCCGGAAAGAGCTGTTGCAGCGCCGGATCCTGGTAAAGCGGCGCTACATCACGGTGGAAGCCTGACTGCACCTTCAGAAACCGCGCGTAATTCTGCACGCTTTCAAATGGGCGCGCGGCCATGATCGCGGCGTCAAGGCGCTCATGGGTGGAATGGGTGGCCTCGCGCAGTCGCCGGGCACGGCCATATGTGCCTGTGGGTTCAGATGCGGTGGGTGTGTCGTGAAGGGTCAAGATCATGCCTGCCGGAGAGTGAGGGATGGAAAGGCCGGGCAATTGCTGCTGCCCGAACCCGGGGAAGGTGGTCAGAACTTCATGGTGAAGTTAACCCGCGCCGTGCGGCCGGGTGCGGCCTGGGGCGTGGCGGAAAGCGGCTCGATATAGAAGCGGTGGGTGAGGTTCTCGACACTGAAATCCAGCGAGGAGGTCTCGTTGACCCGGTAAGAGCCGAACAGATCGAGGATGGTGCTTTTCGTGTAATAGGTCGGGGGGTTCACCGCGCCGGCCGGCATGATATAGCCGCTGTAGCGCTGCCCGGTATGCCAGGCCCTGAGGCCGAGTGTCAGGCGTTGATCCTCCAGCATCCGTGCGCCGACCGTCAGCGACCCGCTGGTCCTGGGCGGCATATTGACGATGCCGTAATCGGTGGCCCCGGTGGTGAAGCCACATGTCCTGGCGTCACACATTTCGACCTTGCTGTAATGGGTGACATTGCCTTCGACAAAGAAGGCGCCGGTATCGTAATTCAGCGTCAGTTCGGCGCCGCGGAACGCCGCTTTTTCGATATTGCCCCAGGTATAAGTGCTGAGCGGCGCGCGTTTGCGGATGATGTAATCCTCGTAATCATTCCGGAAGAGAACGAACTTCACCCGCATCTGGTCATCGTCGCGCAAAAGCCCGTCCCGGGCATAATTCACGCCCAGTTCGATATTCTTCGCCCGTTCCGGTTCGAGATCCGGATTGATGGTGATGGAACCCGCCCCGAACGCGCCCTGTTCGCTCAGGCTTGGCGGGCGCCAGCCTTCGGTATAGGTGGCGAAGATCTGCATCCCTTCGAGCGGCGCGAGGGTGATGCCGAAATTCCTGCTCAGCTGGTTGCGGCTCTGATCGCCCAGCCCGGCTGTCAGACCCTTGCCTTTAAGACTGTAGTAATCATAGCGAAAGCCACCCGAGAGGGTGAGCCAGTCATTGATTTCAAGTTTGCTCTTGTGGAAGAAACTTGCGAGCTGGCGGTTGGCATTCGGGTTCGCGCTGAGATAGCTGGTGGCCCAGGGATAGACCAGTGTGATCTGGTCGCTGCGCCCGCGTTCCAGAACGGCCTCGATGCCGTTGCTCATGGTCCACAGACCGGCCCCGGTCGAAATATGCGAGGTATTGGTGATATCGCCGCCGAAGGTGCGGTTGCTGGTCTCGCCGGTGCCGCCAAGCTGGGCACGGATCACCCCGCTGGTGGTATCGACCTCGGTGGCCCAGAGGCTTGCGCGCAGGTCGATCAGCTCGTTGTCGGGGGTGTAGCTGTAGCTGAGGCCCACGGATTTCGTCGTGGTCTTGCTGTGGATGAACTCGCTGGGCGGAATATAGATGATGCTGCCGGGCAGGCCGAAATTCAGCATCGTCTCATCGGTCTCGCCATAGACATTGCGATAATGCGAGACGTTGAGCCGCAGGCTGTGATCGCCCCAGGTCCAGGTCGCCTTGCCAAGATATGTCGCGACATCCTGCGAGGTGTTGAAAACCTCGCTGTCCTTGCCATAGACCGAGATCGGGCGATCTCTTGGCAGCCGCGTGCCATGCGCCGCGGTATTGTAGCTCTCCTGGCCATGCGAGCCGGTGAAATAATTGCCTGACCTGCGTCGCGAGGCCCCGAGCACCAGGTCGAAATTCTCGCGCTTCATCGCCCATGCGACGCTTCCGTTCCAGGCGTCACCGTTGAAGCTGTTACCGCCGCTGCGACCGGCCTCAGTGCCGGCGGCCGGGGCGCCGACCGAATTCGATGCCGTGCCGAAGCGCAGGCGAAAACCCTGATCCTTGCCGGGCGCCAGCACATCCGCGGCATTGATCGTGGTCATATTGACCACGCCCCCCATCGCGCCAACGCCGCCTGCTCCGGCAGACGGGCCCTTCGAGATATCAACTCCCGCGATGAAATCGGGGTCGATATAAGTCTCGTTGCGCGAACCGCGATAGCCGCGATAGCTGCCACTGGTCTGGCGCGCGCCATCGACGGTGACGCTGACCCGGCTCTGTCCCTGCAGTCCGCGGATGTTGAGGTCAACGGATGGGCCGACGCGGTTGCCGGCAGAGATCACGCCGGGCGCCGATTTGAAGACATCGGCGACAGTGCCGGTGGTGAAACGGTCGATCTGTTCGGTGGTGATCACATTGACCGAGCCCGGGGTGGCGAAAGCCGCATCCGCCGCCTGGGCGCCGCCAAGAACGATGGTGCCCAGCATGACGGATCCATCAGCGGCCGCCTGGTCACGGCTCAGTTCGACCAGGGCCGCCGCATTGGCGCCGCCCTGGTGCACAGCCAGACCACTGCCGGCAACCAGGCGTTCCAGCGCCTCGGCAGGCGACATTGCCCCCCGGACCCCGGGTGACATCTTGCCCTGCGCCGCCGAGGACGGGTAGCTGAGCTGCCAGCCGGTTGCTTTGATGAAGGCGGCAAGCGCCGAGGGCAGCGGTTGCGCCGGAATATCAAACCGGCTCTCTGCCATACCGGGCCGGGCCTCCGTTTCGGCCCGCAGTGCCGGCGCTGTCGCCAGGCAGCAGAGGATCGTTGTCAGAAGAAACCAGCCTTTGGCCCGTGACGCTGGCCTCTGGCCGGAAAAATGCGGTGCAGTCATGTCCCTATCCCTTTGCAGGTCACGGGCCGCTCACGTGGTTTCCGATGTGGATCCCCGGGCCCTTCAGAGGCATGACGTTTCGGATGCGTGAAACGGAAAAAATAGTTGAGTGTTTAACGAAGAATTATGATCCCCCGGGAATCCTGGTCAGGCTGAGCCCGCCGGTCTCGGCCAGAATCCGCATTGCGGTCTCGACATCATCAAGGCGGTAATTGCCGCTGACGGCCATGCCGGCGGCGGCGGAATTCACCACCATCGCTGTCCCGCTGCGATAGCGCTGCAATTCATCGACGACGGTGCTGAGTGGGGTCTCGTCGAACAGGATCCGCCCCTGACGCCAGGCAAGCGCGCTCGCACTGTCGGCCGCCTGCACCTGCGACAGGCCGGAAGGCCCGAGGAAAATCATCTGTTCCGGCTCCAGCGTGACCGGCGGTGCCACCGCGGCGGAGCCCGCAACCTCGACCCGGCCCTCTTCCAGCAGGACCGTGTCATGATCCGGGCCAAGCCGCAGGCTGAATTTCGTCCCGGTCACGGTGACAGTGCCATATTGCCCGGTCACGCGGAACGGCCTCGACGTATCGGGTAGAACGCCGAACCAGGCCTCACCTTCCAGAAGCCGGATCTCCCGGCGTCCATCCGCGAAATCGATCGCGACGGCGCTTGCCGTGTTGAGGATCATTGTTGATCCGTCCGGCAAGGTCAGATTCGCCTGTTCACCGGCAACGGTGTAGAAATCCGAATGCCAGATGCGCCACAGATGCGGCCCCTGCCAGATCCCCAAAGCCAGCATAAAAACCGCCGCTGCCGCGACAAGTGCGCGGGCCATACGCGTCCAGGCGCTGCGTCCTGCAGCCCGACCGGCAGCGCGACCGGCAGAACGCAGCCCGATGACGTCGGACTGCGCAGGTGCCGCCGCAAGAACGGCATCGCGAAACCCGGGCGCGCCCCACATGTCCTCAAGCCGCAGGAATTCATCAGCATGACGGCTGTCTTCGGCCAACCAGTTCGCAAAGGCCTGGCTCGCCCGGGCAGAGGGCGCCTCATTGCGCAGGTTCACGAACCAGTCCAGCGCCTGATCGGCCACCGGATCCTCATGCGTGAAGGCCCCGCTGTCTGTTTCCTGTCTTTCTCGTGTCATTGGGTCATCCGATGATTGCCTGTGCCACTTTGGTATTGACGTTTCACCGCCGGAAAAGCGCAAAGAAACCCGTAACGTGGGGAAGGAGGGTGATGCGTCATGTTCGCCCCCGCCGTGCCATCACATCGCGGCAATGCATCATTGCCAGTTTCAGATCATTCAGCACCGTCCGCTCAGACACATCCAGTGCCGCCGCGATCCGCTTGTTTGGCCATTCTTCGATCCGGCTGAGCCGCACCACCGTCCGCACCCGTTCCGGGAGTTGCCGCAGTGCCTCGGTCAGCTGGCGCAGGTTTTCACGGTCTATCAGCACGGTTTCGGCGGTGGGCGCGCAGGAGGGGATCTGTGCGACGCTGTCGGCTTCCGGATCCGACGGCGCTGCGGTCTGGCGCAAGCGGCTCCTGCGCAGATGATCCAGCGCCAGATTGCGCGCGGTGCGGAACAGAAAGGCCTCGATATGGATGATTTCCTGCTGTTGTGCCGCCTTATGCGCCCGCAGATAGGTTTCCTGGGTCAGATCGGTCGCCACCTGCCTGTCGCGCACAAGCCGCAGGACAGAGCCGGTCAGGGCCTGCCGTTGCGCAATAAAGATCGTATCCAGCGTGTTGGACATGGAACGGAAACCACGGGGGCCGAGCCTGGCGATGCTTGATGGGAAGCCGCAGGGGCGGAGGTTGTGCCTGTGCTTCCCGATGCTCTGGCTGTGCCGCTCCGCAAGACGGAGCTTACATGGCTCTGCCCCTGATTAGAAAAATAACGGCAGATCCGCAATGCGCGGCGCATTGATTGCCGTCGGAAAATACATCGCGTCAGTTCGAAAGGGGTGGGCCACGGTTGCCGGCCCATAGCCGCCGGTCGCAGAGCGAGAGTGCTGTGCGACAGTATGCCCGCTAAGCGGCCATTCGACGTGTGGCACAGAAATCCACCCGCCCGAAGGTTGGAACGCTGACAGATACCTGCCGGGGTGGCGGCTAGTCAGCCGCTGCCGCAGCGGGCGCGGAACCGATACGCAGGATCGCCACATCGCGGAACTGGATGCCGGTCACAACCGAACGCAGGACGGGGAGGTTGCCAGCCTCGCTGTCCTCAGCCGGGGCGAGCACGATCCGCGCCGCGCAGCCGGGGGCCGCGTCAACGATCTGGCCCGTGAGTCTGGTGGCTGCGGGAACATAGGCCGGGTTCATCAGGATCCAAAGCAAAGGGACCCGCGCGAGCGCCTCTTCCGCTTCGGCGCAGCTTGGATAGGCGAGAGAAAGAACGGCCTGCGCGCCGGACGGCGTCACGACCTCGGCCAGAATGGCACCTGAATAAAGCGGCAGCCCTGCGGAGATATTCGCGACTTCGGCCTCGAATGCGGCCTGTGCTTCTTGCTGGGTCTTGCCGATCAGAAACGCAGGATCGACAGACTGAGCCCCCACCGCAAGCGGCGACAGGATCAGGGCCTGGATCACGCCCTCGCTCTCATACTCGACCCCGGCCAGAGCGATACGTCCGGCATCGCTCTCAAGGGCGGTCGTTGACGCGCCAAGCACAGGCGCGAAATCGGCCGAAGTTGCGGCTTGCAGCAGGGCCGCGTCACGCAAAGTGACTGTGGAGGTTCTGCCCATCGGGCCGCGCCAGGGATCCGCCGCATCAGAGCGGGCAAAGTCCATCGCGCCCAGATCGCCATTTGCCAGCACACCGGGCAGAAACCCGGCCCGCGCGAAGCCAAGGTCGGCCAGGCCGTCAAATGCGCCCTGAGCGGCAGACGCATCCGGGAACCCCCAGAGCGAGATTTCCTGCGGCGCCTGTCCGAAACCGGCCAGCCAGCGCAGATCGTGCAACCCGATCCCGGATCTGGCGCGAAACAGCGCCGGGTCCGCGCCCAGAGCCGCAACTGGCCGTATGTTCGCGCCCCAGGCAAGACTGGCAAGCTGCTCTGACGAGAGTGAGCCGGCATTCTCCACAAGCTGTGCGAGGCCAATATACTCGACATAGCCCTGCTCTGCCGACGTAAAGACAGAAGCAGGCAACAGCGCCATCAGGGCGCGCAGATCGGCATCCTCTCGGGCACTGGCCGCCGCCGGAAGCCATGTCATCGCCGCCATGCCGATCAAGGCGCTGATCATTCTGTGTCTGAATGCCATGACTATCCCCTTGTTGCCGTGAAGTCGGGTGAAAGGCTGCGGCCAACCTCTCCGGGTTGCAAGTACGGGAAACCATTGCCCGCGTTCAAAAAAGGGCGCGAGATAAGAAGGGCGGCGCGGGACGCAAGTCGACCCCTGAGCCATAGCTGCGGTCGACGGCGGCGTTACGCCCTGCGCGCCGCCGGACGGCAGAACGGACCATTGGCCTGCAGGTACAGCCCCTCGCTCCTCGCCTGCTCCAGCATCGCAGGACCGATGCGGAAACCCGACAAGGCTCTGCCGCTCAGACTATCGACTTTCGCAGGCAGGGTGCAGCATTGCATCGCTTTCCAGATCGCGCCGAGGCGCCTGGTAAAAGCCTCGTCAGCGTCGCCGCTGTCCCATCGCACAGCCATTCTGCCGCAACGGACCATCCGTATCTCTGGCGGGAAAACATAGTCCGGCGCATATCCGTCGCGCGCCTCTTTCAGCACCTGCGGGCGGCAGACATGGAATTGCAGGGCTGACGGGGTAAGCGGTGCGAAGGCCTGACGGCTCACCGGGCTTTCGTCACCGCATTTCAGCGCATCATTCAGCGCGGCAAATTCATGCGCCGGCACATCTGGCATCATATGCGAACATTGCCAGATCATTCCGGGCACGTCGCGCTGCAACGCCTCACTGATGGCGCTGACATCGTCATCAGCCAGCCAGAAATGGGTCTGCCTGGTTTTCTGCCCGCTGGGCCACATGGCACTGTCCCCTTATGACCATCTCTGCCTGCCGTGCAAACTGGCCTGGGGCAATGGTGCGATACCAGCTGTCAGATACCACTGTCGCACAGACCCGCGTGCTATTCCAGGCGTGGAAATGGTGCGCGTCCCTGACCTAAGCGCCTGAGGTTGAAGACCAGAACGGAAAGTCTGGAAAGGCCGGCCGAGGGCATGAAGGCCGATTTGCCTGCGGCAATTGCGGCCACCCATGACGCGCCTGCGTGCCGGTTCCGCCTTTGCCAATGTAACGCTCAGCATTCCCAATTGCCTTGCTCACCAGGACCGCAACCGCCATCTGGGGCAGGGCCGCAGCGCCATGCCGCATTGACCTTCCCCGGCGTCCGGAGACAGGGGTTTGTGTATGAGGTCGCATCGGACAGGCTGGCTGCGCAATTTCGCGCCCTTTTTGCTGACCTCGCGTCAAAAATCGCCGAAGGGGGCAGGCCCTCGGCTTGCCGGCCATGACCGCTGGCCGGGCGGACAAAGCAGACCGGCAGATGGACTTCGACCACCCAGAAACACTGGATTTTCGGGACATTGAGGTGCTCTTGCTGACCTCGGCGGGCTATGTCGAGGATGATATGGTGATCCGCCTTTGGCGTGATGTTTCGCGAGATCTTGCCCAATATCCGTCAGGTCGTGCTGATCGAGGCGATGACGCGTCTTGGCTATGCGTTTTTCACCATTTCGACGCTGAGCTTTCTGGGCCTCGGCCTGCAACCCCCCTCAACCGACTGGGGGCTTGCGGTGGCCGAATCCTATGGGCTCCTTACGGCAGGCATCTGGTGGGTGGCGACCTTCCCCGCCCTCGCGATTGTGTCGCTGGTGATCTCCACCAACCTCATCGCCGAAGGGCTTGGCGCATTCGATGACTGAGAGGCCTCATGACCACATTGCCTGATCTGCCGCGCGAAGGCCTGGTGCCGCCGCGGATCGAATGGCCAACATGGGGCTTGCTGGCTTTGTGCTATGGGCTTTGGCTCTGGGCCGGGTTCTGGCTTTATCCGCTTTCCCCCTGGCTGGCGCTGATTGTCATCGGGGTCACTGTCGCGCTGCATTCCTCTTTGCAGCATGAGGTGCTGCATGGCCATCCGACCAAAAATGCGCGGCTCAACGAGGCGCTGGTCTGGCTGCCGATCGGCATCTTCTACCCCTATCGCAGTTATAAGCTGACCCATCTGCAGCATCATAATGACGAGCGCCTGACCGACCCGCATGATGATCCCGAAAGCTATTACATCGCGCTGTTCGACTGGCTCGGGATGCCGCGCATCCTTCGGGCGGCGCGGATCGCGAATAATACGCTGATCGGACGGGTGGTGATCGGCCCCTGGTTTGCGGTGACCGGCTTTACCCTGGCCGAGATGCACCGTGTCGCGGCAGGGGATTCCAGGACCCGTAACGCCTGGGCGCATCATCTTGCAGGCCTCGTGCCGGTGCTGGCCTTCATCCAGTTCGGCATGGGGATCCCGGTCTGGCTTTATGTGCCGGTCCCGGGCTGGATCGGGCTGGGCCTTCTGGCAATCCGCACCTATTGCGAACATCAATGGGCCGAAGATCCGAACGGCCGCACGATCATCGTCGAGCGCTCCATTCTGGCGCCGCTGTTTCTTTATAACAACCTGCATTTTGTGCATCACAAGTTGCCGCGTGTGCCTTGGTATCGGCTGCCCGCCACCTGTCGCGCAGCGCGCGGCGATTGGGCGCGGCTGAATGGAGGCTATGTGTTTCCCAGCTATTTCAGCATCCTGCGGCGCTTCGCCTGGAAAGTGAAAGAGCCGGTTCCGCATCCGCGCTGGCGTCGAAACCGGGACGGGGAAGGGGACGCGCCATGAGCCTTGTGGTCTCTTTCGGCATGTATGACTGGCCCGAGGCCCGGGCGGCGAATGACGCGGCATGGGCGGACATCCGGCCCGGCTTGCTTGCCGCTGGCCTTGCGGCCCCGGCCCGGCTTGTCCGTCGCAACCGCGATTTGCCACCTGTGCCTGGCGGGATCCGGGGGCCCGGGGGGCGGTTGCTGGCCCCTGATCCGGCGCAGCTTGTCCCCGATGATCTCGATTTCACGGCGGTCTGGCACCATCCGGCGCTGCTCTTGGCCGAGATCTGCCATGGGGTGCTGGATCACAATTCCTTCCCGGGGCGCGAACGTGTGGGTCAGGTGGATTACGACGGGATCTACGGCTGCAGCGGTGCCGCGTATTCCAGTGCCCTGATTTGCCGTCCCGAAAATGCAGCGCGTCTGCGCGATGCGCTTGCATGCAGTTTTGCCGGACTGACCATGGCGTTTAGCAGGCTGCTGATTTAGTCGGGCCTCGACGCGGGATTTGGAACATGATTCACCCTGAGCATTGCGATGCTGGGGTGAGAAGATGCGTGGGACGGACGAGACGAGCGGATCGCTGTTCAGCTACGTCGATCTTGAGGATCGGATCCCGCCGCGTCATCCGCTGCGCAAGATCCGGCAGGTGGTCAATGACGCGCTCGCCAGCCTCGATGGCGAGTTCGAGCAGCTCTACATCGGCTTCGGTCGGCCCTCGATCGCGCCGGAGCGGTTGATCCGGGCCAGCCTGATCCAGATCCTCTATTCGGTCCGGTCCGAGCGGCAGTTAATGGAGCAGATGCAGTATAACCTGCTGTTTCGCTGGTTTGTCGGGCTTGGCATTGATGACGATGTCTGGGTGCCGACAGTCTTTACAAAGAACCGCGACCGCCTGTTGAACACCGAGATGTCGCGCAAGGTGATGGCCGCCATTCTCGCGCATCGCGCGGTCGCGCCGCTGCTGTCGGACGACCACTTCTCGGTCGATGGCACGCTGGTGAAGGCCTGGGCTTCCATGAAGAGCTTCCGGCCCAAGGCCGAAGGCGCGCCGGGTGAAGACGAGGGTCCAGGCGATCCGACCGTGCGCCGAACCGCCGCCGATGCCCAGCCCACCAGATACGAGACACCCCTGATGCCTGGCCCGAAACCCAGCACCCGCAATGCCGAGGTCGACTTCCGGGGCAAGCGGCACTCGAATGCAACGCATGTCTCAACCACCGACCCTGACGCGCGGCTTTACAAAAAATCGCCGGGCACCGGGGCCATGCTTTGCTTCATCGGCCATGCGATCATGGAAAATCGTAGCGGGCTGATCGTTCAGGCCGACCTCACGGGCGCCAGCGGCCGGGCGGAACGGCGGGCCGCGCTCGACATGATCCACCGTTACGACCCCGGTTTGACCCCGCGGCTGACGCTGGGAGCCGACAAAGGATATGATACGGCAGAGTTCGTTACCGACCTGCGGCAAGCTTGCGTCACGCCGCGCGTCGCCCAGCGAGCCCGTCATTCCGCGATCGACGGGCGCACCACCAGGCACAAAGGCTATGCGCTGTCGCTCAAGCACCGCAAGCGGATCGAAGAGGCTTTTGGCTGGGCCAAGACCATCGGCAGGAGCGCGCAGACCGTATTCCGCGGCATCGAGCGCGTCCGGTCGAGCTTCATCCTGACGTTGGCGGCCGGAAACCTCGCCAGACTGCCCAAATTGCTGGGCGCATGAGGGGAGCATGCCGGGTCAAACTGCGCACAACGGCGAGGCACCCCTGCCCATCGGAGAGGCGAATGCCTCATATGCGAGAATACCGGTAACCATCCGGCGTAGGCCGCAGTTATGCGGCTTTGGCGATGGGGCTGCGCTTCCATTTCCAGGGGAGCAGTTCCGGCAGGCGCGACACTGGCATGTCGGGGAGTCGTGCCAGGACATCGGCCAGCCAAGCCTGAGGATCGACGTCGTTCATCTTGGCGGTGACGATGAGGGAATACATGAAGGCGGCGCGTTCGCCGCCCCGGGGCGAACCGGTGAAGAGCCAGGCTTTGCGGCCGAGGGCGATACCGCGCAGGGCTCGTTCGGCTGAGTTGTTCGTCAGGCAGATGCGGCCGTCGTCGAGGAAGCGGGTGAAGGCGTCCCAGCGGCCGTCCTGCTCGAACATGTAGTTGATGGCCTTGGCGACGGGGTTGTGCTTCGACATCCGGGCGCGCTCGGCCCGCATCCAGTCGTGCAGGTCTTCGACCATCGGGCGCACCAGCCTCTTGCGGGTATCTTGGCGCGCTTCGGCGCCCATGCCGGTGATCTCGCGCTCGGCATCGAAGATGGCATCGATGCGTTTGACGGCTTCCAGCGCGATGGGCGAGATCTCTTCGGCGACCGATCTGCCCTTACGGGCGGTGGCCTTGATGTCGGCCAGTTCGAAGAACTTCCGCCGGGCGTGGCTCCAGCATAGCGCGCTGAACACCGGCGCGGGTTTGCGGGCCGCATCGTAAACGCCGTTGTATCCGCCATAGGCGTCGGCCTGCAGGATGCCGGTCCAGCCCGCCAGATGCCGGGTCGGATGTTCCATCCTTCGGTCGGTCGAGAAGTAATAGAGCGCCGCAGGTGGTGCCCCGCCTGCAAAGGGGCGGTCATCGCGCAGATAGGTCCAGAGCCGGGCCGTCTGCGTCCCGCCCTTGGCCATCAGTGGCACGGTCGTATCATCCGCGTGTAGTCGTTCGGCGCCGAGAACATGGGTGCGGATCAGATCGTGGATCGGCTGCAGCGCGACGCTGCAGGCCCCGACCTGGTCGGCCAGCGTAGACAGGCTGATCTCGACACCTTCCTTGGCATAGCGTTCGGCCTGCCGGTTCAAGGGCTGATGCTGGCCGAACTTCTCGAAGAGCACCATCGCCAGCAGGTTGGGGCCGGCCCAGCCCCGAGGCGTGGGGTGGAAGGGGGCCGGTGGTTGGCTGATCTTCTCGCAATCCCGGCAGGTGAACTTCTCGCGGATGGTCTGGATCACCTTCCACTGCCGGGGAATGACCTCCAGCGTCTCGGTGATGTCCTCGCCCATCTTCACGATGCGCGTCGACCCACAACAGGTGCAGGAGGCCGGGGCTTCGACCACCACGCGCTCCCGCGGCAAATGATCGGGAAACGGCTTGCGGGACGGACGGCGACGTTCGAAAGCCGCAACTGTGGTCTTCGCCACGGCGGCATCCGTCTTTGCCCGATCCTGCCCAAGGTCCGTCTCCAGATCCTTAAGCTGCATCTCGAGTTGTTCGATCAGCCGGGCGTGGCGTTCGGCGCTGTGGCCGAACTGCTCGCGGCGGAGTTTGGCGATCTGGAGCTGCAAGTGCCGGATCATCACATCGGAGGCGGAAACGACGGCGCGCGCCTGTATCAGTTCATCCTCTGCAGCAGCAGTGCGCGCCTCTGCCGCAGCGAGGGCAACACGCAGGATATCGATCTCCGAGGGGGTCTCCGACATGCGAAGGCCTACCACAGGGATGCAAAACAGTCCAACAAAACAAAGGATTTTGGGGCTGTCAGCCCGCCGAGGCAGGCCGCTGCGTCCAGCGCGGATTGCGCCAGTCGATCCCCTCGAGAAGATAGCCGAGCTGCGCCGCCGAGACAGGAACGGCAGCGCCGTCCCGGCTCACCGGCCAGATGAACTTCCCCGCCTCCAGGCGCTTCAGATAGAGCGACATGCCGACCCCATCGTGCCACAGCACCTTGATCAGATCCCCCCTGCGCCCGCGAAAACAGAAGATCTCGCCACCGTGTGGGTCGCGCCCCAGCCCCTGCTGCACCTTCAGCGCCAGGCTGTTCATCCCGCAGCGCATGTCCGTCACCCCGCCCGCGATCCAGACCTTCGCCCCAGCCGGAAACGCGATCATGCCCGGTCCAGAACCTGCACCAGACGCGCCAGCAGCATCGGATCGATGGCGGCGGCGACCGCAAGCCTGCGCCCGTTGGCCAGCGTGATCTCGACGTGGTCTTCGCGGTCGGAGGTCGGCTCGGTGGTAGATTGGCGGCATGCCGTGCCAGCAGTATCCGAAGCAACCTGCACCGCAAGAAACTGCGGGCGACTGCCAGCGACAAGTTGACCGGACCGAAAATCCCGACGCCACCGCGTCAGCAGTGCCCGCGAAATCTCGTAACGCCGAGCCGTCGCGGCGCATTGCCGAAAACCCCGAAGGCTCTCTTCGACAATCCGAACCTTCTCGGCATCCGTCCATTCCCGCCGCCGACCTTTGTCGACAACCGAGAGAACCTCGATCTGTGATCTGAACTTAGGGTCATCCATAAGGTCAGCGTCTTAGCCGACATCAGTCCCCTTCATCAGACGGCCCTCACCGGATGGATACGTTTCAACAAATGTCTTGAAAGGCTGGTTTTTCGGAACTTCCCAGGGAAGGGCGGCGAATCGATCGCTTGCTCAAAGCAGGGCAGGGACCGATCACGCTTCAGACAGGCTGGCTGCCGGAAAGGCCACGAAAGAGGTCAGGCCTCAGCCAGACGGCGATACCCTTTGGCCTGTTGCCCCATTCAGTCCTGCCACAGAACATCACGGCTGATCGCTTCCAGCGAGTTGCAAGCTGTCAGTGCCATTGCCACTTCAAGCTCGGCCCGCAAAATGGTGACCATATGCGCGACCCCGCTTGCGCCGCCGGTCGCAAGCGCGTGAATCTGCGGGCGCCCCACCATCACCGCCGCCGCCCCGAGCGCCAGCGCTTTCAGAATGTCGGTGCCGCGCCGGATGCCGCCATCGCAGATCAGCGGCACCCGCCCCGCTGTGGCTTCGGCAATCCGGGGCAGGATCTCGGCAGAGGCGGGCAGGCCGTCAAGCGCCCGTCCGCCATGGTTCGAGACGATGATCCCGTCGATGCCTGCTGCCATGGCGCGGATCGCATCCGAAGGTCTCGTGATCCCCTTCAGCAGAATCGGCAGGCGCGTTGCCGCCCGGATCCAGGCGAGATCT
The DNA here is from genome assembly GCF_030052995.1 of Gemmobacter sp. 24YEA27. Lineage (NCBI taxonomy): Bacteria > Pseudomonadati > Pseudomonadota > Alphaproteobacteria > Rhodobacterales > Paracoccaceae > Gemmobacter > Gemmobacter sp. 24YEA27. Next base: position 17,351 of record NZ_JASJPW010000010.1, on the reverse strand, counting down.
TCCCATCTCGGCTGTGTCTCCAGTAGCCCGAGAAACGCGGCGCTGCGCCCGGGCATTGCGGTAACACGGGGCGGCGCCATGCCGATAGTGTTGACCGGCCCGATCCCGTCGGGCAGGCGAAACCCGATCCTCTCTTCGGTATTGCGCAGCTTGACCGGCGCATCGACCGTCAGCACCAGCGCGCGGGCGCCCGCCTCTTCGGCGCGCCGGATCAGGCTTTCGGTATCCTCGCGCCGGGCCTGGGCATAAAGCTGGAACCACCAGGGCCCCTGCGCCACCGAACCGAAATCCTCGATCCGCGTCGAAGCCAGCGTCGACAGGGTCATAACCGCACCGGTCGCGGCCGCTCCTAGTGCGGTTTCGATTTCACCTTCCGGATGGGCAAGATGGTGATAAGCCACCGGCGCCAGAAGCACGGGATGATCCAGCGCCAGGCCAAAAAGCGACAGGCCGGTCGAGGCCCCGCGCATATCCGCAAGCACTCCTCCCGCCAGCCGAATCCTGCCCCAGCCCGTCAGATTGGCCGCATGGGTCACACTGTCGCCTGCGCCCCCGTCCAGCCAGGCCGAGACCATCGCCGGCAGTCGCTCCTGCGCAAGCCTCGCATAATCGCACAGAGCGACGACATCAGGCGGGATCGCGAAATCCTGGCGCAAGGGTCAGACCTCGGCCCATTGGCGGATCATATTGTGGTAATGTGCGGTCAATGTGGTCACCGCCGGATCATCATCGGGCAAAAGTGACCGGATCCGCATGATCGCCTGATCCAGATCGTAAAGCATATGACGCTGCCAGTCATCGCGCAGCATGGATTGTGCCCAGAAGAACGAGGCCCAGCGGGAGCCACGCGTGACCGGCGTCACCGCATGCAGCGAGGTCGCCGGATAGATCACCGCAGCCCCCGCAGGCAGTTTGACTTTATGGGTGCCGTAGGTGTCATGCACGACAAGTTCACCGCCGTCATAGTCTTCGGGCGGGGTCAGGAAGACCGTGGTCGAGACATCGGTCCTGATGCGCTGGCCAGAGCCGGGTACGACCCGGATCGACCCATCGACATGCGCGCCAAAGGTCATGCCGGGATCATAGCGGTTGAACATCGGCGGCAGCACATGCAGCGGCAAAACCGCCGAGGAATAGACCGGGTTGCGGCCAAGCGCACGCGCCACGATCTGCGACAATTCGCGGCCAACGGGGCTGTCTTGCGGGACTTGCAGGTTCTGCTTGACCTGCGCCGCCTGATCGCCCGCAGTCACCCGCCCGTCGACCCAGTCGGTCCCTTCAAGCACCTGACGGATATAGGCCAGTTCTTCTTTGGTCAGCAGATCGGGAATGGTGACAAGCATCGGTGGCTCCGTCTGGTTTCTGGCAAGGATAGCGCGCTACCCGTACCTGGGTAAGCCCGGATCGGGCGGGCCGGACAGGAAGGCGGGCGGCAGATGTGCCGCCTTCAGATGTGGAAAAGGGGCGACATGGCGCCGCCCCTTTCCAGGATCAGGTGAGCCAGGGGCTGAGGCCCGGCTCAGAACCGGTAATCGATCTTGGCGGTGACCGAACGACCCGGCGCGCGGTTCGCGAAAATCCCTACATGCGACGCGTCATAGAGCCGCTCGTCCAGAAGGTTGTTGATATTGACCTGCAGCACGGTGGCCTCGGTCAGCTCATAAGCGACCATTGCGTCAAAGCGCCATTGCGACGGCAGGATCATCGTGTTCGCCGCATCAAGCCAGCGCTTGTCGGTAAAGGTCGCACCACCACCCAGGGTCAGCTTGTCATTGACCGCATAGGTCGACCACAGGCTGAAGCTGTTCTTCGCATTGAACTGCATCTGCTTGCCGTCATTGGCGCCGGTGGTGCCGCCGCCTTTGATCACTTCCGCATCGGTATAGGCATAGCCGAGCGAGACGCCCCACTGATCATTGATCTGACCCGCAACGCCGATCTCAATGCCTTGCGCGCGGCTTTCGCCGGCCAGAGCAACACCAACGCCGGTGATCGGGTCGGTCACACGGGCGTTCTTTTTCTCGGTGCGGAACAGGGCGGCCGACACCAGCAGGCGGCTGTCAAACAGCTCCCATTTGGTGCCGAGCTCGTAGCTCTTGCTCTTTTCCGGGTCGAGATTGACATTGGCCGCGGTCAGCGTACAGGCGCCCGCGCCGTCCGCGCCCCCTGCCATACCTGCGCATTCGCCCGACGGGTTCGACGACGTGCCGATGGCAAGATAGACAGTGCCATTCTGTGCCGGCTTATAGACCAGCGCGGCAGAGTAGTTCAGCATATTGTCTTTGCGCGACCGGGCGTTGTCTGCGACCTCATACTTGTCGTAACGCAACCCCAGATCCAGCGACCATTGCGGGTCGAAATGGATGGTGTCGAAGAGATAGAGCGCCTTGGTCGTGGTCTCGATCGGAGTGCCCCACGCGCCCCAGCTGTAGCCAGGATATTGCACAGGATCATAGGGGTTGGGGTTGCCGACCGGGGTGGTTCCAACGGTCGGCGCCTGCGGATTACCTCCGACAACCGGGCCGGTGCCGATCAGGCTCGCCGATCCGATCTTTTCTTTCGAATATTCCAGGCCAACTGCAAAATCATGCTTGAGCGTGCCGGTTTCAAACGATCCGTTGAGGCCGGTCTGGAACGCGAAGGCCCGGTTCTTTTTCGCACCCGAACGCAGATCGCGTACCACCTGATCGGTGGTTCCGCTCATGCTCGGGCGCGTCATCAGGTAATGCTGCTCGGACCCGATCCAGGCCAGGGTGGTATCCCATTTCAGGGTCTCGCTGAATTCATGTTCAAATTTCAGCACCGCACTCTGGTTCGTCACATCGCGGAAGTCTCGATGCGCCGAGCCGAAGAACGCGCTGTCCGGCATCACTTCGATCGGGCGGCCCGGGTTGGCGGTTGAGATCGCCGGCCCGCCGTTGCGGGTCCGCCAGCCTGCGGTCTCCATCGGCACGCCGAGATCGGGGGTGCCATGCGCCTCGTCATGCGAGAGGCTCAGCGAAACCTTGCTGGCACCAAAGCCCTTGGCAAAGGCCAGCGCGATACCTTTCCGGTCATCCTTCAGCACATCGCGTCCCGGCACGCCCGAATCCTGCGCCATCAGGTTAAGACGCAGCGCCATATCCTGACCGAGGTCGAAATTGCCGTCATAGCTCAGGCGCTTATGCTTGCCATTGCCGACAGTGACAGAGGCAGTATTAAAGCTTTCGCCCAGGTGTGCCTGTTTGGTGACGAGATTGACCGACCCGCCGGTCGCGCCGCGGCCCGAATAGGCGCCGCCGGGGCCCTTGACGACCTCGACCGATTCCACATTGAAGGATTCACTCGAGGTCCGGCCCAGATTGCGCACGCCGTCGATCATCATATCGGTGGCGGCCTGGTAGCCACGGATGAAGAAACGGTCGCCCATCGGCGTGCCGCCTTCGCCCGAGCCGAGTGTCACGCCCGGGGTGGTGCGCAGAACTTCCAGCACCGAGGTGGCATTGCGCTCTTCCATCTGGCGCTGCGTGATGACGGTGATCGTCTTCGGCGTATCGACGATTGGCTGGGTGAATTTTTCAGAAGAACCTTCGGTGACGCGATAGTCGGTCGCGGCCTCGCCCTGCGCGCCGCCCGAATGCAGCACGATGGTGCCCAGATGCTCTGAATCGGTGGTTTGCGCATGAGCGTCACCGGCGATGCTGGCCGAGATCGCAAGGACCGGCAGCAGCCCAAGTGTCGGCAAAGGACGCAGGCCGTTTCCGGCGGTGGATTTCGAAGAATAGCTCATGGAGGCTCCCGTAATAAGAATCCGGGCCGAGGGCCGCGGGGCGAACATGTGGGGGAGCTGGCTTGAAATTCTGGCTTGCTCTATGGTTTCAGCGCTGCCGCAGAAGACGATTTACGACAATTTTACCTGGTTGCCCTTCCAACACCTGACTATTTTCGTCAACACTTTGTGACACATGGCACAACAGCAAGTTCCGCATGGCGTGATTGCTGCATCATAATTGCAACAGATCTGGCGCATCAGCCGGATTCTGCCGGCGATTGGTGCATTTACGCAAAAGCGCGCAAGGAATTGCACGCGACCTGATCCAGGTCGCACAGTGAACAGCGCAGCGCCGGCTGATATCTGCCCTGACGCCGCAGGGGTCTGTCCGGACGTCCCGCCCGGCAAGGGCAATCGACAATGCCGATCAGAAGCGAGTCACGGCGCGCCGGAACCGGGCTTTCAAAAGGCGGCAGCGCGCGCCCTGAAGCTCTGTTAATTAGAAAATTTGCCATATTAAATAGAGCCAGCCACGCAAGACGGATCTTAGTCAGAAATGGCGGGGCGAGGCCCGCACCAGGCTTGACCCCAGCCAGGGCAGACCGGATAGGCTAGGACGTGATAGCGGAAAACCCACCGGAACAGCAAAGAGGGCAGGCAATTGTCAGGAAAGGGCAGCAATTCTGGCAGGCTGCGGCAGTATAATGAGCGTTTCCTGCTTCAGTCGCTGCGCCACCAGCGCGAGGCCTCCAAATCCGATCTCGCCCGTGTCGCGCATCTTACCCCCGCAGCGGTGGCTGATATTGTCGATGGGCTGGAGCAGGCGGGTTTCGTCAGACAGGTTGGCAAAAGGCTTGGCAAGCGCGGATCGCCGTCGGTTCTCTATGCCGTGAATCCGACGCGGCTCTACAGTATCGGCATCAGTATCGGCCGTCGCGCAATGGAGGCGGTGATGCTGGATTTCGCCGGCGAGATCTGCGCCCGGATGGAGCAGGAATATGACTTCCCCGACCCGGCCCGGGTCCGGCGCGCGGGCAATGCTGCGATCGCGGATTTTCGCGCCCAGGCCGGCCGTGCGCCCGGGGCTGCGGTGGCGGGTCTTGGCATTGCCGCCCCCTATTTCCTTGGCGGGTGGAGCGACGAGCTGGGCTTCCCCAAAGACCTGGGCAGCCGCTGGCAGGCGCTGGATCTGACGAGCTTCTTCGACAGCGGAGAGATGCCGGTTTTCGTAGAAAATGATGCGACAGCCGCCGCCCATGCCGAGCTTGTGCTCGGCAGCGGCACCCGGTTCCGCGATTTCATGCATATTTCGATTGATACCTTTATCGGCGGCGGCCTGGTGCTGGATGGCAAGGTTCATACGGGCCCGAATGGAAACAGCGCGGCGCTCGGGCCGCTGCCGGTCTCACCCTCAGGCCTGATATCAGTGACAGCGTCGTCTGCGCGATATACCAGCCTGCTGCACCGCGCCTCGATCTGCGTGCTGATGGATCACCTGCGCGCGCAGGGAATTCAGATCGCCCGCGTTCGTGCGCTTGAGCCGTTGCCCGAAGTGGCCCGTCAGCCAGTGCGGGACTGGACGCTGGATTGTGCGGGGGCGCTGGTCGAGGCGATCATCGCGATCACTTCGGTCATCGACCTCGAAGCAATCATCATTGACAGTATTCTGCCACGCAATCTGCATCTCGATCTTCTCGCGCAGGTGCAGGCGCGTTTCAATGAGGCTGCGGCCATCGGGATCATCGCACCCGAGCTGCTGGGGGGCAGCTTTGGTGCCCTGGTTTCGCCGGTGGGGGCAGCAACCCTGCCTGTTTCGGCCTTGCTCGCGCCGGATTCCAGCGTGCTGATGCTGGGCGACCGGTCACATGCGCTGGCGGGGCGGCTGTCCTGAGCGCGGATCGCTGAGGCCGTTGCGACGCGGCGGGCTATCCGCAGAGACGACCTCGACCGCGCCCGCGAAATGATAGCCGATTGCACGTTCGGTCATGATCAACCGGGGATGCGCGGGGTCCGGTTCGATTTTGCGCCGGAGCCTCAGGATCAGAACGTCGATTGTGCGTTCATAAACTGCGTCATGCCCGCGCCGCGTCATATCCAAAAGTTGGGCGCGCGAAAGAACCCGTCCATGTGCGGCCAGCAGTGCCGCCAGAAGGTCGAATTCGCCGACTGTCAGATCCACGGCACTGCCTTTTTGATCGGTCAGTCTGCGTCGCAGCGTGTCGAGCACCCAACCGCCGAACCGGAACCCTTCGCGCAGGGGCGCATCTCCCGGACCCGGCAGCGCAACACCTGTGCTGCGGCGCAAGACGGCGCGTATGCGCGCGGCGAGTTCGCGCAGGCTGAAGGGTTTGACGAGATAATCATCCGCCCCGATCTCTAACCCTACCACCCGGTCGATCTCTGATCCACGCCCGGTCAGGATGATGATGGGGATCTGGTGCAAAGCCCGCACCCGTGCCGCCAGAGCCAGCCCGTCCTCGTCCGGCAGGCCGAGGTCAAGCAGGACGAGGACGGGCGGCTCATCTGCCAGCAGCAGTGCCAGGTCTCGTGCCCTGGGGCAGGGGCGGGGCAGATAGCCTTCCGCCTCGAGCAATTCACAAAGCAAAGCCGCCTGTGCCGGATCGTCCTCGACCACGGCGATGGTTTCTCTGCTGGTCTGAGACGCCGTCACAGAGGATCCATCCAGTAATTCTTGCCTTCGGCCAGCATCTCCCGGGTAAAAAGCTGCACAGGAACTGTGAGTTCGGGCTGCGGTACAGCCTCACCATGCAAGAGCGCCAGGGCCACATGAACCGCCTGAGCGGCCATCGCCTTTGGATATTGTGCAATACTGCCCACGAGGAGGCTGTCTTTCTCAGTCATGGCGCGCAGGCCTTCGGGCGAAGCATCTACAGAAACGATGAAGAACTCGTTCCGGCCCGCCTCGCGCGCTGCCTGCAGCACGCCCAGTGAGGTCGGGTCATTGAAGGAAAACACCGCATCAATATGCGGCAGGCGCGGCAGCAGCTGTGACATATAGGTCAGACCGCCAAGGCGGCTGCCACCGGAATCGCCATATTCGGTCAGGATTGTGATGCCGGGATGCAGCGCCAGCGTCGCTCCACACCCGGCATTGCGATCCAGGACGGCCGAAACCGGCGGGCCGTAAAGGAGCAGCACATTGCCCTTTCCGCCCAGCCGGTCCGCGATATAGGCGCAGGCGATCCGCCCGGCCTCGACATTGTCCGAGGTGACAAAGGCGTCCGCCCCCTCGGCCTTCACATCGACCGCAACCACCGGGATTCCGGCGGCGCGCGCTTCGGCGATCACCCCGGAGAGCCCGGTCGTATTGACCGCATTGACGATCAGGAAATCAGCCCCCTCCGCCACAGCATCGCGGATCTGGCGCTGCTGGCGGTTCAGGTCATAGCCGCTGGAGCGCACCACGACCTCTGTTCCCGGTGAGAGCTCCGAGATGCTTATCTCGATCTGGCGCGCCAGATGGGCGAAAAACGGATTGGAGAGAGCGGCGATGATAACCTCTGCCAGGCGGGGCGTTTCCGGAGCCTCTGCCATCAGAGGGGTCGCAGTTGCCATCACGCTCAGCCACAAAAAGGCGAGCCGTGGCCGCAATCGGATGATAAAGCGGCAAACCGGCTTCATGCGCATCCTCCCTCGACCGGAGGCTACAGAAAAATGCGGCGGTTGCAAGCTTCGGAAGGAAGAAGCCTGAACCGCCGCCGCTGATATCAGAGGATCCGGGAAGGGAGCGCGCCCACAGAGCCCCGTCAGCTTGCCTTAATTGGTGACGGCGGGGTCGGTGGCCCAGCCGACATAATCGCCGATATTTTCACGGGTCACGAGCTTTGAATCCATCAGCTCGACCGGCTCGGCCAGGGATTCGCCATTCAGCACCTTCGCGCCCAGATCCACCGCGCGGCGCGCCATGTCATAGGGATTTTGCGAGGCAGAGGCCTCGATCATCACCGCGGCATCGTCTTTCAGCGCGACTTCGATATCGGGCGCGCCATCGACGGCGGTGATGATGATGCCATTGCGGCCCTGCTGGCGGGCGGCCAGATCCGTGCCGATCGCCTGCGGGTCATTGATCGCAAAGACCGCGTCGATTTTGTCAAAGCGGGTCAGATGGCCCTGCATGACATTCATACCGCCCTCGCGCGAGCCTTTGGCATCCTGATCATCCGAGAGAACAGTGATGCCCGGAGCCGCCTCAAACGCTGTTTTGCACCCCTTGACCCGGTCCGTCACGGCCGAGACCTGGGGGCCGTTCTGGATGATGACATTGCCCTCGCCCTTCAGCTTGTCGACGATATACTGGCAGGCGATTTCACCCGCCTGCACGTTATTCGTCGTCACCACCGCATCGGCGCCTTCTGCAAAGGTATCCACTGACACCACGACAATACCCGCATCCTGCGCGCGCTTGATCGCCGGGCCGATCGCCACAGGATCGGCGGGGTTCAGAAGGATCAGGTTGACCCCGGCCGAGATGAAATTGTCGATCTGGCTGAATTGTTTGGCGATATCGTAATCATAGCCGAATGCCAGCACTTCGACATCGGGATTGATGGTTTTCGCTTCGGCCTCGGCGCCTCTTGCGAGCGCGACGAAGAACGGATTTCCCATCGAGCCCAGCGAGATGCCGATCCGCTCCAGCTTCTTGCCTGCCGGTTGCTCTTCGGCCAGCGCCGGTCCGGCCAGCAGCGCCAGAACAGCAGCTCCGGCCATCATATTATGCTTGAACATTAACTCTCTCCTCCCGGGCCTGAACACCATGGCCGGAGGCGGCAGACCCGCCCGCGCATCCGGCCTTCTGTTTCCCGGCCTCAGGTCCGGGCAGAATCCTTCTGGCGCAAGCGGTCCAGCGCGACGGCGCCGATGATCACCAGCCCTTTGATGACATATTGCCAGATGTCAGAGACCCCGATCAGTACGAGGCCATTCGACAGAACTGCTATGATCAGCGCGCCGATCAGCGTGCCCCAGATCGAGCCGATACCGCCGACGAAAGAAGTGCCCCGAGGATCACCGCCGCGATGGCGTCAAGCTCATAGGCCTGGCCCAGTTGCAGCCCGTTCGCAGCGTAAAGCCGGGTCGAAAGCATCACCCCGCCCAGACCCGCGCAGAGACCCGAGATGCCGTAAACGATCAGATAGATCCGTGGCACCTTGATCCCCGACAGCCGCGCCGCAGCCTCATTGCCACCGACGGAATAGATATGGGTGCCCAGCACGGTGCGTTTCAGCACGAACCAGGAGGCCACGATGACCAGCAGCGCAATGACGGCAAGCCAGGGCAGCGAGAAGACACCCGGAATGATCGGGATCGCGCCATTGCCGATAAAGGCAAAGGGGATATTGGAATTGAATATCGTAGTGTCATTGCCCATCAGCCGCGCGATGCCACGCACAGCCGTCATGGCACCGAGCGTCACGATAAAGGGCGGGAGTTTCAGCGAGGAAATCAGCAGGCCGTTCAGCATCCCGAAGCCAAGCCCGGTGCCAAGCGCTGCAAAGACCCACAGATAGCTGAGCCCGGGCATATTCGAGACGATCAGCCCGGCCATCGCCGCCGCCGCCAGTACCGAGCCGACCGAGAGGTCGATCCCCGCCGTCAGGATGACAAAGGTCATCCCCGCCGCAAGCACGATGTTCACCGAAGCCTGCTGAAACACAACCGAGACATTCTGGCCGGTGAAAAAACGTCCATCCGACAAAAGATGAAATCCGATCGCCACCACGATGAGCACCGGCAACATGCCAAGCGTCGCGATCATCGCCTTCAGACGCCGTTGCCGCTCGGCTGCGCTGAAGCCGATTGTTGTATCCGTTGAGCTCATAGCCTGTTCCTCCTCCCGTCCCTGAAATCCTGACGCTGCCGGACAAAATGGCCCGGCAGCGTGCAGGCAACACCAATCACTCGTGATGTAACGCCAGGCGCAAAATGGCGCCCGGATCCGGTCTCAGGCGGCGCTTGAAAGCCCGACCCCTGAGGCGAATGCCATGATATTCTCCTGTGTCGGGGCGATGCCCGTCGCGCCGCCGACCTCGCCACTGATCCGGCCTTCATGCATGACCAGAATGCGGTCCGAGACGCCGATCACCTCGGGCAGCTCGGACGAGATCACAAGGATCGCCACCCCCTCCTGGGCGAGCGCGTCAATGATCCGGTAGATTTCGGATTTCGCCCCGATATCGACGCCGCGCGTCGGCTCATCAAGGATCAGCACCCTGGGCCGGATCTGCAGCCAGCGCGACAAAAGCACCTTTTGCTGATTTCCGCCCGACAGGCCCCCGACCGGGAAACTCGCATTCGGGACGCGGACCGAGAGGTTGCGGATCGATTCATCCGCTCTTTCGCGGGCGCGGGCGCGGTTCAGCACCATGCCCCAGCGGGCATCATTGCGCAGCACGCCGGTATTGATGTTCTCTTCGCAGGACATGTCGAGAAAGAGGCCATCTCCGCGCCTGTCCTCGGTCAGATAGGCGACGCGCGCGGCGATGGCGTCCTGGGGCGTCTGGGGTGCAAAGGGCTTGCCGTCCAGCCACATCTCGCCGGATTTGCGGGGGCGGGCGCCAAAGATTGCCTGCGCCAGTTCGGACCGTCCGGACCCGACCAGCCCGGCAAGGCCGACGACTTCGCCTGCCTGCAGATCAAAGGAACAGCCATGCACCCGGCGACCGTCCGACAGGCCCTGCACTTTCAGCATCGTGCTCGCGGCTGTTGCAACGCCGCTGCCAGTCTTGGTGTAAAGCGAGGAAAGCTCGCGCCCGACCATCCGTTTCACGATGGCGTCCGGCGACGCCTCGTCCCGGTCCAGCGTGCCGGCATAGGTGCCGTCGCGCAGGATCGAGACCCGGTCGGCCAGCTCGTAAACCTCGTTCATGCGGTGCGAGATATAGACGATGGCCAGCCCTTCCGAGCGCAGCTGGCGGATCATGGAAAACAAGCCTTCGGTCTCGCGTTCCGACAGCGCCGTTGTCGGCTCGTCCATGATCAGGATGCGGCTGTCGGCATGGAGCGCGCGAGCGATTTCGACCAGCTGCTGATTGGCGACGTTCAGATAGCGCACTGTGCTTGAAGCCGAGAACCCCGCGCCGAGGCGTTTGAGGACCGGTGCGACTGAGGCCTCCATCTCGGCATGGCGCAGTACCCCGCCATGGGACAGCTCGCGCCCGAGAAAGATGTTTTCCGCGACTGTCAGATTGGGGGAAAGTGCCAGTTCCTGATAGATGATCGAGATCCCGGCCGCTCTCGCGCTGATCGGACCGGTGATGTTCACCGGCTTCCCCTCAATCAGAATCTCAGCCCCCGCATCAGGCCGGTGGGCGCCAGAGAGGATCTTCATCAGCGTGGACTTGCCTGCCCCGTTCTCTCCCATCAGCGCGTGAACTTCGCCCGGGTAAAGCGAGAGCTGCACATTCGACAGCGCCTTAACGCTGCCAAAGGTCTTCGAGACGTTCCTCATTTCCAGAATGGGTTGCATCTTTGTCTCCTCTCTCGCCGCAGGGCGGCACTCCCTGAGCAGAGGAAAGCGATTCTATGTGAATGGATGATCTGCGAATTGAGGCATGCCTGTTCATCGTCCATTAACAATTGGACCCTGAAGAAACGGAAAAGGCCCGCCGGAGGGCGGGCCGTCAGCGTGTTTCAGAGGCAGAGGTCAGCTCCGCAGGATGAAGTCGAACGCGCCGCTCTGGTCGCGAACCATCGCGACATTGAGCATATCATTGTCATCGACATGTTGCGCGACCTCTGCCTCGGAACAACCGAGATCCGTCCAGCGCTGAGTCAGCCGCCGCCGCAATTCCTCCTCCGGCACATCGATATATGCGATCAGATCGAAGAGGGGCCGCAGCTGTGCCCAGGGGCCGGTCTCAAGCGCCAGATAGTTTCCTTCGACCACCACATGTTTCACATCCGGTGGCAGATGGCCGGCGGCACCGCGCACCAGGTCAAGGCGGCGGTCAAAGACAGGGGTGACCACCTCTTCGCCGGTTCTGATCCTGTGCAGCATCGCGGCAAGGCCGGAAATGTCAAAGGTCTCCGGCGCGCCCTTGCGGTGGCGCAGACCAAGCTGATCCAGCAGGATGTTGTCATAATGATATCCATCGGCCTGCAGGATATCGGCATTCCGCAGCCGTTCCGCGAGGCGACGCGCCATGGTGGATTTGCCGGCACCCGGTGGGCCGGCCAGTGCGATCAGAAAACGGGTCTTCCCGGCAGAACGGGTGTCAACAAGCTGGGCCAGGGCATCAAGACTATGATCAGACAACACTTTTCCCCATTTTTACCCGATCTCGGGTGCAAATCTCAAGTCCGGCCTGCGTCACGGGGTGATCCGCCACCCCCGCGGCCGCCCCGTCCAGGGTTGCAGCGGTAACGTGGTTCACCAGCCGGGCCGGGACCGCCTGGTTTTTGGTCGCAAAGCCATAATTATTATAGAGCCGGGGGACGTCAGCGATCGGCTGCAACCCTTCGCGCCCGCTGTCATCCACGCGCCCGAAAAAGAGCGGGATATGGCTGGTCCCGGCTTTCGCGGTATCAGCAAGGAATATCATGGCACCTCCTCAAAAGGCCTATTTATTAATTCTGCTATAATAAATAAAGAATCAAGCCGAAACCGGAGCGGAGAATGATGCCCGTCGAACTGTGCCGTGAAGAGGCATAGAATCCTGCCATCTATATGCTATAATATTGAATTAAATTAAAAAATATGAGTTCGAACGCCCCTGAATCCCGCGCAGGGGCGGTGAGGTGAAAGACTCTGCGGCGCCCGATCTGGCTGTGAACACTGACGGTGACCATGCATCCCGGTGAAGGAATGCAGATGCATCAGGGCAGTGCCTCAGGCCGCTGCACCATCCCCCGGGGGATGCAGGGATGAGCTGACTGCCCGGGCCAGCTCGCTTTTCCGGAAGGGTTTGCGCAGCACTGTGGCGCCTTCCGGCAAATGCAGCGCGCCCGCGCCCTCGACCTGCATATAGCCCGAGGCGAACAGCACCGGCAGTCCGGGCTGCAAGGTCTCGGCGTCGCGCGCCACATCGAAGCCGGTCAGACCCTCGGGCAGCAGCACATCGGTTAAGAGCAGATCAAACCGGCTCTGTGCAAGCGCTTCCCGGGCCGCCCGGGCGTCCGGGACCTCGCGGACCTGGTAGCCAAGGGAGAGCAGAATATCGGCGACCGTCTCGCGCACCAGAGGATCATCTTCGACCAGCAGTATATGCTGACCCTGGCCAGGTTCTGGCACCTCAGCCAGCGCGCCCGACGTGGCAGCGGGCGACATATCCACGGGCAGCGGCAGCCGGATCCTGACCCTGGTGCCTGCGCCCGGAGCACTTTCGACCGAGATTTCGCCGCCGGACTGGGCAATGAAACCATAGACCATGCTCAGCCCGAGGCCCGAGCCGCGCCCATTGCTCTTGGTGGTGAAAAACGGCTCATAGATCCGCGCCAGCACCTCTTGCGACATGCCTATGCCCTGATCGGCGACCATCAGAGACAGCGCGCCCTTATGCATCGTGGCGCTGAGGGTCACGGTGCCGCCTTCGGGCAAAGCATCGCGGGCGTTGAACAAAAGGTTCAGTACCGCACTTTCCAATTGCCCCGGATCCACCACAATGGCGGGCAGGTCCGGGGCGATCTCTGCCCGGATCTCGACCGTGGGTGCGAGCCGATATCCCAGAAGTTCCAGAAGGTTGAACATCAGCTCATCAACTCTGGTCAGCACCGGCCGCAAGGCCTGCTGGCGCGAGAAAGCGAGCAGGCGCTCGGTCACAGATGCCGCGCGTTCCGTCGCATCCAGCGCTCGCAGAATGCGTTGTGACAATTCGGGGTCGTCAAAGAGCCGATCCTGCAACATCTGGAGATTACCGCTGATCGCCGCAAGGAAGTTGTTGAAATCATGGGCGATGCCACCTGTCAGCTGTCCCACGGCCTCCATCCGCTGCGCCTGGTGCAGCTGGCGTTCGATGCGGCGGCGGTCGGTCTGATCCATATAAACGGTGACAAAGCCGCCCTCGGGCATCGGCTGGCTGCGGATCTCGATCACGCGTCCGTCCGGGTGATGCATCTCATACGAGGCCATGGTGCTGCTGCGCGTATTCGCGGTTTCCAGATGAGATACCTGGCCACCATGGAGCCCGTGCAGCGTCACATCCGCGGCGCGCAGCTGATCGGCGATGGCGCCAAATGCAATGCCATGGCGGATGCTGTCGGCGGCAAGGCCGGTCATCGTCAGAAAACGCGGGTTCCACGAGATCAGGCGTTGCTCGCGGTCAAAGACCGAAATGCCATCGCTCATATTGGTGAAGGTCGCATCGACGAGACGATTGCCCTCGATCACCTGTTCAGCCAGTCGCTCGCGCTCGAAACTGGCATCCTTAAAGACGCTGGCGGCACGGGCGAGGCTGCCGAGTTCGTCACTGCGCTGCAGGCCGGGGATGCCGGCGCTGCGGTCGCCTGCGGCCAGCCGCGACATCGCCCGGGTGACGGCATCAAGGTTCCGTGCCAGATCCGTAAGGACGTATAGCGCCGTGAGGGCTGCTGCAGCCAGGGCGATCACCCCCAGAATTGTGATATTGCGCTTGGTTCGTTCCAGCGTCGCGCTCAGCGCCTCGCTTTGCACCTCGGCAGCGGCTGAGGTTGTCGCGATGATCCCGGCCACTTCGGCGCCCATATCTGCAGATAACGTATGGATCGAGGCCAGCAGAAAGCGGACCCGCTGCTGCGATTGCAATTCGTTGCGGCGCAGATCGAAAAGGCTGTTCTGCTGGTCCAGAAAGCGGGGTATCCACGCTGCGCGCGCCGGCAGTTCGGCCGAAGTCAGGCCGGCCCGTACCGCCTGGAACCGCGCTTCCAGCTGATCGAGCTGCCAGCTGCCATCGGCAATCCTTGCAACAAGGATAATCTCGACTGCCTCAGAGAACAGCTGCCTCGGACTGGTCCAGATTGCTGCAGCCAGAGCCTCCTGTGCCTCGCTATGGCGTTCAAATCCATAGTGAAGCTCGACCATTTCCGCCCGCAATTCCAGGGTCTTGCGGCTGGCCTCCAACAATTGCCTGATAGCCTGCGACAGCCCGCTGGCAAGATCGCGCACCCGCTGCCCGGTCTCTCCGGCGAAAGATGCGCTGTCGGGCAGATCCGCCACCAGCTGACCAAGATCGCGGATCATCCCATCGATCCGCACCGTTTCGGCCTCGAGCTGATTCATCACCTCGACAGAGCTGACAAAAGGGGCAAGTGCCGCCAGGGCCGTGCTTTGCTGCGCGAGCCTTGTCGCCGAGAGGATATCCGGAAGCCGCTCTTCACTGAGCGAGGCCAGCGCGCTGCCGGTACGGTTGAGCCCGCTGATGGCCAGAATGCCGGAGCCCAGCATCAGTGTCAGCATCGCGGCAATCGCGATCAGAAGCTTGGCCCTGACCGTGCGTGGCAGCGCGATTGCTGACATTGGCCCCTCCGTATAGCCTGCCTGATGCTCCTGAAGCATGCGCCTGTACTGTCCAGGATGTCAAAGTTGCTCTTGAACCACTGGCTGTCTGATCCCACGGTTTGATGGTCCGATCCTTTCTTTTGAATGGAGGGATGACCCACTCATCGACAAAGCCGACAGGAGGACGGCCAGGGAGTTCCTGCAACACATGCTTGAGGCTGTGAGCGTCCCAAATCCGTGGCCGCCTCATTACGCTGGCTTCTTAGCCCAAAAGCCGTCGCTCCGAATGTCCGCAGGTCAATCGTCGCCCGTTTCCCTGATGCGCATAGGCAGACGGCGTGTGAAAACCCATCCGAGCAACGCAGCCGCGCTGAATGCCGCCCCCAGTGTCGAAACCCCGGCCCAGCCGGCTTGCGCGTAGACCGTAGTTGCCCCAATGGCTCCGATAGCGCTGCCGAGAGAGTAGAAGGCCATATATCCGCCGACGAGCCGGCTGCGCGCCTGCGGGTGCCGGTCGAAAATGATGCTTTGATTGGTGACATGGACGGCCTGTACGGCGAGGTCCAGCAGCACGACACCAATCAACAGGGCGGGAATTGAAATCGGCAGCAATGCGATCAGCCCCCATGACACCAGCAGGAGCGTGAGCGAGAGACCTGTCGTCCATTGACCGAGACCGCGATCCGCAAGCCTGCCCGCGCCCGTTGCAGCGATAGCCCCCGCCATGCCGGCCAGTCCGAAAAGGCCGATCTGGGTGTGGGAATAGCCGAATGGGGCAGCGCTGAGCGGCAGCACCAGCGCGGTCCAGAAGGTGCTGAACGCTGCGAAGATCAGCAAGGCGAGAATGCCGCGCACCAGAAGTACGCGATCCGTCAGGAACAGAAGGGGGATAGAGCGCAAAGCCGCTGCGTAGCTGTCAGGGCTTTCGGGCGGCAGATTGCGCGGGAGGACACGCCAAAGCAGCCCGGCCATCGCCAGTGTGAGGCCCGCCGAGGTCAGATACACCGCCCGCCAACCGGCGAGGTCGGCGAGCATACCGGCGAAGAAGCGCGCGCCAAGGATGCCGATCACCACACCACTCGTTACCATTCCGACAGCCGTGCCACGCTCGACGGGTGTGGCGAGCGTCGCCGCGAAGGATACCAGCACCTGAACCATTACGGCGAACAGTCCGACCGCAGCCATACCGGCAAAGAGGATCGCTTCGGTCTTTGCGGTGCCGACGGCGATCAGCGCGACAACGGACAGAAAGCCCTGTCCGACGACAAGCTTCCGGCGGTCAACCAGGTCGCCCATCGGTACGATGAAGATCAGGCCCAGCCCGTAACCAAGCTGCGTCAGTGTTACCACAAGGCCGATGGCGGCCGGCGCAATCCCGAAATCCTGGGCCATCGACTCAAGCAAGGGTTGAGCGAAATAGATGTTGGCGACGCTGAGGCCGGCGGCGATGGCGAAGACCAGGGTGATGATCCTCGACAAACTGCCATCCTTCCCGTGAAGAGTGCTGCTTTCGTGCTGCATGGTGATCCTGCTTGTCATTCAATTCTGGTCTTAATTCAGAACTACTTGCGCAGGCTACAGTCTAGTTCTATTTTAGAACCAGATTCACGTGGTGGAGGTCGGCTGCAATGGTGAAACGGGTCAGCCCTTGGAATTCCGGTTGTCCGGTGGCGCGGTCTCTCGATGTGATCGGCGACTGGTGGTCGCTGCTCATCATCCGCGACGCCTTCCACGGTGTAAGGCGGTTCAGCGAGTTTCAGACCGGCCTCGGCATTGCCAGGGGCGTGCTGGCAACGCGGCTGCGCGACCTGACAGAACGCGGCATCCTGGAAATGGCGCCAGCCTCTGACGGCACCGCCTATCGGGAATATGTCCTGACGGGGAAAAGGGCGCGGCCTGTTTCTGGTGATTGTCGCGCTCCGCCAATGGGGCGAAGACCATCTCTACAGCCCGGGCGAAGCACGATCTTCACTGGTCGATATCGAAACCGGTGCTCCGGTCACTCGCCTGCAGCTGCGTGCGGAAAATGGGCGGGCTGTCGGATGGAAAGATACGCGGGTGCAGTAAGCCAACTTCGGCCACGTCACCACGCGCTCCTGCTGCGGTCGTATGACGGCCTGATCATCCGGCCGGAAGTCCCGGCCCTCCGCCATCGACGGTAGACCTGCC
>NZ_JASJPW010000009.1 GCF_030052995.1 Gemmobacter sp. 24YEA27 | reverse complement strand
GCTGCCTGCTTGCGGGGCGCGGATCAGCGGCGCGGATCAATGCTGAAACGCCCGTACAAAAGGTCGGGCGCGAAGACTTTGAGACGTGACCCTGGCCCATCCCTGACAGCGCGCCGCGCGTCAGGGTGCTCACCGCAGTGAGGGAACAGCCCAGGCACAACAGCTCTCGCCGGGCTCCCGTGGGATTGGCCGGGCTGCGTGTTGCCCTCAGATCAATAGTCAGCCCCAGAACCGGTCTTCGGCGGCCTGATCTTCCGAGAAAAGCCAGACTTCGCGGATCCTGCCGTCTTCGATCCGGAGGAGGTCGATGCCGTTCATCGCCATCTCGGCGCCTTCGCGGCTGGCGCGGAACTGCAAGGTGGTGGCAACCAGATCGCCATTCGCCAGCAAGGGCCCCACCTTGTCGATGACAAAGCTGCCCTGGCTGCGCTCCATGAAGGCACCGATGAGGCCAAAGACGGCATCCCGGCCGGCATAGGTGCCCGACAGGCTGCTTTGCCCCGGCTGATGCCAGACCAGATCCTCGGCCAGAAGATCAGTCAGGGCGGGGATGTCGCCTGCCGCGACGGCGGCAAAATAGCGGCGGGTGATGTCGAGGATCTCAGTGCTCATTGCAATCTCTTTCCAACGGGGTGAAGGCTTGCCCCGGGCCTAACGACCTGGGTATCTTTACGCAAGAAAGCACCTTTTTGTACCCTAGATACCCAAAGGTAACCAATGGATACGCCCACCCTCCCGGCCTGGAATGTGTTTCAGGCGACATGCCCCACAAGGACAATCCTTGACTGTATTTCCGACAAATGGGCGGTGCTGGTCGTGGGCCTGTTGATGGGGGCACCAGGCGTTTTGGCGAATTGCGCCGTGGCATCGAGGGCGTATCGCAGAAAATGCTGACCCAGACCCTGCGGGCGCTGGAGCGCGACGGCCTCGTGCAGCGCAAGGTCTTTGCCGCAGTCCCGCCGAAGGTGGAATATACACTGACCCCTCTGGGCCACTCGCTGGCGCATCTGGTGGATGCGCTGCGCATCTGGGCCGAGGCCAATGTCGATCAGGTGCTGCAAAGCCGGGACCTCTATGATCGGGAGGGGGCAGAGGCCGGCTGACGCCCGTTCACGCGGTCGGCACGGTACCGCCGTCGATCACATATTCCGCCCCGGTGATGCTGGCGGCACGGTCCGATGCGAGGAACGCGATCAGGTTCGCGATCTCGGCGGGAGAGGAAGGGCGGCCCAGCGGGATGCCGCCAAGCGCGGCCATGATCAGCCGTTTGCCGCCCTCGACATCCGTGCCCGCCTCGGCCGCCAGCCGTTCGGCCAGACGGGTCGAGGCTTCGGTCTCGATCCAGCCTGGGGCTACGCGCAGCACCCGCAGGCCTTTAGGCGACACTTCTTTCGACAGGCTCTTGCTGTAGACCGAGAGGGCGGCCTTGGCGCTTGCATAGGCGGTCGTGGCCTCGGGCAGCGGCAGCACACGCTGGATCGAGGTGACATGGATCACCACACCCGCGCCTTGTGCCACCATTCCCGGCAGCAAGGCCCGGTCGAGCCGCACGGCGGGCAGCAGGTTCAGATCGAGCGCGGCCTGCCATTCCGCCTCATCCAGCGCGGCAAAGCCGCCTGCCGGGGCGGCAGAGCCGCCGAGCATATGGATGATAATGTCGACGCCGCCCATTCGGTCCTGCACGGCCGCCGCGACCGTCTCGCAGCCTTGCAGGGTGGTCAGATCGGCGGCGACGAACATATCTTCCGGCAGATCGCCCCTGTGGCGGCGGGCAGTGGTCAGAACCGTCGCCCCAAGCTCCCGGAACAAGGTAACCGTGGCCGCCCCCGCGCCTTGCGTGCCGCCGGTGATCAGGGCGCGATTGCCCTGCAGCGTCAGAAAGCCGCCCATCAGCCGATCCTCAGATCGCTGATCAGACCGCCCGTCAGCCCGAAGGTGAAGGTCAGAACCGCCGGGCTGCCCGGAAAGTCACCTGTCACGCGCGCGCGCACCCTCGCCTTGCCATCCGCTTCGCTCAGCTCAAGCGGCGCGGCGCTGTGGCGGTATTTCGCATGGGCGGCCAGCCACCAGGCGCGGATCGCCTCGGGGCCGCGATGGATATGCCCTTCATCATGGACAATGGCATCCGGCGCGAAACTTGCCGCCAATGCATCGCCGTCCTGCGGGGCTTGCGCCGTGAAATAGGTCTGGATCGGGGGGGAAGGGTCATCGCGTGCTCCTGTCTGGTCTGACAGCAACATAACTCTCGACGGGCTTGTGGATAATCGGGATAAACTGGCATCTTATGATGACAGGATCGGGATAATGGCGGAGATCGGGCTGAACGGGCTGGAAGCGGTTCTGGCCATTGCGCGGCGCGGATCGTTTCGCGCGGCGGCACTGGATCTGGGCATGTCGACCACCGCATTGTCGCATGTGGTCGGGCGGCTGGAGGCCAGTCTCGGCGTGCGGCTTTTCAACCGGACCACCCGCAGCGTCTCGCTCAGCGATGCCGGACGGGCTTTTGTGGCGCGCGTCACACCTGCACTGGCCGAAATCCGCGCCGCTATGGACGGGGCACGGTCGCAAAGCGCGACACCTTCCGGCCTTTTGCGGATCAATGCCTCGGTGCAGGCCGGGCGGGCGGTGGCGCCGCTCGTACTGGCCTTTCTGCGCCGCTACCCTGAGATGCAGGTCGATCTGGTAACCGAGGGCCGGCTGGTCGATATCGTCGCCGAAGGCTTCGATCTGGGCCTGCGCCCCGCCGATCTGGTGCCGCGCGACATGATCGCGCTGCCGCTCGGCGCGCCGCTGCGCCATGCCGTGGTGGCCTCACCCGGCTGGCTGGCCCATCATCCCGCCCCGCAATCTCCCGCCGATCTGGCGCCACAGCACTGTATCCGCGTCCGCCTTCCCAATGGCGCGCTGCTGCGTTGGCCGTTCGTAAAGGACGGCGAGCAGGTTCTGTTCGAGGCCAGGGGCCGCCTGACGCTGGATGAGGGCGCCATCGCCCGCGCCGCTGCGCTGGAGGGCGCCGGGATCGGTTATTTCTTTGAAGAGGACGTGGCCGAAGACCTTGCCGCTGGCCGCCTGGTCCGCCTGCTGGAAGACTGGACGCCCCCGCGCCCTGGCTTCAGCCTTTATTATCCCGGCCGCCGCAACCCTTCGGCAGGGTTCACGGCATTCCTGAACATGGTGCGGGAACGGGCCGCAGGTCTTCAGGAACAATCAGTCGGGACTGCGGAAGTGCCGCAATCCTGACAACCCGTCTCTTTCGCAGGCGGTGTGAGCCGCCTGCGTCATTTCCCCGAAATGCTGAGAGCCTTTCAGTGCTTATGCGTGACCAGCATGGTGGTCATATAAGACTGGACCGCCTCGGTCCCGCCCTCGGAGCCAAAGCCGCTGTCCAGCACACCGCCAAAAGGCGTTTCCGGCAGGGCAAGGGCGAAGTGATTCAGCCCGAGCATACCCGTATGCAGCGAGGCTGCGATCCGTGCGGCCACCGCATCGGAGCGGGTAAAGGCATAAGAGCCCAGCCCGACCGCCAGGCGGTTGGCCTCGGCCAGGGCATCCTCAAGCGAGCCGGTCCGCATGACCAGCGCAAGAGGGCCGAAGGGTTCGTCATTCATCGCGCGCATGTCAGCAGTCATGCCCGACAGGATGGTCGGCGTGTAGAAATTGCCGGTATTGCCGATCCGCGCGCCGCCGGTTTCAAGTCTGGCCCCGTCCGCCACCGCGTCCTGAACCAGTTTATCCACCGATTGCAGCTGGCCCAGCGTCGTCAGCGGCCCCATCTGGGTTGCCGCCTCTGCCCCATTGCCGATGACCAGCTTTTTCGTCTCGGCGGTGAAGCGCGTGACGAATTCGTCATGCACTGCATCATCCACCAGAAAACGGGTGGGCGAGACACAGACCTGTCCGGCATTACGGAACTTCCAGGTCACGGCCTGCGGCACCAGCGCATCGAGATCCGCATCTGCCGCCACGATGACCGGCGCATGTCCGCCAAGCTCCATCGTGACTTTTTTCAGCTCGGCCCCGGCGGCCGCGGCGACGATGCGGCCAACCCGGGTCGAACCTGTAAGCGAGATCTTGCGGATTTCCGGCGCCCTGATCAATGTGTCGGAAATCTCAGAGGCGCGGCCCCAGATCACGCTGACAGCCTTTGCCGGAACACCGGCATCCAGCAGGCAGCGCCCGATGGCCCAGGCGGTGACCGGCGTATCTTCCGAAGGTTTCACCACGATGGAACATCCGGCTGCCAGGGCCGGCGCGATCTTCTGCATCGGGCCCCAGGCAGGGAAATTCCACGGCGCCATGACCGCAACCGGCCCGACAGGCCTGTGCAGCACCGACAGTGAGATATCCGCCGCCCGGCCCGGCACGATACGGCCATAGGTGCGCCGTCCCTCTTCGGCGGACCAGTCCAGCAGATCGGCGGAGCCGTTCCACTCTGCCAGCGCCTGGGCAAGGGGCTTGCCCTGTTCGCGCGTCATGACTGCGGCGGCCCCGGCCGCGCGTTCCCGCATCAGCTGCGCGGCGCGGCGCAGGATCTGATAGCGCTCAAATGCGGATTTCGCAGACCATTCGGTGAAACCTTCCAGCGCCAGGCGCGCCGCTTCGGCCGCTTCAGCGGCCCCGGCACGGGGCAGCCCGACAATCAGCTCATCGGTCGCGGGATTGATGACTTCCAGCAGACCAGCGCTGCCGCTGCGGCGGTTCTCGCCGCCAATAATAAGTGCTGCCTGATCAAACATGTCAGCGCTCCTTCACATATGTGTCGAGGATGTATTCAGCGATCGCCAGCGACGAGGTTGCAGCGGGCGAGGGTGCATTGCAGATATGAACCATGCGGGGCGTCTCAAGCACGAGGAAGTCATGCATGATGGTTCCGTCATTCATGATGACCTGGGCGCGCACACCGGCCTTGCGCGACTTCAGATCACTGCGTTTCAGACCGGGCATATATTTGCGGCAGGCCTCCAGATAGCTGGAGGTGAAAAGCGAGTTGCGCAATTCGGCCAGCCCTGAGCGCAGATTGCCCTTCAGAAACCGCCAGAAGCCGGAATGGCTGAGGATGGCAAAGAGATCGCGCAAATTGACCGAAAACCGCGGCAGACCCTCGCGTGAAAGGCCAAGCACCGCATTCGGCCCGACGCTGAGGCGATTGTTCACCTCATGTGTCAGATGGATGCCAAGGAATGGCAGATCGGGGTCGGGTACCGGGTAGATCAGATGCTTTATCTGCGACCGCAGCCGGGGATCGACCTGATAATATTCCCCCCGGAACGGAATGATCCGGAAATCCGTTTTAAGCCCCGCCAGCCGGGCCAGCCGGTCCGCCTGTGCCCCGCCACAAACCACCAGACGGCGGGTCTCGATCTTCTCGCCACCGGCAATCAGGCTGACGCCGTCAAGGCTCTCGCGGATTGCGGTAACTCTGGCATTCAGCCGGATCGCACCACCGCGTTCGGTTATGCGCTCGGCCATGCGGCGGGTGACGAGACCGAAATCGACAATCGCGCTTTCGGGAAAGAACAGCGCCTCAAGCCCGTTAATCAGCGGTTCCCGGTCACGCAGTTCTGGGCCGCTCACTTCGGAGAAAGGAATGCCATTGGCCGCCGCGCGTTCGCGCAGCCCCTGAAGGCGCGCAACCTCCAGCGGATCGGTCGCCACGATGAGCTTGCCGCATTCCTCAAACGGGATATCCGCCTGACGGCAAAAGGCCTTCACCATCACCGCACCCTTGCGGCACAGCTTTGCCTTAAGCGAGCCCGGAGCATAATAGACCCCGGCATGGATGACGCCCGAATTGTTACCGGTCTGATGGCGGGCGAGCCCGGCTTCTTTCTCAAGGATCAGGATTTTAGCGTCGGGATAGCGGTCCTGATAGGAAAGGGCTGTCGCAATACCGACAATCCCTCCCCCGACCACTACGAGATCAAGTTTCATTCATCACCTTGTCAGGAAGTCCGGCGCCAAGAGTTGCCGCCAGAAGGGAATCCCGGTCGAACGCCGCGCGCGGTGCCGCAACCGCGACCCTGCCCGAATGCACGACAAGAATGCGCTCGCTGAGGGCCAGCAGCTCGGCGAAAGACGTGGAAAGCAGGATGATCGCCGCGCCGCTCGCAGCCATTTCCAGCATGATTTCGTAAATCTGTCGGATCGCGCCCACGTCAACGCCCGAGGTGGGTTCGGAAAAGATATAAATCTTCTGCTCCCGCTTCAGCCATTTACCAATCACTGCCTTTTGCTGGTTACCCCCGAGAAGTAACGCATTTTCGTCGCAGGCGCAGCCGGGTGAATGGCAAGCTGCCCGACAACCGCGCGACCATGGCGGAGGACCGCCGAATGGCCGACCACGCCAAGGCGCGAAAGGCGGTCCAGCACCGGCAGCGAGACATTCTCTGCCAGCGAGAGATTGGGGAACAAAGCCTGCTTGCGACGGTCTTCGGGGATCAGCGCGATCCCTGCCGCCAGCGCGTCCTGCGGCGCCCGCAACCGCACTGCCTGCCCGTCGACCCGGATCTCTCCCTGATAGTCGACCAGCCCGGAGAGGGCCTTTTCGATCTGTTCCATACCACCGCCAATCGGCCCGGTAATGCCGAGGATCTCGCCTTTGTGCAGGGTGAAATCCACTGGCTCCAGCCGGGCGGTGCTCAGGCCACGGACCTCAAGCGCAATCCCGGGGCGGGCATGACCGGGATTTGTGACGGCCAGTTCTCCGGCGGAACGGTTGACCATCAGCCGGGTGACCAGTGCCTCGTCAATCTCGTCGCGTTCCAGGGTCCGCACCACTTTGCCATCGCGCAGGATGGTGGCCCGGTCGCAAAGCAGCTTCACCTCGTTCAGCCGGTGCGAGATATAGACGATGGTCAGCCCTTCGTCCCTGAACCGGCGGATCAGGTCGAAAAGCAGCTCGCTTTCGCGCCCCGAAAGCCGGGCGGTCGGCTCATCAAGGATGATCAGACGGAATTTGCGGTGGAACAGGGTTGCCAGCGTCAGCATCTGCATCTGGGCCGCCGTCAGTGACCCGGCCCGCGCTGCCGGATCGATATCGAGCCCGATCCGGTTCAGGATGTCTTTCGCCCGCCGTTCCAGCGCCCGGCGGTTTACCCAGCCGCCTTCCTCTCCCAGCAGCAGGTTTTCCGCGACGCTCATCTGCCAGGCCAGTTCTGCATCCTGGTAGACAGCGCCGAGGCCCGCCGCATTGGCGGCTTTGGGCGAGGCACCGTGAAAGGCCTGGCCATCGACCAGGATCTCGCCCGAAGAGGCGGTATAGACCCCGGTCATGATCTTGATCAGCGTGGACTTACCAGCGCCATTCTCGCCCAGAAGGGCATGGATTTCCCCCTTGCCAAAGGCGAGATCGATGCCCCTGAGCACCTGCACCCCTGAGAAATCCTTGTGCAGAGCGCGGATCTCAACCAGCGGGGTCTGATCATCTGAATTTGCCATTGTACTGCACCCCGCCTCAGATGAACTTCAGATGCAGCTCTTCACGGTTCAGGAAGGCATTCGCCCCGACCGCGATCAGCAGAACAAAGCCGTTGAAAAGCTTGCGCGCCGAGCTGTCGATGCCGAACTGGGTCATGCCATTCGAGACCATGTAGAGGAAAAAGACGCCGAGCAGGGTTCCCAGAACATGGGGCTTGCCCTTGCCAAGGATGGTCGCCCCCAGGAAGACGGCGGCAAAGGCCTCAAGCAGGTAACCCGCACCGCCAACCGGCTGCGCCGAGGACGAGGTGGCGGCAAGGAAGACACCGGCCACACCACAGAAAAAGGCGCAAAGCACAAAGCTGACCGTGACCCAGCGATAGACCGGAATGCCGGAATAGAAGGCAGCCAGCGGATTGTCTCCGACCGCGCTGATATAATGGCCGGTGCGCAGCTTGTTCGCGATGATGAAGGCGATGGCGAAGAAGAAGAACAGGAAGACCGATTTCACCGCGATCATGCCGTAGCGACCCTGTCCCAGCCAGCGGAAAAAGGTTTCCTCATAACCGACAGCAATCTGATAGCCGCCGGTCAGATACTGGTTCAGGCCTTCAAGCAGAAACATCACCCCGATGGTTCCGACGATCCCCGAGATACGAAACCACGTGACCAGCAGCCCGTTGACGAGACCAATCGCCATCGAGGCAAGCAAGGCCAGCACAATGGCCATGGGTGCTCCGGTCACCGGGATCAGCATGGCGCAGACGATGGATGCCGTGGTCACGGTGGTGCCGATCGCCAGATCAAAGCTGCCGGCGGCGACCACATAGGTCAGCCCGATCGACAACAGGGCGCAGGTGAACATCGAGAACACGATATTGTTCATGTTCGAGACGGTCAGGAAATAGGGTGACGCAATCGAAAAGCCGATTGCGACGGCAAGGATTACAAGGATCGTGCCCCAGACCCGCAGGAACCTGACGAATGGGTGGGTTTTGTCCTGACCCGCGGCCTCGGACCGTCCGGCTGCGGCTTGCGTTGCGGTTGTCATCTTAATGTCCCGTGGGCTTCAGGCGGCACGGCCCTGACCGCATTGCGGTCGGACCGGCGCGCGAGGTTGGAGCGGAGGTTGGGTGCCCCGGTCAGGGCACCCGAAGCAAAACGGCGGATCAGCCGCCGAAAGGCTTCAGAAAGGCGATCGCCGCGTCATCCATGGCGCGGATTTCATCATGCACTTTCGCGGCTTCTTCCGGCAAAATCGTCTGCACCGGCGCGCGATGGCTGATATTCGGCACCTGTTCACCACGGCCAAGCGCGAGGGCAATCCTGCCGACCTCTTCGCCGATGATGTGATAGGGGACGTCGGTCGAGAATTCGATCTGCGAATTGCCCGTGGCCATCTCGCCCAGCAGCTGATCCGAGGTGAAGTTGTTGAACAGCTTCACTTCACTGCGGCCCATCTGCTGCACGGCCTGCATGGCACCGATGGTCAGCGGCCACCACCAGGACATGAAGGCGGCAATCGAGCCCGGCTCGGGATTGGCCTGGAGAAGCGCGAGCATATTCTCGCGGCCTTTCGAGATCTGGTCCTCGCTTGAGACGGAACCCGAAATGAAGGGCAGCATTTCCATGCGCGGCTCGAAGGTGGTCATCAGCGAAAGCATGTCCGACTGCATGTCGAACGGCGTGTAGAAGCCACGCGATTCGGCGGTCTGGGCGATCCGGCCCTGGCGGCCAAGCGCGTTCTGGATGAAATGCCCCATGGTGATCGCGGCGCCCCAGGTATCTTCCAGAACCGCAGGCGAATCCTTGACGTTCACACAGAAGCCGACGGTCTTGATGCCGCGCTTATGCGCCTCGTCAACGATGAAAGCCGTCTCGGACTCCAGCGAATAGATCCCCAGAACAAGCACATTGATGTCACGGTCAAGCAGGGCAAGCGCTGCGTCCTGTTCGGATTGCTTGGAAGGCTCGCCGCGCACCGCAACCACCTCACCGCCCCCTTCGGTCACGGTCTGCGCGATCTTCCAGCAGCCACGCCGCCAGGGCTGGTTGAACGGGCCATAATTGAGACCGATCCCGACCCGCACCGGCGCGCCCTGGGCGCGAATGACGGAAGGCGCAAAGAGCGTCGTTGCCGCAAGGGCTGCCGCAGTCCCGCCCAGCATCTGCCTGCGCGAGAGATTCGCGGCGGACAGCGCGGCCTCAGCAAGCTTCTTTCGTGCAATGAAATCCATTGGTTCCTCCCTGAAGATGAAATCGCCAGCCGGACTCTTCTCTGGCTGGTGCCGGTGTCGAACTACAGATTATCGACAATCTAGTCCATAATAATTTCGATGATTATGATGATTGTTTGGTCGAGTGAATTGACAGCCCGCACGGGGGCCGCTATCGCTCTGGCTCGGAAGGAGGGGGTCAATGCCACGCAATCAAAGGGTGCTCAGCGCATCCGCGACAGCACCGGAAGCCGGCAAGGTCCGCATGGCCGAAGTCATCTACCAGGCTCTGCGCCACGACATTGCCTTTGGCAGGCTGATGCCGCGGCAGAGGCTGGTCGAAAGCGATCTTTGTGAACGTTTCGGGACCACAAACCACAATGTCCGCCAGGCCTTCGAGCTGCTGGACCGCGTGGGCCTGATCGAGCGCAAGGCCAATCGGGGTGTCGAGGTCAAGGCGATGACTGCGCAGGAGCTGACCGACCTTTATGAGGTGCGTGTCATGCTGCAACGTGAGGGCGCGCGCTTTCTTGACCTTGATCGTCGGGAGGAGCTGGTGACCAGGCTTACAGCGGTCAATGCCGATTACGAAAAGGCCCTGGAAGAAGACCGGCTGGAGGCTGCCGCCGAGGCAAATGACGCTTTCCATACAATGCTGTTCGATTACTGCCGCAATGCCGAGCTGGCAAAGCTGCAGCACAGTTACTGGCTGAATGCTTCGGCGATCATCTCGCGGGCTTTGACGGATAAAAGCCTCTCGCAGAAGTCGCGCGAAGACCATCGCGCCATCATCAGCGCCATCGCAGATGGCGATGTCGCGCGCCTGATCGAAGTGACGGTGGGCCATATCAGCCCGGCCGTTGATGTTTACAGACGGCTCTACGGGCTGTTCTGAGGAGGACACTATGTCTCTGGGAGGAGAAATCCCCGACTACATCGTAGTCGGGGCAGGGTCTGCTGGTGCCGTCGTTGCCGCCCGGCTGACCGAGGATCCCTCGATCCGGGTTGCCCTGGTCGAGGCCGGAGGAGAAGACCGCAATCCATGGATCCATATCCCCCTGGGCTATGGCAAGCTGTTTCGGGCCCCGGGCGTCAACTGGATGTATACGGGTGTGCCGGAACCCGGCCTGAACAATCGCGTCTGCGCGAAAGCCTGACCGAGGCCGAAGCCGCCAGCGGGACCTCGGTAAAGCACGATGTTTCAGTGCCTGTCGCCAGGATCCCCGATTTCCTGCTGAAAAGCCGGGACGTGCTGGCGGATGTCGCCGCGCAGACCGGCGCCCGGCTGCAACCGCATGTCTTCGGCCATATCGGAGATGGCAATCTGCATTTCAACATTCTCACCGACCGGCCTCGGGCCGCAGGCACCCTGAACCGCGCTGTGCATGATCTGGTGATTGCCTGCGGTGGTTCGGTGACGGCCGAACACGGTGTTGGCAGCTACCGCCTTACCGAGGTCGGGCGCCTGCTGCCGGCCGCGCAGCTGGCGCTTCAGCGCCGGATCAAAGCGGCGCTCGATCCGCTGAACCTCCTCAATCCCGGCAAACTCATTCCCGGAGCCTGATCCATGACAGAGCAATTCGACTATATCATTCTGGGTGGCGGCACGGCGGGCTGCGTGCTGGCGAACCGGCTGTCAGAGAATGGCCGCCACCGGGTGCTGCTGGTCGAAGGTGGCGGCGAGCCAAAAAGCATGTGGATCGATATCCCGGCGGGCTTTTCCAAATTGCTTGTCGATCCGGTTTACAACTGGCGTTTCACCTCGGAGCCAGAGCCGGCGACCTATGACCGCCAGATATCGATTCCGCGCGGCAAGGGCCTTGGTGGGTCGACCCTGATCAACGGGATGATCTGGGTCAGGGGCCAGGCGCGTGACTTCGACCAATGGGCGCAGAAGGGGGCAACGGGCTGGAGTTTCGCCGATGTGCTGCCCTGGTTTCGCAAGATCGAGGATTTC
The DNA here is from genome assembly GCF_030052995.1 of Gemmobacter sp. 24YEA27. Lineage (NCBI taxonomy): Bacteria > Pseudomonadati > Pseudomonadota > Alphaproteobacteria > Rhodobacterales > Paracoccaceae > Gemmobacter > Gemmobacter sp. 24YEA27. The sequence goes on along the minus strand of NZ_JASJPW010000009.1, from coordinate 58,372 downwards.
GCCGGAGAGGAGGGCGAAACGCGTCACAAGGGCGGTCCAGTTCCGGTGACAGAGGTCGGATTGCGACCGGAACTAGCCGAGGCCTTCATCCACGCGGCCCAGGAGGCCGGTTATCCGCGCAACCCGGATTACAATGACGGCAGCCAGGAAGGCTTCGGCTATTATCAGGTAAACCAGAAGAAGGGCCGCCGGATCTCTGCCGAAAAGGCCTATCTGGCCCCGGCCCGCAAGCGGCCCAATCTGCGGGTTGAAACCAATGCCCATATCCTGCGGCTGGAAATCGAGGGCCGCAGGGTTACCGGCGCGACCTGGCGCAAGAACGGTCGTGACATCACCATGTCCGCAGGTCGCGAGGTTGTTCTCTGCGCCGGCGCTGTGCAGACCCCACAGATCCTGGAACTCTCGGGCATCGGCAATCCGGATCTGCTGGCGCGATGCGGGATCGAAACGCGCCATGCGCTGCGCGGCGTTGGCGAGAATTATCAGGACCATTACTGCACCCGGATGAACTGGCGCGTGACAAAGCCGGTCACGCTGAACGAACAGACCCGTGGCCTGTCTCTGCCGCGTGCTGTGCTGCAATATTTCAGCACCCGCAAAGGGATCCTCACACTGGGCACCGGGATGGCGGCGGGCTTCGTCAAAACCCGCCCCGATCTGGAAGATGCCGACATTCAGTACTTCTTCATGCATGCAAGCTACGCCGATGCGGCAAAGCGGATCCTGGATCATCAGCCCGGTATGACGATCGGCGTCACCCAGCTGCGCCCGGAAAGCGTTGGTTCCATTCATATCCGTACCGCCGATCCATATGCGCAGCCGGCAATCGCTCCGAACTTCCTCTCGTCACCAGCGGATCTGATCGTCATGCGCCGCGGGATGCAGATCGCGCGTGACATTGTGGGGCAAAAGGCGCTTGCGCCCTATGTCGCGCATGAAATGAGCCCTGGCCCGGATTGCGCAAGCGAGGCCGATTGGGACGAGTTCACCCGCCGCAATGGCCAGACCATCTATCACAATGCCGGAACGGCAAAGATGGGCACCGACCCGATGGCTGTTGTTGACCCGTCCCTGAAGCTGCACGGGTTGGCAGGGTTGCGCATTACCGACGCATCCGTGATGCCGACAGTGGTTGCCGGAAACACCCAGGCGGCCGTTTTCATGATCGCGGAAAAAGCCGCCGATCTGATCCTTGGATCTGCTGGCTGACTTAGACCCGGACATCTGTGCTTACGGCGCACAGGGCGCACGCTTTTATAGTGTGGCTGAACAGAGTTCCTCAGGTGTCTGAACTCAAGGCTCGATGGGGGGCGCTCCCTGGAGAGGAAGGCTGAACAGCTGGCCGGGATCGAGATCGCGCCCCAACAGGGTCTGACAGAGCTGGAACGTTGAAATACGGCGCTGCCGAACTGGCGGCGGCCCCTCCTGCTCTCGAAATCCGACCAGGGGACCGGGCACCGCCCCCGGGGCATGTTGCAAAGCCTGGTCATCGGCGAGTGTCTTCAGGTCAGGCGCATCGTCGTGAGATCGGGCGCTGTCCTGTCACATCAATCGCCTGAACATCGCGCCGTGCATTGCGTCGTGGTCGAGGGAACGGCAAATGTGACCACTGATGATCAGGTGAAACTGATCCGCGAGAACCAGCCGGCCTATATCCCCCTGGGCGCCGCCCACAGGATCGAGAACCCCGGCAAGGGGGCGAGGATGACCTCATCCGCTACGGAGAAGTCTATGATGTCGGCCAGGGCGCGAAGGGCTGATATCGGTCTGATTTCGCCCGAAGCGCTGGCCCGGCAATACCGGGCCGCCCCTTGCCGCGTACACGCTACAGGCAGTCTGGATCTGAATTGACCAGCCTCGCATATCTGCTCCGCTTCCGGTCCGGACTTTCTGGCTTTTGCGTTCTCTGCGCGCTAGGCATCGGGCGGATGAGATTCGCAAAGGACATCTGATGGACCGCGTTCTTGTGACGGGTGGTGCCGGGTATATCGGGTCGCATGCCTGTAAGGCGCTGGCACGGGCCGGGTTTTTGCCGGTGGCTTTCGACAATCTCTCGACCGGCTGGGCCGAGGCGGTAAAATACGGGCCGCTGGCCAGGGGAGATCTCCTGGACCGCGCCTCGATCGATGCAGCGCTGGCCGAACACCGGCCCATTGCGGTGATGCATTTCGCGGCGCTGTCACTGGTGGGCGAGTCGATGAAGGATCCCGGCAAATACTGGCGGGTGAATGTTGAGGGCGCGCTGAACCTGATCGAGGCAACGGTGGCGGCCGGGATCGGTAATTTCGTCTTCTCCTCGACCTGCGCCACTTATGGCGATCAGGATGGGGTGGTGTTGACCGAGACCACGCCGCAATACCCGATCAATGCCTATGGCGGCTCGAAAAAGGCCATCGAGAATATCCTTGGTGATTTCGCGGCGGCCTATCCACTGAACCATGTGATCTTCCGCTATTTCAACGTAGCGGGCGCCGATCCCGAGGGGCAGCTGGGTGAACAGCACCAGCCCGAGACACATCTGATCCCGCTCATGCTGGAGGCGGTGGCGGGTAAGCGCCCTGCGCTGACCGTCTTCGGCTCCGATTACGCCACCCGCGACGGCACCTGCGTGCGCGACTATGTCCATGTATCGGATCTGGTCGATGCTCATGTGCTGGGGCTGAAATGGCTGCTGGACGGCAAGGGCACCCGGGCCTTCAACCTCGGCACCGGAAGAGGCTTTTCCGTGCGCGAGGTGATCGATGCCGCCCGCACCGTTACCAACAGGGAGGTGCCGATCATCCAGGGTGAGCGCCGCCCAGGCGATGCGGTGGCGCTGGTCTCGGGCTCGGCCCGGGCAGTTGAGGAACTGGGCTGGGAGCCGAAACGCTCGACCCTGCGGCAGATGATCGGTGATGCCTGGACATGGGCGCAGCAGCCGGAATACCGGGAATAGGAGGGGCGCTGCCCCGTCCCTGTCCCGGGCTATCCGGGCCGGGAACAAAGCCCCGTCTTTTCGGATCAAGATATCCCCGCCGGAGGCGCCGGCCATCTGCCAGATGTGATGTGACGCGGCTGCGGCAGAAGCCACAGGACCCATGGTCCGAGATTCAGACCCGGCGGCCTGCGCGGCCTTGTGGTCGCGCCGACCATCGCCCGGACGGTGCAGGATCCGCAAAAGGCCGTGGTCGATTGCGGCGCGGTGATGGTGGCCGGCAGCCATATCCAGGCTGACGGGAACGAGCTGAAATTCTACAACACCACTTGCAAGGTCGCCAGGGCGAATGAGACCGCGATCCGGGCAACGCCTGGTGCCGCGCGGATGCGCCCGTGTGCGATGAGTCTGACACGCTGCCGGGCCGACAGTTACGTGACTTTCGATACCTGGGCGGTCGACGGCCATTCCGCAAAAAAAGCACAGGGACAGGGGACAGTGGGAACCCCTGGTGCCATCGTCTCAACCGATGGCGATGCCAATTTTCTCTTCTTTTAGCCGTCGTTAATCCATCTGAAAGATTGTTATATACAACGTGTGTTGCAATGCATATATCATGAAGGTGATCGCGGGCCTTTGCCGGCCTTGGGGTCAGCACTCTACCGGCGCATCAAACCGGAAACCATGTCATGTCCAGAACCGGATCTGCTTCATCCCGCCCTTCGCTGCTGGGCGATCTGTTTGAGAGCCTGAGCGAACGTGGCCGGCGCTTTATGGGCTGGCGCGCAGGGGTCCGGCGCGACAGGCTCCCGCCCCCTGATCTGACGGAGCTGGGCGCGCGCCTCCTGTCGCGGCGCGGAGAGGCCTCGGGCGTGGTGATTGCGCGTGCCCTGCTGGCGGCTTTTGAGGATGCGGGGCCTGAGGGGCGGCTGGCCTTCCTTCGGGCACTGGCCGATGATTTCGGCCCCGACCCGAAGGCGGTGCAGGCCGCTCTGGCCGCCCTGCAACAGGCTCCCGACGCGGCCGGGCCGATGGAGGCACTGCACAGCGCCTCCGAGCCGCGCCGCCAGGAATTGCTGCGGCGCCTGAACCTTGCACCGGGCGGCACTGCGGCGCTGGTCAGGATGCGCGAGGAGCTCATCGGCCATCTGCGCGACCAGCCGGAGCTGCGGCGGGTCGACCAGGATTTCGCGCATCTCTTCGGGTCCTGGTTCAACCGGGCTTCCTTGGCCTGCGCCGTATCGACTGGAACACCCCGGCCAGTATTCTTGAAAAGATCATCCGCTACGAGGCCGTGCATGCGATCCGCAACTGGGACGATCTGCGCAACCGCCTGCAGCCCGGCGACCGGCGCTGCTATGGGTTTTTTCACCCGCAGCTGACCGATGAGCCGCTGATTTTCGTCGAGGTCGCGCTGACCCGCGCCAGTCCCGACAATGTGGCAGAGCTTCTGGACCTCACACGCCGGCCGATCCGCGCGGAAGAGGCCGATACCGCGGTCTTCTATTCCATTTCCAACACCCAGAAAGGGCTGGCGGGGGTTTCCTTCGGCAATTTCCTGATCAAACAGGTGGTCGAGGAACTGAAGGCCGAATGCCCGAATATCAGGACCTTCGTCACCCTGTCGCCGGTGCCGGGCTTTGCCGCCTGGCTTTACGCGCAGCGCAAGGACGAGACCTCCGACCTGATCACCCGGAGCAACGTCTTGTTTTCACCGCTCTCGACCAGCCGGACTGGCATGAGGATGGCGCCGAGATCCGCGCGCCGCTTCTGGCCGCCGCTGCCAGCTATTTCCTCAGCGCCCGCGACAAGGTGGGGCGTGTTATCGATCCGGTGGCGCGCTTCCATCTGGGCAACGGCGCCCGGCTGGAACTGCTGAATTTTCTGGGAGACGTCTCGGAGAATGGGTTGAAACAGTCGCATGGGCTGATGGTCAATTACCTCTACGACCTCAGCCAGATCGAAGTGAACCATGAGGGCTTTGCCGAGCGTGGTGACATCGTCGCCTCAGACGCGGTGAAGGCCGCGAAGCCCGTCCCCCGCCTCTGACAGCCCGCCTTTGCAGGAATATGCCATGTCCGCCAATCTTTTCGACATTCTGACCCGCTCCATCACAGATCCCGGGGCGACCGCCATCGAAACCCCGGGCGGCGAGCGGATCAGCTATACCGAACTGACCCGGCGCAGCGGGAAAATGGCGCATGCGCTGAGCGGGCTTGGCGTGGTCCCCGGCGACCGGGTGGCGGTGCAGGTGGAAAAATCGGTTGAGGCGATCATCCTCTACCTCGCCACGCTGCGGGCGGGCGCGGTCTTCCTGCCGCTGAACACCGGCTATACCCCGGCCGAGATCGCCTATTTTATCGGCGATGCAGAGCCCGCTCTCTTTGTCTGCGATCCGGCCCGCGCCGGCGATCTGGCGGCGACCGCCGAAAAGGCCGGGGCGCGGGTGGTGACGCTGGATGCAGAAGGCCAGGGCAGCCTGACCGAAGCGGCAAAGGCCGCGCCCGGTGATTTCGCCACCCTGCCGCGTGAGGCGGATGATCTGGCGGCGCTCCTTTACACCTCGGGGACGACGGGGCGGTCAAAGGGGCGATGCTGACCCATGGCAACCTGGTCTCGAACGCGCTGAGCCTGCGCGAGGCATGGCACTTTACGGCAAGCGACCTGCTGATCCATGCGCTGCCGATCTTTCATACCCATGGCTTGTTCGTCGCGACCAATGTGACGCTCTTCTCGGGCGCATCGATGATCCTGCTGCCGAAATTTGACCCTGACCGCATCCTCGGTCTGATGGACCGCGCCACGGTGCTGATGGGGGTGCCAACCTTCTATACAAGGCTGCTGGCCGAGGCGCGGCTGAACACGGCAACCACCGCGCATATGCGCCTCTTCATCTCCGGCTCTGCGCCGCTGCTGGCGGAAACCCACCGCGAATGGCGCGCACGCACCGGCCACGCCATTCTGGAACGCTATGGCATGACCGAAACGAATATGAACACCTCGAACCCCTATACCGGAGACAGGGTGGCAGGCACAGTCGGATTGCCGCTGCCGGGGACCGAGGTGATCGTAACCGATCCGGAGACCGGCGCGGAGCTGCCGCAGGGCGAGATCGGCATGATCGAGGTGCGCGGCGCCAATGTCTTCAGGGGCTATTGGCGGATGCCGGAGAAGACGGCGGCAGAGCTGCGCGCCAATGGCTTCTTCATCACCGGCGACCTCGGTCGCATTGATGACCGGGGCTATGTCCATATCGTCGGACGCGGCAAAGACCTGATCATCACCGGCGGCTACAACGTCTACCCCAAAGAAGTGGAAGCCGCGATCGACGAGATCCCCGGCGTCCTGGAATCCGCCGTGATCGGCGTGCCGCACCCGGATTTTGGCGAGGCGGTGACGGCAATCGTGGTGCCCACCGGCACTTCGGCCCTGACCGGAGACGCGATCATCGCCGCGCTGGCAACGCAGCTCGCACGTTTCAAACAGCCAAAACGGGTGATCTTCATCGCAGAGCTTCCGCGCAACACGATGGGAAAGGTGCAAAAAAACCTGCTGCGAGAGCAATATTCCGCGGTCGCACCCGATCCGGACGGATCCAACGCCTCCGGGCAAACCCAGAGCCAACTCCATGAGGCACCATGACATTGCCCACCCGTAACGCCGCGCTGCGCAATGCCGTCGCATATTTCGACAACGGGGCTTTTCTCGCGGACCTTGCCGCCCTTTTGTCCCGCCCCAGTGAAAGCCAGAACCCCGCAGCCGCGCCCGAGCTGCTGGCCTATCTGACCCTGGATCTGCAGCCAAGGCTGCAGGCGCTTGGCTTCGGATCCGTCCTTCATGACAACCCCGAACAGGGCGGGCCGCCTTTTCTGCTGGCGAGTCGCATCGAAGATCCGGGCCTGCCGACAGTGCTGATCTATGGCCATGGGGATGTCGTTCATGGCCAGGCCGAAGACTGGCGTGAAGGGCTCTCTCCCTTCCGGTTGCAGCAGGAAGATGACCGGGTCTATGGCCGGGGAACGGCAGATAACAAGGGCCAGCATCTGGTCAACCTGACCGCGCTTCAGCAGGTGATCGCATCGCGCGGCCGGCTGGGCTTCAACGCGAAACTCCTGATAGAGATGGGGGAAGAGGCGGGCTCCCCCGGGTTGCAGGAGTTTTGCCGCAGCGAGGCCGCGCTTCTGGAGGCCGATGTGCTGATCGCCTCGGACGGACCACGCATTGACCCCGCCAGGCCGATGATTTTCACCGGATCGCGCAGTTCACTGACCTTCCGGCTGAGCGTTGATTTGCGCCAGGGCGCGCATCATTCGGGTAATTTTGGCGGGTTGATCGCAGATCCCGCGATCATTCTGGCCCATGCTCTGGCGGTGATTACCGACCAGCGGGGCCAGATCCAGGTGCCGGAATGGCGTCCCGACACGCTGACCCCGCGCATTCGCGAGGTGCTGGCGGTTCTGCCCGTACCGGAGGCCGGCTTTGCCCTCGACCCCGACTGGGGAGAGGAAAGCCTGAGCCAGACGGAGCGGGTCTTTGGCTGGAACAGTTTTGCAGTGCTGGCGATGAAATCGGGGCGGCCCGAAGCGCCGGTGAATGCCATCGCAGGTGAAGCCCATGCCACCTGTCAGCTGCGCTATGTGGTCGGGACCGATCCGGAGGAAATCCTTCCGGCCCTGCGACGCCACCTGGATCAGGCGGGCTTCGGAATGGTGCAGATCACCATGACAGACACCGGCTATTTCCCCGCGACGCGGCTGGATCCCGATCACCCCTGGGTGCAGTTTACGGCGGGTTCGCTGGAGGAAAGCACCGGCCTTGCGCCGCATCTCTTGCCCAATCTGGGCGGCTCGCTGCCCAATGATTGCTTTGCCGATATTCTGGGTCTGCCAACAATCTGGATCCCGCACAGCTATGCGGGCTGCAACCAGCACGCGCCGGATGAACATGCTCTGATGCCGGTACTGCGTCAGGGGCTGATCGGGATGACGGGTCTTTTCTGGGATATCGGAACGCCCGGGCTGTCCCCGCAGCCGAAAAACAGCGCGTGAAGGCTATGAGACAACCGACGACCACCACAGGAGAGGCGAGTTGATGGCGGAAAGAAAGGTGGCGGTTCAGCTGACCGGGCTGCGCAAGCGTTTTGGCGACCTGGAGGTGCTGAAAGGGGTTTCTCTGACGGCCCATTCCGGTGACGTGATTGCGATCATCGGCGGCTCGGGTTCGGGCAAGTCGACCATGTTGCGCTGCATTAACTTTCTTGAAACCCCGACAGCGGGCGAGGTGCGGCTGCATGGTGAGCTGGTTGAAACCAGGTCTGACGGAAAGGGGGGCCTGCGCGCAGCTAACGCGGCGCAGCTTAACCGCCTGCGGGCGCGGCTCGGGATGGTGTTCCAGGCCTTCAACCTCTGGCCGCATCGCACCGTGCTGGAAAATGTGATCGAGGCGCCGGTCCAGGTGCTGGGCCAGAACCGTGATGCGGCGATTGCCAATGCCGAACGGCTGCTCGACCGCGTCGGATTGCTGGCCAAGCGTGACACCTTTCCCGAGATGCTCTCGGGCGGGCAAAAGCAACGCGCCGCGATTGCACGCGCCCTGGCGGTTGACCCGCATGCCATGTTGTTTGACGAGCCGACCTCTGCCCTGGATCCGGAACTGGTGGGCGAGGTGCTTTCGGTCATTGCTGATCTCGCCCGCGAAGGCCGGACCATGATCCTTGTGACGCATGAGATGCAGTTTGCCCGCAATGTTGCCAGCGAAATCATCTTCCTGCGCAATGGAGTGATCGAAGAGCAGGGCCATCCGGCGGAAGTTTTCGACGCGCCGAAATCCGAGGCACTGCGCGCCTTCCTCGCACCGAAATACTGAGGCGGGGCTGATGGATCTTCTGAATATCACCGACTGGAGCCTTCTCGCCTGGGACTCACCCGGCTGGGGCGGCGCACTGCTCTGGGGTGCGCTCAAGACCGTACAGATCGCCCTGGGGGGTATCTTTTGGGCCAGCTGATCGGCATTGGCGGCGCAATGGGCAAGGTCTACGGACCGCCCTGGCTGAAAGAATTGCTGGCCATCTACACAACTCTGATCAGGGCCGTGCCGGAGCTGATCCTGATCCTGATCCTCTTTTATGCGGGGACGGCGGGTCTGAACGCCCTGGCTGGCCACTTTGGCCTTGGCCCGATCAACGTCAATGGCGCCATGGCAGGCGTGATGGTGATCGCAACCGTGCAAGGCGCCTATAGCACCGAGGTGATCAGGGGAGCGATCCAGGCCATTCCAACCGGCTGTCACGAGGCCGCCTCGGCCTATGGTATGGCGAAATGGACGGCCTTCCGTCGCGTGACGCTGCCCCTTCTGGTGCCACGTGCCCTGCCAGGACTTTCAAACCTTTGGGTCATTGCCACCAAAGAGACCGCGCTCCTGTCGGTGGTCGGCTTTTCGGAACTTGCTCTGGTGGCCAAACAAGCGGCGGGCAGCACCAAACATTACATGACCTTCTTTCTTGCGGCCTCGGCCCTCTATCTGACGATCACGCTGATTTCGCGGCTCGTCTTCAATCAGCTTGAGGCGCGCTACAGCCGCGGCACGGTGAAACACAGATGAGCGAGCTTGCCTTTTCATCCGCGCGCGGGTTGCGTGCCGCTTTGCCCCTTTACCGCGTCATCTATATCGCGATCGGGCTGGCCATTCTTTACGCGATTGTGACGGGACTGCAGTGGGACTGGCTGCCCCAATATCTGCCAAAGTTCTGGAACGGTTTCAAAATCACCATTGCGATCTGGGCCGCATCGGTTGTGTTCGGCTTCCTGCTGGCGCTGCCACTGGGTCTGGCGCAGGTGGTGTCACGCGGACCGCTGCGCTGGCTTTCCGTCGCCTATTGCACGACCTTCCGGGGACGCCGCTCCTGATGCAGCTCTGGCTGTTCTATTTCGGCGTCGGCGCGATGATCACCCAAATCCCGGGCATCCGTGAAACCATTTTCTGGCCCCATGTGCGCGAGGCCAGGCCTTTTGCGGTTCTGGCCCTGTCGCTGAACTACGCTGCCTATTCGGGCGAGATCATGCGCGGTGCTTTTGCCGGAGTCGGCCGCGGTGAAATCGAGGCGGGCCAGGCCTTCGGCATGTCAAAGGCCAGGATCTTTCGCCGTATCTGGCTGCCGCTGGCCCTGCGCCAGGCCCTCCCCACCCTCGCGGGCGAGACGGTTTTGCAGCTGAAGGCAATTCCCCTGATCGCCACCGTCACGGTGCCCGAGATGTATGCGATTGTTGTCCAGGCGCGCCACGACACTTTGCTGACCTATGAGCCTTTGTTGTTCATCGCCGGCATCTATCTGGTTCTGACCTTCCTGGTCGTGCAGGCGCTCGGCATCGTCGAGAGGCGTTTCAACCTGGCGAAAAGGTGAGGGCGGGCATGTTCCTCTGCGCAATTGCTGGAGCTTAAACGGTTTTAACAAGAAACGAACGACCAACATGGAGAAACACCAATGAAAAAAACGGCACTTACCCTTGCCGCGATGCTGGCCTTTGCCGCGCCGGCTATGGCCCAGCAGCTGAAAGTCGGGATGGATTCCGCCCCCTATAAACCCATGAGCTGGCAGGAAGCGGACGGCTCCTTTCATGGGTTTGAGGTTGAGTTGGTAACAGCGGTCTGTGCCGCTGCCGCACTGGATTGCGTCATTGAGCCGGTGGCCTGGAATGGCATCATTCCCGCGCTGGAAACCAAAAAGATCGATATGATCATCGCCTCGATGAGCATCACGCCGAAGCGGCTGGAAGTGGTTGACTTCTCAGACCCCTATTATTCCTCCAACGCGATCTATATCGGCCAGAAGGATATGAAGTTTGATCCGAATGATGCCGATATCATGAAAAGCACCCTGCTGGGCGTGCAGACTGGCAGCGCTCATGAGGAATATCTGAATCGCAAATTTGATGGCCAGGCTGAGATCAAGGTCTATCAGGCGCAGGATGAATTGCTGGCCGATCTGGTCGCCGGGCGTGTCGATGTCGTCCTCGCGGGCCGGATGGGCTCGCTCGCCTTTCTCGGCTCAGCTGATGGGGCCGGTTTCAAAGCTCTCGCAGTGGTTGAAGATGAGACCTATCCGCCGCTGAGCATCGGTGCTGCCTTCCGTAAAGGCGACGAGAATATCGAAAAATTCAACACCGGGCTCAAAGCCATTCTCGACAATGGCACCTATGATGAGATTGCCGACAAATATTTCGATTTCGACATCTACGGCAAACCGCGCGGCTGAACGACGGATGCAGGACAGAAAGGCAAAAGGCTCGCAGAAATGCGGGCTTTTTCATGGATGTGCTGCAACACTCACGGCTCCTGTGATCGGGTTGAAGGCTACCAGCCAAGGCACGCGACGAGGCGCGCAGCTGCATGTTCCATCCAAAGCAGAGTTCGGAAAGGCTGGAGGACGGGTCGTTGACCGTGCGGTTCCGCGCCGGAGGGCGGGAGGAGATGGAATGGTATCTCGACCGCTGGCGTGACCGGGTCGAGGAGGTTGCCAGGGTCAGGACCCATTGAATATCGCCTTGTTCGATGATTCAGGAGGCGCCAGGAGGCCCTTCTGATGAGCAATCTTTTCTGGCTGACAGACGCGCAGATGGCGCGGCTTGAGCCGTTCTTTCCCAACAGCCATGGTAAGCCGCGCGTAGATGATCGCCGTGTGCTGAGTGGCATAATCTTTATCAATCGCAATGGCTTGCGCTGGTGTGACGCACCCCGTGAATACGGCCCGCCCAAGACCCTCTACAACCGATGGAATCACTGGAGCCGGATGGGTGTGTTCACCCGTTTCATGACCGGCCTGGCCGCCGAGGCTGCTGACGAGAAGACGATTATGATCGAAGTGAGCAGGCGAACGCCATGCGTTCGAGTGAGCCTGCGCAAGTATCTGAAAGCGCATCGCACGGCCTCCAGCCTGCGGTTAAAAAAGGGGGGCGCGGCAGGCTGATCGGGCGCACGAAGGGTGGGATGAACACGAAGCTTCATGCCTTCGCCGATGCTCAGGGCCGCCCGATCAGCATGTTCATCACCGCAGGCCCCGTCAACGACTATACCGGAGCCGCTGCCATGCTGCGCAGCCTGCCGCAGGCAGAGTGGATGCTGGCTGACCGGGGATATGATGCTGACTGGTTCAGAGATGCGTTAAAAGACAAAGGGATAAAGGCATGCATCCCCGGCAGGAAGGGCAGAAAGAAAGCCATCGGGGACGACAAACGCCGCTATAAACGCCGCAACCGCATTGAGATCATGTTCGGCAGGCTCAAGGATTGGCGGCGGGTTGCGACAAGAGAAGCCAGGTGCCCCATCGTCTTTCTCTCGGCCATAGCACTCGCCGCAACCGTCCTCTTCTGGCTCTAAAGTCAATGAGTCTGGAGCCTGGATGGGAAGCCAGCCGAATACCCCATCTGTACACCTACAATGCGCAAGAATTTCCCCAAAGCTCCGGCTCAGACTGACGGCGCCTGTGGCAGGCGGAAGCTTATGGTCGTGCCGGTTCCCACCTTACTCTCTGCCGTGACTGTGCCGGAGTGGGATGCGATGATCCGGTCGACCAGGAACAGTCCAAGGCCGGAGCCTTCGATATTTATCGCGCTGCCGCCACGATAGCCGTTTCCAAAAATTCTGGAAATCTCGTCTTCGGGTATTCCGATGCCTTTGTCTTTGATACTGATGACGATTTCATCGCCCTCCAGTCTGGTCGTCAGCGCTATTTCAGAGCTGCGTTCATCTGAGGCATATTTGGTGGAATTTTCAATCACGCTGACGAGGGCTATTTCGAACATTTCCAGATCGGCCATGATAAGGGCATCTTCTGTATCTGTGTCTACAATCAGTTCCAACTGCGCATTTGGCATCAGTTCCATCGCGCGGCCGGTGCCGGCGGCGATCAGATTTCTGACAGAATGTGCTTCGAGCTCTGCCTGGAAAGACGCGCCCTGGACGCGACTTCGGACAAGGTTCACCTCAAGAATATCGACAAGCCGGGATATGGCGCGACGCACGCGGGTTATACGTTCTTTGTTGATATCATCCTCAGTGGGAAGCGAGATACCGATCGCGTCTACTGTTGCACGGATGACTGCCAGAGGGGTACGATACTGATGCGATACCGCCTCAAAAAAACTGATCTTCTGGCGCTGGCTTTCCAGTTCCGCCTGCAGAGCCTCCTCCGCCACTCGCTTTGCGGAGGCAAGCTCTTCTGTCCGTTCCTCGACCAGATCTGCCGCCTTCTTCTCAGCCGTTTTCGCGGTTTCCAGCTCGCGCTGTCGGATCATGCGGTTGCGGGATTCCATATCGCGCATCCGCACCGCCATTGCGCCGGTCAACAGCAGCATCTGGCCGAGAACGGCAATTCCATAGGCGTGCATAACGAAATTCGGCAGCAAAGGCGCGCCTAATCTTTGCATCAGCGCCATTGAAACGCCTATCCCGGTCAGAGAATAGGCGGTGGCCCGCATCTTGCCGGCAAAACCATCTTCGTTACGATAGTAGATTGCCACGCACATATTCAGGATGGCGATTGCCAAGGCAGCGAGCGATCCGATCGGACCAAAGACGAGGTTCATACCGAGTGCCGAGAATAAACCTCCGACCAGACCAAGCATCGCCGGAATGGCATAGGCGATGCGCAGAAAAATACTCTTCCGCATAATATCCATAATACTTATGCAGGACACCACGCTGATCGTCATCCCGATCCAGGCATTGAATCCGATGAAGAAATCATTGGCACGGCCGTTCCCCGGGAAGAGATAGACCCGGCTGATCCCGAGATTGCCGAAATATATCATCGAGACGCCGAATGTCGCCATCGCCAGCCAGAAATATTGCGGCTTGCGATCATAATAAAGAAATACGAACTGGATCATCACCATGATCGCCATGCCGCCAAACCACAGCCCGTAGATCAGGGCCGATGTGGTGACGAAAATGATATGATTCTGCTCAGGGTGAAGTCGCAGATCGACCTGGGTGGAGGAATTGCGGTTTTCAATGCGGATCAGTACCACCGTCGCGCGATCCGGCTTCAGATCAAGTCGGACCGCATCCATCAGGCCGGAAATCCCGTCCTCCTGGATCGGACGATGATCGCCGCCTTTCCACAGCGCGAAATCGGTGGCGCGCAGGCCGCCGCGCTCTTCGGCAATGTAGAAATCCACCAGATCGAGATAGTTCGGCTGCAGGCTCAGCACCGCACGTTTGCGCTCTTTCGCAGTGATCTCCAGCCTGAGCCAGATCGCGTCGCTGGTATAGCCGAAGCTTGCGGTGGGCTTTGTCGGGACGAAGCTGTCCTGGCGCTCCAGCACGTCGGTCAGGCTCAGCTGACCGGTGCTGTCGCGCAGCATGGCGACGCGGCCCTCCAGCGAGAGCGGCGCGCCCGGAACCATGTCGGCACCGGCGGTGCCTGCAGATACAAAGATTAAAAAGATCACCAGAACGGTGCCTAACCACCTACCGGCACAGGCCCGGAATGTGTTAACAGACCCAGACCATTCCATGTGCTTCAGTGAGGCTGCCATTCTGCGGCCAGGTGCTTTCCTTTTCCCCACGCCCCGAACCGCACGTTTCCCGCCCCGTCCCGCAGACGGGTCTGAGACATATGAATGAGGCCTGCTCCTGATGCCAAGAAACCCCGACTCTCCGCGGCAGAGGGTAGTTCTCGTAGAGGACAATGAGGATCTCCGGCGTGGCCTGGCAGAGTATCTGAGCCTCTGCAATTTCGTGGTGGATGAGGCGGCAACGGGGGCGGCCTTCTTCGCGGCCCTGCAGCAAAATCGTTATGACGTGGTCATTCTGGACGTCAACCTGCCTGATGTCAGCGGCTTTGATCTGGCGCGGTTCATGGCCGCAAAAGGCGATGCCGGCATTATCGTGCTGACCGCGCGGGGCAGCCGGCAGGACCGCGTCAGGGGCTATGAGACCGGGGCCGATCTTTATCTGACGAAGCCGGTCGACAGTGAGGAACTGGCGCTGGCGGCGTGGAATCTGGGGCTGCGGGTGCGCCGGATGCGCGGAGTGACGAGCCAGCCACAGGACAGGTCTGAGACGGTTCCCCCGCTGCCCTATACCGCCCCCGAGCCCGCCTTGCCTGCGGCGAAGACCGGCGGCTGGGTACTGGACCGGGCGCGTCAGGCGCTGCATTGCCCAAATGGCGCGACGCTGGCGGTCTCCGGCAAGGAGTCACTCCTGCTGGAGCAGATGGCGGGACAGGTCGGCAAGATTATCAGCCGCAACAGCCTGCAAAGCATCTATGAGGAGGATTTCGTGCCGGTCGAAAGCCGCAAACTTGATGTGGCGATCAGCCGGCTGCGGATCAAAATCAGATCGGCGGGCACGGAACTGCCGGTCCAGATCATTCGCGGCGGGGGTATTCGTCTGCTTGAGCCTATCATCATCACCTGAGCCGGATTTCCGGTGTCATGCCCTCGCTTCAGGAAGGGCCTGACACCGGGATGCCTCAGACCACCAGAAGCATCAGTGACCCTAGCAGTGCGGCCGTCACCAGAAGCCCGGTGCCGATCCAGACCCAGCCTCTGTTGCGCAACGGCGTCGGGGCCCAGCAGAGGCCGCAATGCACGGACAAAAAGCGGACTTTATGCCCGCAATGACATGTGAAAAATCGCCTGGTCATTCTTGTGTCCATGATAGGGCCGCCGCCTGAAGCGCTTCCCCTGCTTCAGGCGAAGCCCGATTTCGTCAGCGTGATACAGCCAAAGGCGAAAAGCCCGGTCGCTGACGCGAGGGCGGCGGCGGCTTTGCCATGTTGCTTACATATTGCAGATCGCTTTTCAGCGTCGCCAAGAGCAAAAACAAAGCGTCATCGCCCGGACCAGAAGCCGGGCCCGGAGTGCTGGCGTAATGCTCCAGCCAGTCCAGGATCCGCTCTGCCAGCTCTGTCGATGATTCAGTTTTCATGATGGCTCTCCGCGTGCTCGGATCAGACCGTGCAGGCAGTGGCTGCATCTGTTCCTGTTTTCTGTCGGAACCCGACACCACTCACAAAAGCTGCAATGATTTATTTTATAGAGTTTCAGGGAAAACCGGGCAATTGTCATAAAGTAACGTAATGAAACACCGGGCAACAGCACGTGTTTGAAAGTGATGCGGGCGGGTAACAGTCGGGCCGGCTCGGCAGTGCCGCCCGGAACCGGTGGCTCCGGGCGGCCGGATGCGCCGGTCAGAAGCTGGAGATAAGGTTCAGTGAGACCCGGTTCAGGCTGTCATGTTCCCGGTGCGACAGCGGCGCGGCGAAGCTGACATTCACGATGCCAAGCCCCGTCTTCCAGTAAAGCGACAGGCCGGCAGCGCTGCGCAGGTCATAGCTGTCATCCACCGGGCCGCCTGCACCGACCGGCGCACCGTCGAGCTTCCAGACGCTGCCGGCATCGACAAAGGCCCCCATCATAAAGCGCTCGGAAATATCGCGGCGCAGCTCGACACTGGCGAGGACATAGCGGCTGCCGCCAAGCGCAGTGTCGGTCACATCCGCAAGGTAATCGCGCGGGCCGACGCCGCCGATACCAAAGCCGCGTGGTGCCTTGCCGCCAAGGAAGGCGCGGTCATGGATCGAGAGGCTCTGCCCGTCCCGCGCCTCGATGGCGCCCCCGCCCAGACGCAGACTCAGCGCCCAGTCGGGTGTCAGTCTGCGGGCTATCACCGCATTCATCTCCAGCGAGTCAAAATGACGGTCGCCCGCGAAAGCATTGGTCCAGGTCAGGTCGAGCATCTGGCCATGGCCCGGCAACTGGCGGTGGTCGATCTCACCGAAGCTCAGCGTCAGCTCGATCCCGGCAGTGTCGGAATGGCCCTGTTCGGAGAGGATCAGGGGCGAAGTGTCGATCTTGATATCGTTGATGGAATCTTCCTGCCAGAACACGCCGCCCTGCACCCGGATCTGCCGTGCAACCCGCGCCGAGACCGCCAGCCCGAGGCGTGAGCGCGCGGTGGCATAGCCGTCATCATCCCAGTTGCTGCGGCTGTGCAGCCCGGACAGGATCAGCCGCGTGTCAGTGCCCAGCCTTGTGTCGCCCATCTGATGGACATAGCGCAGCCGCAGCCGGCCATCCTGCCCCTTCTCACCCTCGCGGTATTCAAGGCCGAGATCGATGCCGCTCTGAAGGATGTTCTCGCCCTCCAGCCCGATGCTGACAATCGCCCCCCTGGTCGAGGACCAGGCCGCCCCGGCGGACACTTCTGCCCCGCCGCCGGTCTGCTGCGCCGCCGCCGGCGCGGCCAGCGCAAGAAGGGCCGCGAGAGATGAAAGGATGTGGCGGCTCATAGCTTCGCTCCTTCACCGCCGGGCGGCGGAGTGATGATCTGACAATCCAGCCCCGGCAGCAGATCCGGGGCCGTCAGCGTGAAAAAGACCGAGATGGTGCCCGAGGAAATATCGGCCATCGGCGCGGCATAATCGAAATCGAGCGGGCGTTCGGTGCCGCCGATCCGGGCGCGGAAGCTGGTCCTGGCAAGAAACGCCGGCACCTCGGACGACGGCACCCAGGCTTCAACCCGGAGCGGATCGGTGACCGTGATCACCGCAATCGGCTGCTGACTGTCGGGCGCCTCCCCGGCATCGATCAGCATCTCACCCACGGTGCCGGCAACCGGGCTGCGGATCACGGCTTTCTCGACGCCAACCCGTACCCGCGCGGCTTCCAGCCCGGCGAAACGCAGCTCCGCCTCGGCGCGCAGCAGCTCGCCTTTCGCCAGATCGAGGTCGAGGCGCGCGGTTTCCACTTCCGCCTCCGAGACCGCCCGGCTGCGCAGCGCCTTTTCCAGTCGCGCCAGGCGTGAGGTCAGCGCCGCGATCCGCGCCGTCGCACTGTCGCGCGCCGCGGTGTCACTGGCCCGCGCCTCGGCCAGTGCAAGTTCCGCCTCGGCCAGCTGGGAATCGAAGCGCGCAAGCACCTCGCCCTCAGCCACTTTCTGGCCCGGCCGCACCGCCACGCTGGCGATCACGCCCGAGACCGGCGCCGCCACCCTGACCTCGCGCAAAGCGCGAACCGCGCAGGAGACCGGCATCGGCGCAAGGCCGGGTGCCAGGTCCTGCGCCTGCGCCGGGGCAAGACCCGGCAGCAGCGCGCAGACGATGCCGAGCGGCAGCAGAGGTTTAGCGCAGAACATTCTTATTCATCGCTCCGGTCAGGTGCTGCAGCTTGACCCAGGCGCGCAGATATTCGATGCGCTGCACTTCCAGCTCCATCTTCATCTCGCTGGACTGCCGCTCACGCGCCGCCAGGATCAGCTCATTCGACTCGCCGGTCGCCACGCGGTCACGCTCGGTCTTCGCATTGGCATTGGCGTTGGAGGCCGCCTGCGACAACCGCCCGATCGAGGCCGAAAGCTGCTTCATCCGCTCCAGCACCATCACCGTCTCGGTATCGACCTGGCGGCGCGAGGCGTGGAAATCGACGATGGCGGCGCGCAGATCGACATTGGCATCCAGCGTGCGCAGCCCATCGCCGCGCGCGTTGAAGATCGGCAACGTGACGCGGACGCCGGTGGTGGTTTCCTCGGTTTCCGAACCACCGCCAAAGCGGCTGCCTTCCCGCGTCTCGGTCTCCATCGTCATGAACAGATCGACCACCGGGCCGAAATCGGCGGCAATCGCCTGTTTGCGCGCCAGATCCGCCTGCACCACACCAATCGCGATGCTCAGAAGCTCCGGGTTGTTCTTGCGCGCAGCTTCTTTAGCGGCTTCGGCGGTGACATTGCGCTCGCTGCCCATGATCGAGCCCGGCACATCGACTTTCTGCACATCCGAAATCGCAGTGCCGGTCAGCCAGGACAGGCGGCTCAGCGCCTCGGCATAGCGGGTGGTCTCGATGGCGAGATCGCTTTCGGCGCGGGCCTGTTCAGTCAGGATCGCCCGGCGCGAGGTGTCATTCGCCAGACCCGCATCGGTCAGCACGCTTTCGGCGCTGGACTGCCGCCGCAGGCTTTCGGCGCGCGCCTTCAGCTCGGTGATCTTGGCCTTGCTCTGGCTCGCGACCAGATAGGCGTCGAAGGTCTCGAACAGCACCTTTTGCGCGGTGGCGATATAGCTGACCTCGGCGGCGGTGCGGGCGGTGGAGCCCAGTTTGATGCCATAGATCCGGCTCATATCGATCAGCGGCTGGCGCATTTCGACATACATCGTGGTCACCGGGTAATTCGCGGTGCCAAGCTCAAACACCTGGTTATCCGAAGACACCACCGTCGTATCGACGGTCGTGGAGGTGTAGTTCAGGCTCAGCTGCGGGAGATAGCCGAAGATCGCCCGCATCCGCTGCGCATCGGCGCGGTTGATGTCCTGGGCGGCACGACCAAGGTCGGAGTTATGCTCCAGCGCCGCCTCAAGCAGCGTGTTCAGCGGCACAGCACCCGCGTTCATGGTGGCGTCGCCGCCAAGCGCCTCATTCAGCCCGGCGATGGAATTGGCGCGGGCCATAGCCTTGTCAAAGGCACCCTCGGCCTTTTCGCGCTTTTTACCATCGACGCCATTGGTGACCAGCCCGTCCAGCCGCTCCGGCGTGGCCTTGTTCGACATGCCATCGCAGGCCGCAAGCCCGAAACCTGCCACCAGTGCCAGCAGCGAAATCGCTCCCTTGTTCATGATCTTACCCTCTGATCCTTTCGGGGGACTACTGCCCACCATTGTTCTCAAGCCGTTGTTGCCGCTCGGCAATTTCGGCATTCCTGAATTGTGTGATCTTGTCCGCGACCCAAAGCGCGCCGTGGCGCCAGACCGGGATCGTCTCGAACGAAAGCCGCAGTTGCGCCGCGCCCCCCTCAAGGCCCGAGGCGATGACCGGCGCGGTCAGGCGCAGGGTGAAGTTGCGGCCATCCTGCTGGCCGGGCTGCCCCTCCTGGCGCGGTTCTTCGGCCAGATGCAGCATGGCCGGGTCCAGCGGCAGATAATGGCCATCCAGACGCAGCGTCGCGCGGCTCAGGCCCCGCTCAAAATGCTGGACCAGCCGCTCGGGCACCGCGCCGACCATCACGACCTCTGCCGTATCGGGCAAAAGCCGTCCGATCACGGTGCCGGCGGGCAGGAACTCGCCCGGCCGCAGCCTGCGTGTCAGGGCGAAGCGGCCGGCCAGGGTCGCGGTCAGGGTCAGTGCGGCGCGCTCGGCCTCGACCAGGTGATACTGCGCCTCGGCGGCGATCACCTGATCCTCGCCCCGCCGCAGTCCAGCAGCCCCGCTGGCGGTGCCGATCTGGCGGGCAAGCCCGGCCTCGGCCACGCCAAGTGCGGCGAGCGAAACCCGCGCCTCGC
Source organism: Gemmobacter sp. 24YEA27 (assembly GCF_030052995.1). Classification (NCBI taxonomy): domain Bacteria; kingdom Pseudomonadati; phylum Pseudomonadota; class Alphaproteobacteria; order Rhodobacterales; family Paracoccaceae; genus Gemmobacter; species Gemmobacter sp. 24YEA27. The sequence goes on along the minus strand of NZ_JASJPW010000009.1, from coordinate 38,186 downwards.
TTGCGGGGTTTGAAAGCGTCAGCAGCACCGTGCCGGCCGCGACATGGCCATCCTCGGCCACGGTTTCACGCACGAAACCCGGCTGTTTCACGGTGACCGCATAGCGCCCCAATGCATCCGGCGCGACCTCTATCACCGCCACCGGGGCCACCGGGATGAACAGCGCGCCGGTCAGCAAAAGCCCCGCGCCGGTCGCCATAATCCGACGACGGCGCCCGCCCGACTGCGGTGCGACATTGGCTGGGGGCGGCGTGTTCAGCCGGTTCAGCGTCGGCGCCACCAGCATCAGCCAGCCGCCCCAGGCACCAACCAGCAGGCCAAGCCCCAGATAGCGCGGCAGCAGGTTCCACACGAGCGTCAGCAGGATCACCCAGCGATAAATCATCGAGGCGAGGCCATACCCCGCCAGCGCCAGCTCATGCCGCATGGGAAAGCGTTGTGGCGTCGCCGCCATCCCCAGACCCGACCACCAGAGCCGCCGCAGCGCCGTGGTGGCATCGGTGCCAAGGTTCCGGTGATTCAGCAGATCCGCCAGAATGAAATAGCCATCCATCCGCATCAGCGGATTGGCGTTGAACAGAAGCGAGCTGAACACCGAGAAGACGAAGGCGCGGCCCAGCACCTGGCGCAGTTCATCGCTCCAGACCAGGTGCCAGGCGATGAACAGCAAGAGGCCCACGCAAAGATCGGTCAGGATCCCCGCGCCCGAGATCAGAATGCGCTGGCGGCGGCTGGCGGTCAGATCCGCCTCGGAACAATCGACATAGGGGATCGGGTAAAGCCCGATCACATTCACCCCGGCCTTGCGCAGCCGTACGCCGCAGGCAGTAGCAGCAAGGATATGGCCGAATTCATGGATCAGCTTCAGGAAGGGCGCGACAAGGCCGAAGGTCAGCAGCGCCTCGATCGAAAACACCTCGCGGAACTCGACCATGATCTTCCAGTCGTTCCGGCTGCCCAGCATCAGAACGATCAGCGCCAGCACGGCCAGCATCAGGATGCCCGGCAGGCCAAAGGCCAGCCGCGACAGGTGGAGAAGGCGTGGTTGCAGCGGTGCGGCCTCGAATAAAGGCAGCTGCATCTGCATCGGGTTGAAGGGTTTGCGCTGGAACCGCGCGCCCTCGCGCATCTGTCTGAGCCAGGACAAGGCGGTGAAGCCGTGCTTTGCCTCCTCCTGCCCGAGCCCTTCGCGCGCCGCCGCATCGCCGAGCGCAGCATTGGCAAAACGGCGATAGCCTGCCGCTGCCGCCCGGCTCAGGCGCAGGATCTGACCGCTGACGCGGTCCACCAACAGATAGCTGAACCCCCGCCCCTCGGCCGAGAGATGCAGCTCCACCTGCTTCACAAGCGCAGGCCGAGGTAGGTCCATAGCGTGGTCCTTGCATATTCGGTCAGGTAATGGGTCAGGCCCAGGATGCGGGGGGTGGTCTCTCCTTCAAGGCGGGCATAGCCAGTCAACCCGGCAAGCAGGCGGTCATCGCCCGGGTCAATGCGGGCGATCAGTTCCAGATGATCGGTGCCGGTCTGGCTGTTCCTGACCAGTGCCGGGGGCGAGATTACCGTCACGCGGTATTCCGCATCGCTGAGGCCGCGAAACATCGCGCTGCCCTTCATGCCGGTTGTCAGTCGGCGCGCATCGCCGGTTGAGGGCGTCAGCACCATCACGAAATCAGACCCGGTCTGGATCTGCGCCACCTCACGCCCGGTGGTGAAGCTGCCGCCGGTCGCATGGGGCGGCAAAGCCGAGATCACCCGCCCCGCCGCCGGCGCCAGGATCACCAGCTGATCAATCCGCCGCTGCACCTCGGCCAGCCGCGCCTCGGCGATCTGGCGGCGGCTTTCATGCAACCGCACCGCGCCGTAATCATTCTTCGCCATCGCGGCCTGGGCGTTCAGCTCCTCGACCGAGATGTTCAGCCGCTCCTGCGCCGCCTGTTCCGAGAGGGTGGTGGAGCGGAAGCGGGCCATCGGCTGGCCCTCTCCCACCTGATCGCCCACGCGGACCAGCATCTCCTCCAGCACGGCATCGCTCGACAGCGCAGCGATGACCGAATGCTCGGGCGTCGCGACCCCGGTCAGGGTGATCCTCTCCGGCACCGGCCAGGCAAGGAACAGCGCGAGCAGTGCCGCCGCCGCCCAGCCGAGCGGCTTCATCCAGCGCCAGCGCGCGGATTTTGCCTGCAGCCGCAGCGGGTGGATCAGCTGCATCAGCGCCGGGATCGCGGGCGCCATGCCCTGATCGGCGCTTTCCGTATCAAACAGCACCGCGCCATAGCCGCCCGGCTGTGCCGGGGGCAGCAGGGTCAGGCTTTTACGGCCCAGCCGTTCCAGGATCAGCCCGGCCTCAAGCGCCCCCTGCGCGTCCGTCCCCAGATCGAAGTGCAGGGGGTTGTTGTCCGCGACGCCGATGGCGCGGGGCAAAAGGTTTCGGATCAGATCCGAGGCCGCCGCAATGCCGCTGTCCGAGGCCCAGATCTTCGCGACCCGCTCGCCTTTCAGGGTGAAGATCGCGAGGCCAGAGCCTTCGCCCGCCTCGACCAGCCGCTCGCCAAGGAACTGCACCACACTCTCGGCGCGACGGACCGGCGCTTTCAGTGCCAGCGCGAGCGCCGCCAGTTCCGGGCCCTTTTGCGCGACGGGGCGCGCCTGCGACGCGCCATACCCCGCCAGCCCGCCCGAGATCGCCTGGGCGCGCGCCAGCATCGGCCCGATCCCGGCCAGGGCCGGCACGCTCTCCAGCACCCAGATGCACCAATGCGCGCCCGGCAGCGGCACAGAGATCACCATGCCGCGCCCGTGTTTGCGCGCCGCAGGGCGCTCCTGAAGCAGATCAACCATAAGCGCGCGCTCCTCCGGCGAGGGGGCTCGCCGAAGATGCGCAGGACATGGCGTCCCGCACCGGTCACGAAGACAGATGTGGCCTGATCAAGCAAAACTGCGGTCTTTCAGGAAGTTATGGTCAGATGTCGATCTTGCCGAACTGATCTTCATAGGCCTTGATCGAGCCGGTCAGGATCGCGGCGAAGCGCTTGGCCGCATAGGGGTTCAGCACGACGCGGGTCGACAGGTTCACGTCGATTTCCTTGTTGTCGCCGGCATTGCCGCGCCAGTTCTGATGCGTGCCGAGCAGCAGATAGAACTCTTCGCGATTGGCGGTGGCGGTGCCGATATTGGCGTAGACGCTTTCCATTTTGTCGTCATGCCAATGGATGGTCATGCCGTTCATCGAGGTGGTGTGTTTGCCTTTGGTGGCCGGGGTATCGGTCATTTTTCTTTCCTTTTTTGTCTTATTCAGCGGCCAGCGGGCGATCACCCGTCACGGCCTCCGCATTGGTGGCGCGCATTTGCAGCACCTGGGCAAGACGCCCGATCAGGATCTCCAGCATCACCGGATCAGTATCGCCCGACAGCAGCCCCGCCTCGATCAGCGTGGCCAGCATGCTTTCGGCCAAGAGGTCGGACCCCGCCCCCATCGCGATCAGCTGCGCCAGCGCGCGCAACACGTCGGGATCGTCCAGCATGTCGATGCTGCGCCGCCAGAGATCGGGGTCCAGCGCATAGCGCGACAGACCCGGGAAGGGCACAACCTTGCCGAGCGGGCTTTCCAGCACCGCCTCCAGCGGGTTGCCGATCGCCGCATTCTGCTGCGCGTTCGACACCACATCCACCGCACCCCGCCCCGCGAAGTTCGAGGTGTAGAGGTAGCGCTGATCCTTCTCGGCCCGGTCGACAAAGCCCGAGGGCAGCCAGGCGCGGAACAGGCCAGCATAGCCATCCGAGAAGATCGCATCCTCGGCGGTGTTGCCGTAGAACATATCCGGGCCAAGGCCACCGATCATCACATCATGACCGCCCTCGCCGTAGATATGGTCGTAACCGCCGGTCTCGAAGGCGAAATTGGTGTCGATGGTCAGCCATTCCATCAGCCCGCCCGCAGCCGCATCTTCCCAGCGGCGGGTGATGATCGCAGTATCGCCGATCAGCAGATCCTGGCCATCGCCGCCGTAAAGCGTATCGGCCCCGAAGCCAGCCACGACAATGTCATTGCCGGTGCCGCCATAGATCAGATCATCGCCGCCCACATCGATCCGGGTTGATTCCAACCGGATCATCCGGTCCGCCGCCGACTGGCCCGGCAGGCGCAGATCGGGATGCGAGAACAGGAAGGTCGCGATATCGCCGAGGATCACATCATCGCCGCCGCCCGCCTCGATCGTGTCATTCCCGGCCTGACCCAGCAGGATGTCATCGCCCTTGTCGGAGGCATCGGTATGGATGAAATCATTGCCGCCCCGGGTGACATCGGTCATCTCAAGGGTGACGATATCGGTCGCATTGGTGAAGGTGACCTCACCGCTGTCGCCGAAGATCACATCCTCGCCTGTGCCGCCATACAGGCTGTCATCGCCCTGGCCGCCGATCAGGATGTCATTACCCGCGCCGCCATAGATCAGGTCGCGGCCTTCTTCTTCACCGACCAGCGAGGTGATGCGGCCAGCTTTGCCGTTCAGCGGCGCCGCATAGCGCCCGTTGTCACCAAGGATGACATCATTGCCTGCCCCGCCGTAAAGCGTGTCGTTGCCGAAGCCGCCCATGATCACATCCGCGCCCGAGCCAGTGGTGATGACGTCATTGCCACCACGATTGGCATAGGTGGTCTCCATCACGTCGCCCCCGAAATCGGAAAGCCCGATCCAGGACAGGGTGCCGGCATCGCCGATCACCCGGTTGCCGCCATTGCCCAGAGTGGCGCGGTCATCGCCGCCGCCCAGCACCGCCCTGTTGCGGCCATTGCCGCCGAACAGCGTGTCGGCGCCGTCGGTTGCGGTCCAGATCCCCTCGGCCGAGCTCGCGTCGATGCGGCCCAGATCGCCGATGATCACATTATGGCCTTCGCCCACGGTGATACGGTCATCGCCCAGACCTGCGATCATCCGGCTGTTGCCATTGCCGGTGACGATCACATCATTGCCGGTCGAGGTGCCGGTATCGACCAGCGTGGCCGTAACCGTGCCATCCTTGTCGCGCAAGAGATACATCACCCCGTCATCGGCCAGGATCGCATCATTGCCATCGCCCGAATAGATCGTGTCATCGCCGATCCCGGCGAGGATATAGTCATTGCCCGCGCCGGTGGTGATCAGATCGGCCCCGCCCATCGCATCGGTGCGGGTCTCGACCGAGGACACCGCCTCATTCAGACGGGTGCCGCGCACCACGCCGAAATCGCCGAGGATGATATTATCGCCCAGCGTGTCGGTGATGATGTCACCGCGCCCGCCGCCGATCAGGATGTCATTGCCCTCATTGCCGTTCAGATGGTCCACCCCGGCATTGGCCGAGCTGTCGAACTGCGTCTCGATATCCTCGGCCACGAGGTTCGCCGACAGCCGGATCTTCGCGAAATCGCCGATCAGCACATCGGCGCCGCGCCCGCCCGAAAGCGTGTCGTCGCCGCCCCCGCCCAGCAGGATGTCATCGCCATCGCCGCCATAGATCGCGTCATTGCCATCGGCCAGATCCTGGGTCGAGAGGTAGACGCTTTGGCCAAAGCCGGTGTTCTTGTTGTAGCTTTCGACCGAGATCGACGCGCCGGTTTTGGCCGAGGTGATCTCGAACCGCCCGCCGGTGATCAGATCGGTGCCGCGCCCGCCATAGAGCACGTCATTGCCGCCGCCGCCTTCGATCACGTCATTGCCAAGCTGGCCATAGACCGTATCGCTGCCGGCGCCGCCAATGATGATATCAGCGCCGTCTCTGCTGGCGAGCTGGTTGATCTTGGCCGCCTGCGGATTGCCGGTGGTGTCCAGCAGCCCGCTCTCGCCCGCCGCCTTGCCCCAGCCCCAGATCTCGGAGGCCGCCGCATCGGTGCGGATGATATCGGCGCCCGCCCCGCCCTCGACATAAGCCTGGGCCCCGGCGACGGTGACATCGTCATCGCCCGCCCCGGAATAGACCTTGACCACACCGCTGCTGCCCGCGCCTGCCTTGATCTTGTCGGCCCCTGCGCCGGTCATGATCAGCGCATTGCCGGCCCCGGCGGTGACGGTATCGGCAGCGGTGCTGGCCCTGGTCTGGGTGTAACGGGTGTAATCATCGAGGAAGGCCGCAAGCGTCACCTTCTTCGCCACCCCGTCCACATCGGTGATCGCGTAATTCACCTCGGCCCGGGCCGAGGTGTCGACCTGGCCATCCGCCGTGATGCCAAGGATCGCGGTCATCTCGGCCACCGACAGATCGGTGCTGGCAAAGCGCGCAAGGAAGATATCGCGCATGCCGTAATCGCCATCACCGAAGAAGACGACATTGCCGCCGGGAATGTCGATCACATCATTACCCGAGCCGCCGAAGATCACATAGGTGCCCGTCGCGCCCGAATTGGCGGTAACCTTGTTCTGACCATCGCCGAGGAAGACCACGATCAGCCCCTCATCAGGCAGCATCACCGTGTCATTGCCGCCATCGGCATAGATCACGATCGGAATATCGGTCGCCAGCTGCGACAGGTTGATGGTGTTGTTGCCCTCACCCGCCGGAATGATAATGCCGCCGACATTCTGGTTCATCGAACCGCCGAGGCTGCCCTGCTCGTTCGAGAGGCCGATCTGGATCGGCGAATGCGGCCCGGTCAGGGTGATGACGTCATTGCCATCCTTGTCCATCGTCGACATCGAATTGCCGATGTTCGAGCCGACGGCCAGCACAGCTGTGCCGCCATCCGCCACGGCGGGCGTCAGGCGCGGCGGCAGCTGGAAGCCACCGAATGGAATGGTAACATCGAAATCGACCACATCGATATCGAAGGTCAGATTGATGAAGCCCAGTTTGATCCCGGCCCAGACCGAGAGGTAGAAATTGACGTTGAAGCCACCCTCAAACAGATAGCCAAGAAACTTCGACGGGTTCTCGATCCCGGCATCGATGATCGCCAGCAGCTCAGGGAAGCGCAGCTTGCCATCGTCATTCGGGTCGTTGAAGCCCAGCCAGACGCTGGCGCCGCCGCCAACCTTGATCCCCGCAATGCCAAGGTTCAGCGAAGCCGCGACCTGGAAGCCCACATCGATGAAGGGTTTGGTGTCGAGGAAAACGCCGTCCAGCAGCCGGACCGGATCGAGCGTATTGACGAAATTGACGATGCCCGAGAGGTCATAGCCCGCCGAAAGACCGGCATAGGCATGCGCGCCGATCTCGAATTTCAGCGCGCCCGAGATGATCGATTTCACCCAGCCCGGCGCGCCGATCTCACCCAGGATCAGCTGCACAAAATCGGTCTTCGGCAGATTCAGGTTGAAGAGCGTGAAGTGGACCTTCACCAGATCGACCTGGTCGTATTTGCCCAGGAGGATGTTGATCGCGGAATAGGGGTCGCTCAGCAGCGGCAGTTCCAGCGCGAAACCGCTGGAAAGGCTGCCGAAAACGCCAAGCGCATTGCCACTGGTGCTGCCCGCCAGAACCGCGGTCGAGGAAGACGAGGCATCCATCACCATCGACGAACTGTCGATCTTGCCCGTTGCGTCGTCACCCACGAAGCTGCCGGTGAAATCGAAGGTGCCGAAGACGAATTCGCCACCGGAGGCATGCAGCGCTTCCACAAAATTCGCGATGTCCGAGATAGTCTTCAGAACCGAGTTCACCACGCCGAAGATCGGGAAATACTGCGACAGCGCATCGACGACGAAGCTGAACGGCACCTCCTGCATCCAGCTGAAAGCAGCGGCCAGCGGCTCGATAAAGGCCATCAGCGGGTCGAGGATCGGGCGGATCACCGCGTCGTAAAGCACGCTGGCGTCGATGCGCACATTCTCGAAAGCCACCGTCTCGAAGGTGAAGCCAGCGCCGGTGGTGGAATCATAGCCGCCCAGCACGATCAGCTCGGTCTTGACCGAGGGGATCACCTGATAGCCGCCGATCAGCAGTGGCTGGTTGCCGGATTTGGTGGGGTCGATGATGTTCGCGGTCAGGCCCAGCTGGATATCGACCGAGGCGTTGAAGACGAAATTCACCAGATTGGTGGTGGAAAGCCGGGTCAGATAGACCAGCTTTTCATAGCTGAGTTCCGCCCCGGTGCCGGTCAGCGGGGTAATGCCGCTCAGATCAATCGCAATCTCGCCCGCGCCTTCGGTGGCGTCACGGTCGATGATCGTCAGGCCTGATCGCCGTAAAGATCGACGCCGAGCGTGCCGGTGACAATCGCGGTGCCCTCGCCCGTGCCCTCACCGATATAGCTGCCATCCACCTTGGTGATCGCATCGACATCAAGGCCGAGAATGCCCATCAACTTGGCCGAACCCTGGAAGGTGCCGGCATCCGCCGTCACGCCGATGCGGATCTCCTGTTGATCGGTGTCGTTCAGCAGGAAGAAGCCGGTCTTGTTCAGGCCAAAGCCAAGGTTCACGCTGTAATCCAGCGTGATGCGGATGCCCGAGCCTTCCTTCACCGCCAGATCAAAGCCCGGCAGGCCAAGATCGAAGGCGATGTCGAGGAACTCGTCGAAGATCACCGCCGAGAAATTGATCGCGCCGTAAAGGTAGCTGTCGGTCATGCCGCCTTCGGTATCAAGGGCGGCCTGGATGAACTGAATCTTCTCGCCATTCGGGTTGAAGACCGCGTTCAGCTGATCGTTGAACCAGCCGGTCAGCAGGTCGATGGTGGTCGGCAGGCTGCCATCTTCCATCGGCGTATGGGCGATCTCGCGTGCCTCGGCCAGAATGCCATAGCGGAAATCGCTGAAGAAGGTGACGGCCGAGCCAATGGCATTGCCGACCACCGGCAGATCAATTCCCTTCAGATAGTCATCGAACAGTTGCTGCATGCGGTCGAGGATCATGTCCAGACCATCCAGCACCGCCGCCGGATCGTTCAGGAAGGCCAGGATGTTGAAATCCGACAGGAAGCTGGTGATGTCATCGATGGAGGGCAGGCGCAGATCGAATTCGCCCTCCAGATCATCGCCATTCCACAGATTGATCAGATCGCCGGAGAAGGCGTCCAGCACCTGGCCCGACAGCGAGACCAGGCCATTGGTCGTGACCAGATCGGCGCGGTAGGTCAGCCCATGTTCGTTGCTGTTGAGGAAACCAAGGCTGTCCTCGAATGCCAGATCGACCACGATCCCGATGGCCACGTCGATGTTGAACAGATCCAGCAGCGAGCGCCCGCCATCCATCACCAGCGCGGCCAGGTCGCCGAGGTTGTATTGCCCAACGTGTTCGTCGCCATCGATATCGTTGAAGCCAAGCGACAGATGCGCCGGGTCGGTGCTGCCCGCGCCCGCCGTCAGCAGCGCGGTCCCGTTGACGACGCCGATGGAGATCGGGCCGAAGCCGAGTTTCAGGTTCAGCCCATCCTCGGCACCAGCGGTGAATTCCAGCTTCAGCCCCGAGGCTTCGGTATCGAGATAGACGCGCGGCGCGCCGATTTCCTGCGATTGCAGCAGGGTTTTCGAAGTGACATCGCCCGAGATCACCTTGCCGATGCTGTCAAAGCCCAGCAGGCGGGCGGCGTTGGACCCGCCCAGCTCGAAAATCTCGAAGGTGACGGCATGGCCGCCATCGGTGCCAGACACGCCGAAGGTGATCGGACCGGCGCCGATGCTCTCGGCGAAATTGGTGCCGGTCAGGCGGATTTCGCCATCGACCAGTTCGGCCCGGACCAGCTGGCTGACCGCGATGGCCCAGCCGGAAACCGCGCGGCCGGAGACCTCGCTGCGCGCCACATCGGCGGCGGCAAGGGCAGCGTTCAGCGCGGTGACGAAGCCTTCAGCTGTGCGGCCTTCTTCGGCGGCGATGGTGATATCGACACCCGCGCCAAGCTTGCCTGCATCGGCGCCAAAGGCGATGTGGAAGCTGTAGCCGGCGGCGTAATCCTCAAACCCTTCGGCCAGTGCCAGAACGATCGCGCCGTCGGCCTCTGCTGCGACCGCAGTTTCTGCGCCGAACAGCGCATCGACATCATCGGCAAGGATGATGCCGGAATTGGCATCGGCCAGCGTGATCTTCCCGGTTTCAGCATCAAAGGTGAAGCTGACATTGGCGCCAATCGCGCCCTGCAGCTGCGTGTTGATCTTCGCGACCAGCTCTTCCAGCATGGCGGCACCGGCAATGTCGATATTGACGGTTTTTGCCGCGCCCGTGGTCACATCCTTCCAGCGGATGCGCAGATCATTCGCCCCTTCGGCGGATTCAACCAGCGCGCCGACCGTCGCCAGATCGGTCAGCAGCGTCTCGCCGCTTGCAGTGGGCGCGTCATTCAGCAACACCTGCGACAGGTCGATCCCGAAGGCGAAATTCATCGTCAGATCGGGGTCGAAGACCAGACGGCCATCGCCCTTCACATCGGCCAGATTGGTCAGGATCTTCGCGGCATCAGCGCCGACGATCGAGGCCAGCTGATCGCCGATCAGCGATTGCAAATCGAAGTTGAACGGCAGCGACTGCGCATAATCCTGCAGGAACGAGAAGCTGAGTCCGAAGCGCAGCGTTTTCGCATCCGCATCCCAGACGAGGCTGACGGTGTCCTGGCCGAAGACGCCTTCCAGCATGGTCTCCAGTTTTGCCAGACCCGATTGCGGGTTGTCGCGCAGCTCCTGCATCTCGGCGGCGAGATCTTTTGCGAAATCCACCGCATCGAGCACCGAGAGATTCAGCAGCGGGATATTCTGGTTCAGGAAGGGCAGCTTTTCCTTCAGCGTCTCGCCCGCAAGACTGACGAGGTTCAGGATGGTGCTGAAACTGTCGAGAATGTCGCCATCGCCCAGCGTCGCCAGCGAGTTGATCGCCTCGGTCCCGTCGCCGAGCAGGCGGTAGTTCAGGCTGTTAATCGGGCTGGCGAGATCGTCGATGGTCAGCGCGATGCCGTCGATCAGGCCCTCATTCAGCCCCTCGATGCCGATCACATTCAGCTTCACATCGCCAAGCTGCAGGTAGAATTGCGACAGGATCTCGCCTTCCGACAGCGTGTAGCCATCGGCATCGACATGGCGCAGATCGGCGCGGTCAGTGCTGGCCGCGCCATCCGCGTCCAGCGCGGCGCCCTTGCCATCGGTGACGATACCGCCCTGCAGATCGGCGCGGCCAATCAGCGTGTTCAGCCCGCGCGTGACGTTCAGATTGCCGTCGGCATCCTCATAAAGGAAGGCGTCGAGGATGTTCTGCAGCGTCACCCGGCTGGAGAAGCCGCCATCGCCCTGCCCCAGGATGCTGAAATCGAACTGGGTGTCGATTTCCAGGAAGTTCAGCGCGGAGTTTTGCGACCCGAAGGTCAGCGACATCAGGCCGAGATCGGCACTGCCGGTGATATTGCTGGCGCTGCCGGTGATCTGCGCCTGCAAGGCCAGATCGGCAAAGAAGATATTGTCGAGGAGCGCCGAGCCGATGGAGCTCTCGCCCCCTCCGCCTTGTCCAGCGCATGGCGCGCCTCGATGGCATTCGCACCCTCACCCGCCGCCACCACCATGGCCGAGGCGAAGCCGATCAGGTCAATCCCCACCGCCGCGTCGAAACTGGCCGACAGCGCCGCCTGCACGCGTGCGGCAAGCGACAGGTTCGACAGTCCGTCGAGGCCGAGATTTGCCAGCGAGAAATTGCCCTCGATTTCGGCATTCACCGTCACCTCGGGGAAGGTGAACATCAGAGCGCCGTCGGCGGTCAGCCGCAGCTCGGCACCGGCCAGTGTCTCGGTCTGCGCCAGTTGCAGATTGACCCATTCCATCAGCGAGGCGAGGTCAAAGGCCCGCGTCATCTGTTCGGGATCAGCGCCGAAGGTGATCGAGGTGCCCGAAGGCCCCACAGCGGCGAAGCTGAAGCCGCCATCCACCAGCGTGACCTCCAGCGGCAGCGCGTTCAGCGCCAGCGCGGCCTCAAACGCCGCCAGCATGCCGGTCAGGTTCGGCGCGCCATCCGCATCATACCAGCCATTCGCCGGTTTCAGCACCTGGACCGGGATCGTTTTGCCATCGACCACGGCGGTGAAGATCAGCTTCTCCACACCGATCATGGTTTCGGCAAAATCTGCGCCAGGGGTGAAGGTCAGCCCCTGGGCATCCACCAGGCGCAGACCGAGGATTTCCTCCTCGCCATCGGCATAGACCCCGGCTGCACCGGCCAGCTGATCTTCGGCAAAACCGAGATCGGTGAAATCGAACTCCGTCGCCTGACCATTGGTGCGCCGCGCGCCCAGGAGCGCCAGCGCATTGGCGGCGGGCTGACCATTCGCGGTGGTAATGCGCAGGTCCTGGCCGCTGGCGGTGACGGCAAAGCCATAGGCGGCCAGCGCGGTGTTCATCAGCGAGGCCAGAGCTGCGGTCTTCGCCGCAGCCGTCGCCGTGGGATCGGCCAGGACGGCATTGCCGGTCAGGCTGACCGTCACCGTCTCGCGCCCGGTCTCGGTCACGACAACAAAGGTGATCTGATCGAGACCGCTCAGCACTGTGGGGTCGAAACCAGCGGTCAGTTCGGTCACCGCCGTCGCAATCACCGCGACCGAGCTGGCCTTCGGATCAAAGCCCAGCCCCGCCGGATCAATATGGAACAGATCGCTGATCGAGGTGAAGGCATCGGCGATCTCAGCCAGCACCGACGACAGCTCGATACTGGTAAAGGGGATTTCGACATTCAGGAGCGAGTTCTGCAAAAGGCCGGCAATTACATCGCCGATATCGGAGAGGAAGGAGGAAATCTGCGCCATCCCCATCGCGGCCAGTCCCTCGATCGCGCCTTCCAGCGTCTCGCGCAGGCCCTCATCTGCCACAGATCCCGACAGATCGACATCAAAGCCGATCCGGGCATCCGACAGGAAGCGCGACAGCCGGTCGGCAATCCCCGCATCTCCCATGCCCGCTCCAAGAAGCGCCGAGGACAAGGTCATGTTGATTGCGAAAGGCATCCCCGCGCCATCCGGCCCGTCAACCAGCCCGAAGAGATCAAGCCCGCCCTTCAGCTGCAGGGCGGCGAGGGTGTAGATCTCCCCCTCGGTTACTTCGGTGTAATCCGCAGCCCCGATCTCGCGGATTTCGGTGGTGATGCCGAGCCCGGTATCGGTATCAAGCCGCTCAACCGTGATCCCCGCCGCGCCGATGGTCAGGCCCCAGCCGAGATCGGCATCCACATCATAGCTTACCGAGACGCGGAACTCAGCCAGTGCAATCGCGTCGATCCCCAGCGACAGGAGGCCAAGGCTGACCGTCTCATTCCAGCCCGAAACATCCAGCAGCCCGCCGAACTGTGCCAGCGGGTCAAAGTCGAGATTGTCGACATGCAGGCGGATCTGGGTGCCGCCCTCGACCGCCGCAATCTCGCCGCCCAGCTGGAAGCGGAACTGCGTCGCATCGCTTTCAATCGCCAGATCGAAGGGCAGCGCGGCAGAACCGAACGCCCATTCGGCAAGTGCGTCAAAGTTGAAATCGAACTGCGGCAGGTTGATCGCCACATCGACGCGGGTCGGGTCCAGCACGTTTTGCGTAAAGCTGACAAGGGTCTGGCCGCCGATGGTGATATCGTACAGCTCAATGCTGAAAAGCCCGTTCAGCGCGGCGGCGTAATAGTCATCGGTGACCGAGGTGATGGTGGCATGCAGCCCCTCGGCGGTGAAACCGGCGCCAGGATTGCGCGACAGCAGGCTCTCGACCAGCGTGTCGATATTGGCGCCGACCGTATTGCCGGTGAAGGCTGCAAGATCGAAAGTCGCGCGGATGTCGTCCCCGGTGACAACCGATGCCCCCAGCTCAGCATTCAGCAGCCCGACCAGATCGGCAGCCGTATCGCCACCTGCCGTATCCGCGCCAAGCAGCCGCAGCGCAAGGGCAGAGCTGTCGCGCAACTCGGCCATCGTCGCACGCAGCCGGTCGGCAATGTCCTGGATCTGATCGGCACCGCCGACGCCGGCCTGGCTGCCGGCACCGCCCAGCACATCCAGCACGCCAAGCGCGGCACTGGCGAGGGTGTCGAATTGCGACAGAATATCATCAATGCCGGACAGCTGGTTTTCCAGCAGGTGGTGCACGCCCGATAGCAACTCCGCCAGGTCATCGGCGCCCGAAATATCCCAGCCCAGCGTCGCATCCATCAGAACACGCGGCTCCAGCGGCACAAAATCCGGGGTTACCAGCCCGGACGTTACCAGCTCTGGCCCAACCGGCCCGGCCGTTGCGGAAAGCTCATGAAACGAGGAAATCAGCTCACGGGTCATCAGCGTCTCCGAACCGGAAATTTGGGGGAATTTGGCACTGGAACCCGCTGGCAGAAGCCGCGTTAACGACTGCGCGAAGGCAGCAGGTATCTTTCGCAGGGAGCGGGCCACGCGATCAAGCGGGCAGAGGCAACCGTCCGAAACAGAACGTAACGCCCCGGAACATAATGCGTGTCACTGGCGACCCATTTGTTGCAGAAACGTTTCCGGGTTCGCTCCGGAGGTGCCACTGGAACCGCCGTTGACGCGGCTGGGTCCCTGAGCCCGGACCTCGCTGAGAGTCTGGCCGGGTACCGGTCTGCGGCGATGGGGCCACAGCCGGAAACCCGGTCAAAGCACGGCAGATCAGAAGCTGCGATTGAGGTTGAGCCGCACCGCGACCGCCTCCCGGTCGTCAGCCCCGATCCCCTCATAGCGCAGCGCGACAAGGCTCTGCCAGGCGCTGGCCGCGTCCGAGCGCAGGCCCAGCTCCAGCGCGCCGATCAGATCGTCGCTTTCCTCAGTGCCGCTGCCCGCGAAGTCCCAGGCGAGCGACGGCTCAACAAAGGCGCGCAGGTTCTGTCCCGCCGGCCCCTCGAAGCGAGAGGACAGCGTCAGGCGCCAGACTTCAACGGCCAGCCCGTCAACGGCGACGCTGCTGACGCCATCGCTCACTGTGTAATCCTGCTGGCTTTCGCGCATCCAGGCGAGGTCGAGCTTCGGCGAAACCGTGACGCCGGACGACAGATCGCGGATGCCATAGACGCTGGCACGGGCAAGGCTGCGCTCGGTGTCGAAGCCGCCCCGGAACCACTCCGCACCGCCGCCGAACACGTCGAGCGCCGCGTCGTTGTCAGAGCGGCCATAGGCGATGCGGGCGGTATAATAGAGATCGGTGCTGAAGCGGCCGGCGATATAAGGCCCGACCATCCAGCCATTGCCGGAAATGTCGCTGGCATCCTTTGCCGTCTCGGACATGCGGTCGACCTGGACCATCATCCCGAGCGTCAGATCAGGGTTCAGCAGATAGTCGAACCCTGCCGAGACCAGTCCGAAATCGCCCTTGCGCGTCGCTTCGCCGCTGTGGCTGTAGCGGTATTCGGCATATTCGCCCTCAATCCAGAGGAACCACAGCCCGTCCGCGCTGAGCCGGCCGGCGGCAAAGCTGAGATCGGTGCCGTTCTGGGTGGAGCGTGAGGTGATGCCATTGCCGGAGGTGTCGCCCCGGTTCTCCAGCCGGTATCCGCGCGGCTCGGAAGCGAGCATGCGGTCGATCCGCGCCGCCATGAAGCGGGTAGTGGCCTGCTCGAACGCCTCAGCGACGCGCTCATCATCATTCTCGACGCTGATGGTCAGGATCGCGCTGAGAGCGGGGCCGGTCTGGTCGGTGGCGGTGACGGTATAGGCGGTGGCGGCCAGTATGGCGCCCGGCGTGCCGCTGATCGTGCCGGTGACGGGGTCAAGTTCAATCCCCGCGGGCAGCATCGGGCTGACCGAGAAACTGACCGTGCCCGAGCCGCCGGTGATCGTCGCGGTGACCGCAGGGTCAATCGCCACACCACGGGTCAGGCGCAGATAGCTTTGCGACAGGCTGAGGCCCAGCGGCGGGTGTTCGACCCCGATGCTGATAGCGGCGGTCTCGGTATAGCCGTTGCCGTCGGTCAGGGTGACCGTGTAGCCGGTGACCGGGCTGGCAACCGTCGGCGTGCCGCTGATCGTTCCGGTCCCTGCGTCAATCGACAGACCGGAGGGCAAGGCGGGCGAGATGGAGAAGCTGAAATTCTCATCTCCGCCGCTCGCGCTGGCGGTGACGGGAGTGAGTGCGGTGCCCCTGATCGCCGAGATGCTGCTATCCGACAGGGTCAGGACCAGCGACCGGTCCTCCACTGTCAGGGTCAGCGTCGCCTCATCGCCCAGGTTGCGGCTGTCGACGGCAGTGATGGTATAGGTGGTCTCCGGGCTGCCTGCTTCCGGCGTGCCGGTCAGCGCGCCGGTGCTTGCGTTCAGCGTCAGACCTGCCGGCAGAGCCGGGCTGATGGAATAGGTGTAAGGCGCGACGCCACCGGTAGCGCTGGCCTGGATCGGGTCAATGGCGGTTCCCATCACCAGAACGGCTGACGAGCCTGAAAGGCTCAGCTCGGGATTGGGCAGGTCGTAGAGGACGATACCGGAATTGCTGTCGGTGATGTAATCCGGGTTGGCGCGATCGTCGTATGTATCACTCAGCTCGACAGTCCAGGTGCCGCCGGCATTCAGCACCGGCGGGTTGACCTGCAACCTGCTGGTGGCGCGATAGTAGCCGGGCTGCGATGCGAAATTCATCTCGGGCCCGGTAAATTCAAAGCGCTGCCCGCCCGGCGCGATCAGCGTCAGCACGGTTTCGGAGCCATAGCTGCTGCCGCGATGCGAAACACCGATTGCCGTCTCGATTTCGGTCACACGGCTCCCGGCCGGAACCGTAAATGTGCGGCTGCTGGGCGCATTGCCCATGACAGAGATGTTCGACAGATCGACGGCGGCGATCTGCTGGCGCTCCTGCGCGAGGGCCGGCGAGACCAGCGCGATGCACAGAGCCGCGATCAGACCGACAAGCCAGACCAGAGGTCGGAAGGCGCGAAAATCTGGAGATGGAGTTATGCCGGCACTGCTCAGCCGCATCGGTCTTCCCTTCGGATTGGGCCGGACCGCTGCACCTGACAGATCCCAAAAGGCACCTGATATCAGGTTGAATCGCGACGACCTGGTTACACTTTAAAGGCGATACCCATCACGAAGGCATGCAGCAATTCATCAGATGAAACCGCAAGAAATGCAGCGTAACGCCCCGAAACATCAGGCGTGTCATGATTAACGCAATCTCCGGAAAACCCGCGTTGCACCTGCGGCAATCAGGGATCCGAACGGTAACTGTCACGCCGGCAAGGCTCGTTTCAGGTCGGATCTGCGCTTTACATGCAGGCGATTTCTGAAGGAGGGGACGCCGCGCTGACGTCAGCCGTTTATCATCTCCTGAAAGCCCAAGTCGCTGAGGACCGCAGTGTGGTTCTCATCCGGCTTTGTTGGGCAAATGCAGCGTAGGATTCACCTCACGAATCCACTCTGTTAGTCAGGCGGTATGAGCAGACCGAAGCCGCCGACTTACCGCACCACGAACTGGCATGACTACAATGCTGCGCTTGCGCGGCGTGGGTCGCTGTCGATCTGGTTTGACCCCAGGACGCAGTGGCTTGCCGCGCCAACCGGCAAGCGTGGTCGTCAGCCCGTCTTCACTTATGCCGCGATCCAGACCTGCCTGACGCTGAAGACCCTGTTCGGACTACCGCTACGGCAGACGACTGGCATGATCGCCAGTCTGCTTGAGCTTGCCGGGCTTGATTGGCCGGTGCCGGACTTCAGCACCCTATGCCGTCGCCAAAAGACCTTGATCGTCCACATCCCCTGCCGCCCCAGCTCAGGCGCTCTGCACCTGCTGATCGACAGCACTGGCGTGAAAGCCGAGGGCGATGGCGAGTGGCTGGCCAAGAAACACGGCCCGTCGAAGCCGCGGGACTGGCGCAAGGTTCACCTCGGGATTGATGCTGAGACGCTGGAAATCCGGGCTATCGAGATCACAGGCAGCCGGATCGGCGATGCGCCCGTTATGCCCGACCTGCTGAACCAGATCCCTGGCGATCAGCCCTTGGGCATGGTCACCGCCGATGGGGCCTATGACACGCGGGCCTGTCACGCCGCCATTGCGGCGCGCGGGGCAGCGGCAGTCATCCCGCCCCGCAGGAACGGCAAGCCGTGGAAGGAACACACGGCAGGGGCGGTCGCGCGCAACAACGCCCTGCGCAGTTGCCGCCGTCTTGGCCGAGCGATCTGGAAACGCTGGGCCGGCTATCACCGACGAAGCCTGGTCGAGGCAAAGATGCGCTGCTTCAAACTCTTGGGAGAGCGCGTCATGTCGCGCGACTTCGACAGACAGGTGGCCGA
Organism: Gemmobacter sp. 24YEA27; assembly: GCF_030052995.1. NCBI lineage: Bacteria > Pseudomonadati > Pseudomonadota > Alphaproteobacteria > Rhodobacterales > Paracoccaceae > Gemmobacter > Gemmobacter sp. 24YEA27. The sequence continues at coordinate 20,048 of NZ_JASJPW010000009.1, read as the reverse complement.
GCTTCAGATCAGGGCGGCCATCCTGAACCGCTTCACCGCCCTTGGAACGCCCCTCACGCTGCGCGCGGGATAGGTCTGTCAGGGGAAAGGGGAACTCCGGACATAACCGGATTTGCGCAACAAAGCCACTGCGAGGCCGAAATCCTCCTTGCTGGAGAAGTAGTGGTAAAATGAGCCTTTGGGGATGCCTGCGGTGGTCAGCAACTGATCAATGCTGGTCGAGAAGAAACCGGTTTCCGCCATCATCTCGGTGCCTCGGCGCACGATGACGCTGCGGGTCACGTGTCCATCACTATGGCTGCGCGGCGGCCGTGCCCGGCCACGCCGGACCATGAGTTCTGTCATCACCCGCCTCCTGCTGCTGCTGCTGCTGCTGCTGCTGCTGCTGCTGCTGCTGCTGCCCTTATGGCGCGCAGGGGGCGGGCTGACAAGATTTAATAGACCGATCGACTATTTAATTCCGCCTGACCGTGTTTCAAAAACGCGCGACTACAGGAAAACCCCGACATTGATCTGGCTGGGTAAGGACTGGTCTGGCGGGCTTTCTGGCGGATCAGCGGGCCTCACACGTTTTTCAGGGGGCGATATGGGGTCGGCGGAGGGATGACGCTTATCCTGTCCCCCGGTCGAATTGTCCCCGAGAGCAACACAAGCGACATCACGCCGCCGCGCAAAAAGGATTTGCCATCCAAGCCTGTGCCGGTGACAGCCGCGCGCAAACCCGGCCGGAAACGATCCAGCAACACGCATGGCGCCCTGAGACCGGTCAATTCAAGTTGCGCTTCGTCGCCAATCCGCAGGACCGTGCCTTCTGGCAGGGATGTGAGATCAGGGCCGGACGTCGTTATGTTCTCGCCCAGATCCCCAGCCTGCACATCAAAGCCCAATGCGTGAAGATCTTCGTAAACAGAGACTGCAATAAGATGAACCTGGCGGAGGTTCGGGGCGTCCCGTCTGAACCGCTTATCATAGCGATGCTGCGTTTTCGCGCCGAAATGGGCATCGCCCTCTATTCCAAGGCTGGCAACCACCCGCAGTTCAGGCACCGGAGACTTGGCAAAACCGTGCCTGGGCGCCAGACTGACCGAGATGACGTCACCATGGCCCATGCTCAGCTTCCTTAAATCTGCTCCACGACAGGGACACATTGCAGATTTAGTCGGGCATTGCACATCTTGTTATCTGCTCTTACGCAGCCCGGTTATTGATGGACGGCCCATGGGTGTCTGCCTCCATTCTTTCGTGTTCGGGCCCGCTCCAGTGCGGCCTCGATGGCGATCGACAGGCCGGAGACGAACGCTGACGCACCCCCGCAGGGGGCAGGACAGCCAAGGCGCAACTTTCCTGCTCCGCGCGCAATATCTGCACTCCAGTTCCTTGGTCACGATCTTATCTTCGCGTCCACGAACCCGGCAGCAGCTCACGTTGCCCGGTCCGTGCCGCGAGGGGACGGTGTTACCGTCCGCATACCCTGCAAAATCAAATTGCAATCCGGATTGCCAAATCTCTGCCAGCGGTTCTTTTGAAGGTGGGGATACGGAGGCACAGATTGTGCATCATATTATCCGTCTGTATTCGATGACCCAGTTATCATCATTAATAAGTAAATCCGCATCAATTAGATTTTATGTAATCGCAAATGTGAAAAGCTCAATTTTCCCTCTTCTTTTTTTGAATTTCCATCTGATGTTTTAAAGGCAACGCCACAAAGAAGAGGATTTGACGAATGCAGTATAAAACAACAGACGAAGACAAACCGGTTGCCCCGATGGCACGGCCTGCAGCCCTGACGCGGGACGGCGTGGCAAAGGCCATGGCAAAGCTGCAGTCTCTGCCCGAGAAGGCAGTTGAAGCGCCGACACTCCACCAGGCGGTCTCGGAGAACGTCTCGGTGATCATGACAGCAATTGAGCGGGGGTATACCCGGAAGGACATTGCGAACCTCCTCACCGAGAACGGCATCGCGATCAGCGAGAGCACTCTGGCCCATTATCTGCGTGACATTGTCGCCAAGGGTAAAAGGTCGGGCGGGCGGGCAGCACGGACGCCCCGTCCGGCGGTTGCGCCGCCTGCTCCGCCGGCCAGATCGGTTGCGTCCCAGATTGCAGGTCCGACCGCTGGACCACCCACAGCATGCGCGACAGGCCAGCACCACACCATGCCACAAGGTATCTCGCACCCGGCGATAGCAAGGCCAATGAGCAATCCCGCACCGCCGTCCGTATCATCCGACCGCCAGGGGGAGAGCGGCAATGGCCAGGGCGGGTGATTGTCAGCCCCGCTCGTCGCGCCGCATTCGCGGTGCGACCCTCAGCATCCGGGTGACACCGCAGGAGAAAGCAGCCTTCGGCACGGCTGCCAGGCGACAGGGATATCACGGCGCGTCAGGCTGGGCGCGAGAGTTGATGCAGGCTGAATGCGGAAGTGTGCCGCGGTCGACCCGTATGGCGTCGGGGTGCCTCGGCCAGGCGGCCGCCCGCCTGCAGAACTGGAGTCAGACTCCCGGCCTCCCCGGCGACCTTGCACAGGCACTGCAGGATATCGCCGCCGGGATGCACGAGTTGCAGAAGGGTCTGCTGGCAATAAGCACCATAGGCGATGAGGGCGGGCTATGATCGCCAAATCCATCCGCGATACGATTGTCAGCACGGGATCGGGGGCAACAATCCCCAGGCGGGACCTTGCGGCCCGCATCCGTTATGTCTGCAGCAAGGCGAGCAGCACCGGGACCCTGAACCTTGCGGGCGATTGGCGGGATGCGGCGGCGCAGATGCAGACGGCCGCAGGGCTTAACGAAAGGGTCCGGCAGCCCGTGAAGCACATCATCCTGTCTTGGCCAGAGACCGACAATGTGTCAGATGCACAGGCGATCCAGGCGGCCCGGATGATGAACCGTGAATGTGGCGCGGCGGGCCACCAGCAGGTGATCGGCGTGCACCGCGACCGGATTAACACGCATGTGCATATCCTGCTGAACCGGGTGCATCCGATCAGCGGTAAGACCCTGTCACTTTCACAGGATTATGCACGGATGGAGCGCGCCTGTCGCGAGATCGAGCGGCAGATGGGATGGAGCGAGGATCGCGGCAGGTTCGACGCCGTGGTGCAGGATGGCCATGTTAAACTGCTGCCGAAGCCTGCGGCGCATTGGCGAGGCAAGGTCCAGGATCGTGAGATGGGTCTGAGGCCGGATGGCCGGGGACCAGGGGGTGTGAGCAGCGCACCGGTCTCTCATCATTGCGCGACCGGATCCCTGCGGAGATCAGACGCCGGCTTTGTGCCGGGCTTGAGCGGGCAAGTGATTGGCAGGCCCTGCATTGCCTGCTGGCGCGGGCAAAACTGGTCTACCTGCGGCATCGGTCCGGAGGCCGGATCCTCGATCAGAGCGACGGGTCGATGATGGCGGCCAGCGCCCTTGGTGCGGCCTGGGGGCTGGCGAGGCTGACAGCAAGGTTTGGCCCCTTCGCCTTTGCCCCCGAGCAGGAGCCCAGGCCACAGCCGGCCATCGCCCGCTACAGGGGGGCGGCGCCTCGGCGGGCCGAGCTGCAGGCGATCCTCGGCCCGCTTGGCAAGATTCGTCGCGACATTGCAGAATGGCGCAAAGCACAATGGCTGCAGACCGGGCGTTACCGCCACCTCCTGCGTCGGGCGCGTGAAGGGGGCTCCAACCCGCCCCGCGATCTGACGGCGGTGCGGCAGATATGGTGCCAACCGATCGCGCAGGGCGCCGGGATGGCGCTTCCTGAACCCATGCGCCTGGCCCTGCAGGACTGCCGGGAAGATCTGAGGTTCGACGGACGTTCGGAGGCCCTGATGGCGCGTCGCAGCCGCAATGGTAGCATCATCGGATTTGACAGGCTGTCTACCACCGCAGCCACTCCGCAGGAGGAGCAGATCCCACCCGGTTCCGTTAAGGATGGGGCTTATCGCGGGATCGGTTTGATCGGCCCCCGCGATGCGTCGCTCTGCCTGCTGGTCCCTGATCTTTTCTCCGCTCTTTCGACACGATTGATGCCGCAGGGGGCCTCGGCGCTGATCATCGTGACAGGGCCACAGCCACAGCCCGGGATGGGGCTGCACCTCTTGCAGCTGATCGGGCAGCGCGGGGTCGTGTTGTGCTGCGGCAGCGACCCCCAGGACCAGCGTTGGGCAGAGCAGATGCTCCAGCTGCTGCCCCGGGCACGGCGGCATGATCTGGCCATCCGGGCGCTATGGCATGCATTCGTGTCGGGTGGGGCAGGGGTGGCACCGGACACGGCTGTCGCAGTGCCAGCCGCACCGCGCCCGAATGCCCGCCGATAAAACAACAACATGCCAGCCGCAGTAAGGTTCCCTGCCACCCGCCTTCCGAAGGGGGTGCCGGCTCCACTGACCGGGACTTCCTTTTCGGGCTCGCATCAAATTTTCTAAAAAGATCTGCCGATTTTTTAATTTGACGGACAGGGTTTTCCAGAGAGGATCTGCTTATAAATGATAAAGGATTAACCGGAAGATTTCGGGAAGATCCTGAAGAGGAATTGGTTTTCTTGTTTGTTATGGGTTTCAAAAATCAGGGGCTTTTTCAAAAGCAGAGAGCCTGCGGATGGCGACCGCAACGCCCGCTGCTCCCTCAAAGGATCAGGCTGTCAATTGGACCCGTTGCGCCCGAGAATAGGATCCAGCAGCCGCCGGATCATCTCTGGCCGGGTCGGCAGATCAGGCTCCTGGCGCCGCAGATCATCAATCACCTGAATCGCTTCTCGGGGCAGACGCAGGGTGATCGCCTCGGTGTCCGTGGACGGCCTGCCAAATTTACGGGGTTCAGTCATGACAAATCCTGATTGACTTTATGGAGTCATAATGTCATGAATGGCGGGCATTGGCAAGGGCGGCAACCCTCACCAATGCCCTGACCACAACCGATCTCGTCAAGGGAGATCGACGATGGCTGACGCCACCTCTATCACGCCGCTTGCGGCGATTGAAGCAATGCCTGATGGCAGACCACCAGGCCAGATTCCGATCCTCTTCAGGAGGTTCCTTGACGCCCTGTCCCATTACATCGCCAGTGAACAGGCGCTCCAGGGGGGCGAAAGTATCTGGGCCTCCGCCATGCGCCCGAGGCTGGACGAGGCCGAGCGGGCCCAGACCGAAGTCACCCATCTGATCACCCTGATCCGTCGCAGCCCGGCGCGGAGCCTCGCTCATGAGTCCATGCTGCGGCTGACGTTGCTCGCCGATTGTCTCCTTGGCGCAGAGAGCGCCGCAGAGTTCAGTGAGGCCTGTGAGCTTCTGGAGCTGCCGGGGATCGGTGGGGCGGCCATGCCCTTACCCCCTGATCCCGATATCGACGGTCTGCTGGCGCAGGGCCTCGTGCAGCTGCGTGCGCTTGCCACTCTGCACGGAAGCGCGAACGACCCTGAGGAAGACGCGCAGGGCGAGCCTTCGGGCTAAGCGCGTCCGGACCGTTCTCCACATCATCCGCACAGCAGCCAAAGCAGCCCGTTCCAGCGCGCGCAGGGGAGCAGCTGTGCCCACGGCATCGGCCACAACCGGCACTCACTTCAGCATCGGCAATGGATGTCCCCAATTGAAAGAGTTCTTTCTATGCCCAAAAGACCGCCAGATCCTTCCCTGAATGCCCCTGCCCCCGGAGAGGCGTCTGCTTCATGGGTAAGTGCAGCTGTCGTTACCACCGAGCCTGATGCCACCCCGTCTGCCTTGCCGACCGAGATCCCGCAGGACTGGCATCAGCTGGCCGAGGCGAAAGGGTTCTCGATCACCGCCCGCATCAAGGACCGCTTTCACCTCGAACTTCGATGCAAAACCTGCGCACAGGCCCATGTCTCGAAGATTTACACCTTGCGCACAGCACAGCCGACCTGTCCGGGCTGCATGGCCGACCGCCGCGTCACCGAAGCGCTGGAAGCAGGTCTGGTCTGGCTGCGCGGCGACCCGGACAATCCGCATTACAGCTTCTATCGTGCCCCCTGCGGACATGAGCTGCGCCGACAGCATGAACTGATCCTGCGTGTCGGGCAGGGGCGAACAGGGGTGCGCTGCACCATCTGCCTTGCGCAATCCGATGCGGAGAAGGCGGCTCTGCGGGGCTGGGTCCTGATCGGAACCGATCCGCAGGGACGTGCCGGTTACCGGCTTTATGGCCATTGTTGTGGCGCGCGCCAAAGCATCACGCGGCAGAACATGCAGACTGGACGCTTCGACTGTGCTGAATGTGGTCCCGGATGGGCGGCGGCCCCCAGCTGGATATATGTAATGGCCTTCACCCTCTCCAGCGGCAGGCAAGTTGTAAAACTCGGCTTTGCCCGGGACCCGGACTCGCGCCTGAACTGGCAGCTGCAGCAGGATCGCGACATGCCTTGCAGCATCCTGCGCAGGCTGCCGGTTGCCAGCGGTCATGTCGCGGTGCGGATCGAGAAACGGTTGCATGCGCATCTGCGCCGCCGCCATCCGACAGATGTTGTGGACCCTGCACATTACCAGCGGCAGATCCGGGTGCGATCCGAGGTTTATGAGGCCTCCCTCACGCCCGAGATCATGCGCCTGCTCGATGAGGTCGGGCGGCAGGGTTCAGCCGGCTGAGGGGGCAGGCCCCGCACAAGCCCCGGCACCCATCCCTCCATGACCCTGGCCCCAGTGCCCTGGACCTGCCCGTTTCGGTGCCATCCCACCGGGATGCGCCAGCTCTTTCGCAAAGGACCAACGCTCCATGCCCGCGACAAATCCACCCGATCCAATCTGGTTGCCCCTGGCCGAGAGCTTCCTGACCCGGCTCAGGACTGGCGTTTCCATCGCCGATGATACCCGCGGGCAAGCCGAGAGTTCTGCCCCGCAACGAAGCAACACGCGATTGCCTGCACAACGGGTGACACAGACGCAGGCGCAAAGCGACCGGCAGGGCCACAGCTCCCTTGCAACGGGCAAGGGCGCAAAGGCACGGGCGGCCCCCAGGCAGGCCAAAGCCCTGCAAGACGTCTCCCCGATCCTGCCCCCGATCCCGATGCGTGATCTGTTCTGCACCCTGCGCCTGGCCGCGACATTTGGCACGCAGGAGGCCTTCGATGCCATGCTCGCCCCTGGCAGCCTCACTGTATTGCACGGGCTTGCCCCGGCGGAGATCGATGTTTTGCTGCGGGTGCTGCCCGCCGGCCTCTTGCCTCCTGGCTGGCGCCTGGAGGAGGATATGCTGTCCCTTCCCCCCGTAACGAATGTGCTGGCCACCGTCGCCGCCAGGACCTCGGAGATTTCGGGCGACCAGCCCCAGGTGCGTCGCCGCCAGATGCAGTATATCGACGAGGCGATCGATGCCGGGCTGCCGATCCTGATCCTGCTGATTGACGGGATCCATCTGCCGCCGACACTCACTGCAGAGATCGAATGCGACCGCCCCCTCGCCCCGATCAGTCGAGAGATCCTGATTGCCGGTTTGCACCATAGCCATGGGGCGCAGCAGAGATTTTCGCCTGCGACGCTACCTGGCCTGCTGCCGGAAAGCCACGATCTCGCAAGGTTGAGCTGGACCACGCTGCGCCTTGCCCTGCGCGAACCAGATGCGTATGCGGTCGCGCGGCGGCTGGCCGAGCGCACTGCCGCTCTGCGGCCGAATGCGCCACAGCGCGAGCCGGCCGCCCCGGACCTCGATGCGATGACCGGCGATAGCCCGGCCCTGCGCGCCGCTCAGCGTCTGGCGTCAGATATAAACCTCTGGCAGGCCGGAGAGATCGACTGGGGCGAGCTCTCGCATTCATTGCTGCTCTACGGTCCACCGGGCACCGGCAAGAGCTGGCTTGCAAGGGCCATGGGCAACACGGCCGGGGTCCGGATAATCGAGGCAAATTTTGCGCAATGGCAGTCAGCGGGGCATCTCGGCGACATGTTGCGCGAGATGCGCCAGGCCTTTTCCAGGGCGCGGCGGGCGGCGCCGTGCCTGCTTTTGATCGACGAGATTGACGCGGTCGGCTCGCGCAACAATGGCGATCTGCATGGGATCAGTTACCGCACGCAGGTGATTAACGCCTTCCTGTCCGAGCTCGACGGGCTGTCACGGAACCCCGGGGTGATCGTGATCGGCACCTGCAATGATCCTGGCCGCATTGACCAGGCGGTGCTGAGGCCTGGGCGCTTCGACCTCAAGATCTCTATGCCCCTGCCCGATATGGCCGCAATCACCGGCATGTTGCGCCAACATCTGGCCAGCGATGCGGGGCGGATCGACATTGCGGCCCTGGCCCGTCGGATCGTGGGCACCAGTGCCGCCGCCATCGATGCTGCTATCCGCGCCGCAAGGTCGGACGCCCGGGCGGCGGGCCAAAGCCTCGATGCCGGGCAAATCCTCGGCCATCTCGGGATCGCGCCCGCTGACCCGGCACAGGCCGCCAGTGATGCCCGCACCGCCGTCCACGAATGCGGCCATGCCATTGTCGCGGCCGCCTTGCTGCGCGGCGTGCCGCAACGACTGGTGATCCTGGCGGATGGCGGCGAGACGCATCGGCTGTCGGCTAAGACAAATCACCTGCTCTGTGATCTGCTCGATGAGATCGCCTGCTCCATGGCCGGGCGCGCGGCCGAGCATCTGCTGATCGGCACGATCTCAGTCGGTGCCGGAGGGGATCCGGCCTCCGATCTCGCAATCGCGACCCGGATTGCGCTGATGATCGACACCCGTTTCGGTCTGGGAGGGGAGGGTGCGGTCTGGACAGATGCCCCGGATCACATTTTGCTGGCCGACCCACTGCGCCGCGCCCGGGTGGCACAGCGGCTGGCCGAGGGCCAGGGCCGCGCCCTGCAGATTCTCACCGCCCACCGCGAGCTCCTGGCGCAAATGGCCCGCGCCCTGCAGGAGGCGCGCGAGCTGAACGGTGCTGCGCTGCGACACTGGCTCGATCAGATCTGTTTCGGTGAGGTGCTGAGGGTCGTGCAAAGCGCTGGAGCCGGTTCTGCAGACGTCGGGCGCCCCTCACACGACACCGGATCCGACTGAGCCGGAGCGGTCATCCGCGACGCATGCCCCCGCGGCCCGGAAGCCCATTTGATCGCTGGGTCGAAACGGATCGTCAGCGTGTCGTGGAGTGTGAGCACATCGTTGCAGAACATCCGCCCATTGCCCTGCAGCTGGCGGTTGCCGAACGGATCATACCGGGCCGCCGCTCCCCAGGGTTAACAACATGAATTCGAGATTGATCTGGGAAATACCACCAATGGGCGGGGAGATATATCAGGATGGAAATATCGGATTGGGGAACTTGATGATCACGATGTGAAGGGAGGGGAGATTCCGGATAATTCAGGAGAGGTTTAACAGGGGAGATTTGGGAACCAGGGGAAGTTCACGAAGGGGATTTTGAGGAGACATGGCGACGATAGATCAGGAATAGGCGGCCCTTTGCCGACGGTCCGCCCCGGCCAATGCTGCGTGGCGGCATTCTTGAATGCTGACGTTCGAATGGTGCCGCAGAAAAGTCTCGGCCATGATCGCCGCTATGAGGGACGAAACGGCCGGCCAATACTTTCTTCCTGCTCCCGGATCATTCCTACGATATGCGATCGTTAAAGCCGCTTATTCTTATCGTGTCTGCTCCTATGTGGCGAAGCAACTTTGAGCCCGGAGTGAGGTGGCCCGCGGGAGAAAGGATCATCGTCGCAACCTGAGCTCGCGCCGGAGTGTCTGGATCTGGCAGGGGCGGTCAGTCCTACTGACGGCTCAGGAGATCCAGGTGGAAGGTTGCGTCCAGATCCTGCATCGAGCATTCGGCGCAATGCATGTGGCGCTCCATGATTTCCCGCACCGCAGCGCGATCTTCGCGGCGGAAGGCTGCCAGCAGCTCGATATGTGCATCAATATTCTGCTGCCCGAACGTCGAGTGTTCACGCAGGCTGTCGGTGCGGCGCAGCACCAGATCGCGCACCATCACATTGAGAAAACGGCACATCAGATCAAGGATTGAATTGTCGCAGGCCTCGGCAAGGATATCGTGGAATTTCACCTCGACCACGCGACCGGATTCGCGGTCATCATCGCGCACCGCCCGCTGACAGATGTCTATATTTTCCTGCAAACGGGCAAAGTGGTCCGGGGTCAGACGCCCGACGACGTGATCGGCAAGCATCACTTCCAGCTTGCGGCGCACCTCGTAGACATCTTTAAAATCGAGATGCTGGAAATGGAAATACTGCCGCATCTGCTGGATCACGACCAGCGTCGAGGTCGCCTGGATTTCCGGCCCACCATTTGCGCCCGACTGCATGATCAAAAGGCCCTCAACCTCCAGGGCTTTCAGCGCCTCGCGGATCGTGCCCTTGGAGCAGCCGAAATGCTGCATCAGCACCTTTTCTGGGGGCAGCCGGTCCCTGGGGCCAAGGTTCTCACGTGCAATCCAGCGGCGCAACTCTTCCGCCACCTGATCCGAGAGCTTGATCCGCCGCATCGGGCGCGCCGGGGGCAGAACGATGCGCGTGCCCGCTTCATGATCCGTCGGGCCCTGATCTGACGACATTTGCTACTCCCATTCGACGCCCGGATCCAAAGGACAAATCGGACGCCGTAGTTTGCTGTATGGGAAAAGGCTGTAATCGGAGCCGGTCACCCCGCCTCCGGCACATTCCACCACCGCTTTCGCTAATGGCTCGAAGACCGGGCGGCAATACATTCGCGACTTGAGGAGCAAATATTGGGCGCGGCGCGGATCAAGGCCGAGTGTGGTGAAAACCGCCTCATCCCAGGGTTCATGCGTCTGCGACGAAATCAGCACCTGGGCCGCGCCGGTATCAATCACCGCAGAACGGCCCATGCTGCACTCCATCCCGGTGTAGATTGGTCCGGTGATCCGGTAATCTCCCGAACCAAGCGCCAGCACCTTGCCCTTCAGCGGCAAGGGCGGGCGCGGCGCGGCAAAGCCCTCCGCCGGGATCTTATTGCCGACATCTATCGTCACCTCTGTACCAACACCTGCGGCAAAAGCGGCCTCAACCGCCTCGGGATCGGCCACCGGGCCGGTCAGAATACCACTGAGCCCCGCTGCAAGCGCCGCCTCAAGCACATCCATATTCTCGCAGGTACCGCCCGACATACAGTTGTCGCCGTGGTCAAGCATGAGGACAGGCCCCTGCCCAGGCCCATGCGCCGCCGCCCTGGCGGCCGCAATCGACTGTTCAAGCGGCTTCTGATCATACAGAAATTCGTCCCGGCGATCCCAGATCGCGCGGGCAATCTCATGTGCCACCACCTTTGGGTCAAGATCGGGGGTCGTCACCGCGACCACACTCGCCCCTGCCTCGTAAAGATCCGCCGCCGGAAAGCCGCCAAATACCGTCACAGCGAGTACACCCTCGCGCGCCTCCGCGGCGCGGGCAAGGTTGATCACATCCAGCATCGCTCCGGGCACGGTCGTGTTCATCGGCAATGTATGACCCAGAAGCGGTGGCTGCACGCGCGCCATGACCGGGCGCAGACCCGTCTGCATCTGGTCCATCATCTTACAGACCAGTTCGCCGGTCTCGTACATATCGATATGCGGATAGGTCTTGAACCCCGCGATCACATCGCAATTTTCCACCATCTGCTGCGTGATGTTCCCGTGCAGATCTAGCGCGACGCCAATCGGAACGCCGGGCGCGGCCGCCCTGATCTGTGACAGTAACGCGCCTTCGCCGTCATCATGGCTACGTGTGACCATCGCGCCGTGCAAATCGAGCAGGATGACATCACAGCCCTTCGCGACATCGGCAAGGATGACTTCGGCCATATGCTCAAACGCATCATCCTCAACCGGCGCGCTTGGCCAGGCATGGGCGATCAGCGGGCAGGAAATTTCTGCGCGCTGTTTTTTCGCCCAGGCGTGAAACGCGCCGAGCGCGGTCTTCATCCCCTTCGCTTCGGCCAGAGCGGCATCACCATAAAGCGGGCGAAAGGCCGCAAGCGAGGTCGGCACGGGCGAGAATGTATTGGTCTCGTGGTTCTGGCGGGCGATGACGATACGCATAGGTCTGTCTTCAATGGGAAAATCCCGGGCGGGGCTGATGCCTGCCCGGGCAGAGCATTCAGGCCTTGCGGCGATCCGCAAGCAGCCGGTCATGTGCCAGCACCGCTTCAAGCAGCACCTGTACCCCGGCGGCACATTCGGCCAGGGAGGTGGATTCCGCCGGATTGTGGCTCAAGCCCCCTTGCGACGGCACGAAGATCATCACCGTTGGCGCGACAGCCGCCGTATGCACCGCGTCATGGCCGGCGCCCGAGATTATCTCCCGTGAGGAATTCCCGGCGCGCTCCACTCCGGTCCTGACCGATGCAATGCAATCGGGATCGAACCGGACCGCATCCACCTTCGAGATGCGGCGCAGATCCGCCACCAGCCCGATCGTAGCTGCGGCCTCGGTAAAGGCCGCGCGCAGCTCGGCCTCCATCGCCTCCAGCACCGTATCATCCGGGTGACGCAGATCGACGGTGAAATTCACCTCGCCAGGGATGACGTTGTTGGAATTGGGCGAAACCTCCAGGAAACCAACCGTTGCCACCGCGTTGGGCGCATGGGCCTGGCCGATGGCATCCACGGCAAGGGTCACCTGCGCAGCACCCAGCAGCGCATTTTTGCGCATCGACATTGGCGTTGATCCGGTATGCGCCGCGCGCCCCGTCAGCCGCGCCTCGAACCATCTGAGACCCTGAACCCCGGTGACAATACCGATCTCCTTGCCCTCGGCCTCAAGGATCGGACCCTGTTCGATATGCAGCTCGAACATTGCAGCGAAAGTCTGCGATCCGGCTTTCGCCTCGCCGCGCCAGCCGATCTGGTCAAGCGCCGCGCCAAAACTCTCGCCATTCGCATCCTGACGTGCATCGGCATCCGCACGGGAATAGACCCCGGCCCAGACGCCCGAGCCCAGCATCGCCGGCGAAAAGCGCGAACCTTCCTCATTGGTCCAGTTCACCAGCATCAGCGGGGCTTCTGTCCGGAAGCCCGCGTCCTTCAGCGTACGCAACACCTCCAGCCCGCCAAGCACCCCCAGCACGCCGTCAAACTTGCCGCCGGTTGGCTGCGTATCCAGGTGGCTGCCCATCGCAATCGGGGCCAGATCAGGGCTCCGCCCGGGCAGGGTCGCGAACATATTCCCGACCTCATCGACCACCAGTTCCATCCCAAGCGCGGCGGTCTGATCAGCCAGCCATTGCCGGATCTTTGCATCATCCGCACTCAGCGTCAGCCGCGCGATGCCGCCATCCGTCCTGCCGCCGATCTGTGCCGTTTCCATCAGGCTCTGCCAGAGGCGTTCGCCGTTGATATTCAGGTTACTCATTTATTGTCAGGCCTTTACGCCAAGGTATCTGTCGCGCGCATCGCTGTCGGCGATGAAATCCGGGCCAGAGGCCTGATAGACGATGCGACCGAGCTCGATTATATTATGTCGGCTTGCCAGCGCGGTGCAGACGGCAAGGTTCTGCTCCACCAGCAGGATCGAAACCCCCGCCGCCGCGATCTTGCGGATCTGCGCCACGATCTCATCGACGATCACCGGGGCAAGCCCCTCGACCGGTTCGTCCAGCATCAGAAGACGCGGGCCGGTCAAAAGCGCGCGGGCAATCGACAGCATCTGCTGCTCGCCGCCCGAGAGCTGGCCGCCCCCGTTGCGCTTGCGTTCCTCAAGGCGCGGAAAGAACGTGTAGATATCTGCAATCGACCAGGCTGCGCCCTTGCGGCAGGCGATCTTAAGATTTTCCTCGACCGTCAGCAGCGAGAAAATCCCCCGGTTTTCCGGAACCAGACAGACACCGGCCTGCGCAATGCGATAAGCGGGCTGGCCCGCAATATCGCGCCCGCCAAGGCTTACGCGCCCCTTCGCTGGAGTCACTGCACCGGCGATGCTTTTCAGCGTGGTCGATTTGCCCGCGCCATTGCGACCCAGCAGCGTCACCACCTCGCCCTCATTCACCGAAAGTGACACGCCCTGGAGGATATGGCTTTTGCCGTAATACGCGTGGAGGTTCTCCACCTCGAGAAGCACGCTCATGCGATATCTCCGGTGATCATATTGCCCAGATAGGCGCGCTGCACTTCGGGGTCGGCACGCACCGCTGCCGGGCTGCCCTCAACCAGTTTGCGCCCCAGCCGCATCACGGTAATCGTGTCGGAAATATTCATCACGATCCCCATATTATGTTCGATAAACAAGACGGTATGGTCGCGGCCGAGGTCGCGAATAAGCGCCTTCATCTCCTCTATATCCTCGACGCCCATCCCCGAAGTCGGTTCATCCATCAGGATGACGGACGGGTGCGAGGCCATCGCCATCCCGACCTCAAGCCGCCGTTGCTGGCCGTGGCTCAGCTCGCCCGCAGGCCGCCTGGCGACATGGGTCAGGCGCAGCCGTTCCATCACGCGGTCCGCCGTTTCCAGCGCGGATTTGTTGCTTTCGGCACTGCGCCAGGGCGCAAGCGCCTGCCAGGGCGTCTTGCCCTGGGCCGCCAGCCGCAGGTTTTCCGCGACCGGCAGCGTCGGGAACAGGCTTGTCACCTGGAAAGACCGCGCGATGCCGTGGCGCACCCTCTCATCATCGCGAACGCGGGTGATGTCGGTGCCGTTCAGGGTGATCGTCCCCCCCGAGGGCGGCACCCGCCCGGTCAGCGCGTGAAACATCGTGGTCTTGCCCGCGCCATTCGGGCCGATGATCGAATGCACCGTATTGCGGCGGATATCGAGATCCATATCGGCCAGCGCCACGAACTTGCCATAGGTGACGCCGAGGCCCCGCGTAGAAAGTGCGATGTCGGATGTGGTCATATCTCAGCCCCCCTTCTTCGCGCCGGTCGCCAGGACCCACAGTTTTTCCACCAGCCCCCAGAGACCCTTCTGCAGGAACAGCGCCACCACCACGAGCGCGAGGCCCAAAAGGAGAAGCCAGCGCGGCCAGATTTGCGACAGCCAGTCAGCGAGCAGCATATAGGCCGCAGCACCAAGCACCGAGGCAAAGAGGCTCGTCGAGCCGCCGATGATCGTCATGATCAGGATCATCTCAGAGGTGTGGTGCTCGATATTCGCCAAGGGCGCGACTCCGATCAGCATCGCCTTCAGCGCCCCGGCATAGGCCGTTACCGCGCCGGAAATCGCGAATGCCGCCGTCTTGAAGGCCTTGACCGGGAAGCCGATCGCCGCCGCGCGTTCCTCGTTGTCGCGCACCGCAATCAGTGTGCGGCCGAAGGTGGATTGCGTGGCGCGCAGCATCAGCGCGAACAGCACGAGGAACGACACCGCGACGAAGACGTAAAAGCTCCAGGCCGAGTTCAGCCTGTTGCCGAGAACCTCGGGGCGCGGCACATCCATCAGACCGTTATCGCCACCGGTTATGTCGGCGAAGGTATAGGCGAGGAAGTAGAAGAGCTGCGAGAAAGCCAGTGTCAGCATCACGAAATAGACGCCCTGGCGCCGGATCGACAGCCAGCCCACCACGGTCGCAATCGCCGCGCCCAGAAGCGTCGCCATGATCAGCACCGCCCAGACCGGAACGCCATAGCGGGTCAGGAAAATCCCCGCCACATAGCTGCCCACGCCAAAGAAGATGCCCTGGCCGAAAGACAAAAGCCCGGTATAGCCGAGAAGAAGGTTACAGGCCGCCGCGATCAGCGCATAGATCAGGATCTCGGAGGCAAGGATACCAGAGCCAAGGAACAAAGGCAGCGCCAGCACAGTCGCCAGTGCAAGACCGAACTGTACATAGGGTCGGTTGATCAGAAGCATCTCATGCCCTCCCGAACAGGCCGCGGGGCATCATCACGATAACCGCCGCCATACCGAGATAGATCATCAGGCGCGCGCCCTCGGGCCAGATCGTCGCCATCAGGCTTTGCACCACGCCAACAAGGATGCCCGCAACCAGTGCCCCGGTATAAGACCCCATGCCACCGATCACCACGACGACAAAGGCGATGGACAGCGCCTCGATCCCCATGAAGGGCTCCACCCCCCGGATTGGCGAGACAAGCGCACCGGCAAGCCCGGCAAGCCCCGCCCCGGCCGCGAAGACCAGCGTGTTGATTTTCAGCGTGTTATAGCCAAGCAGCGCCATATTATCGGCGGATTCGGACCCCGCGCGCACCACGGCCCCCAGCCGGGTCCGCTCCAGCGCCCAGTAGAGCGCGATGGCCAGGACGGCGGTGAAGGCGATTGTGAAGAGGCGGTATTTCGGATAGATGAAATCCCCCATGATCACGACGCCGTTCAGCCCGTCCGGTGCCGCCACACTGCCCCCAGCGGACCCCAGAGAATGATCACCATCTCCTGGATGAAAAGCGCGATCCCCACCGTCACGAGGATATGGAAGGTATGGGGTAACTTATATATTCGCCTGAGCAGGATCGCCTCGACCGCCCCCGCCACGATGGCGACAATCACAGCCGCCAGCAGCATCGCGAGCCAGAAGTTCATTCCGCGCTCAACGAAGTCATAGGTCAGGTAGGCGCCCAGCAGATAGAAGGCGCCATGGGCAAAGTTCACGAATTGCAGCAGGCCGAAGATGATGGTCAGGCCCACGGCAAGCAGAAAGTAAAGCATGCCCAGCCCGATGCCATTCAGCATCTGGAATAAATAAGTCACCGAGGATCTCCTGTTAGCGCAGAGGCAAAGGCGGGCCTGCGAGAGCCCGCCCTTCTCCGTTATCAGCCGAGTTTGCAGCCAGCGGCTTCCGCGCTGAGGAAGCTCTGCCCCGACGAGATAATTTCTGCGAAATCATCCTTGTCGGCCATATCCGCTTTGGCGCGCGCCTTGAGCAGATAGTAGTTTTTCAAAACCTGATGGTCATCTGCGCGGATGCTCTCTTCGCCGGTCAGGCCCTGATAGGCCAGTCCCTGAAGCGCAGCGCGCACGGCCTCTGGGTCATCCGAACCAGCGGTCTGAGCCGCATCTATCATCAGCTTCGTGCAGATGTAGGATCCCGCGAGCGAGTAATTCGGATTGATGCCGTACTTCGCCTGGGTCAGTTTCACTAGATCGGGGTTAATGCCCGCATCGACCGTGTGCCAGTATTGCGCCCCGAAATAGATGCCTTCGCAGAGATCGGCACCAAGCGCCTCGAACTGTTCCAGACCCGAAGCCCAGGCAACCACGATGGTCATGCGTTCTTTCATCCCGAAAGAGACCGCCTGACGCAGCGTATCCGCGCATTGTGCGCCGAAATTCAGGATCAGCAGCACATCCGGGCGCTCAGCCATTGCATTGGTCAGATAGCCGGAGAATTCCTTTTCGGTCAGCGAGTGATAGCTGTTGCCAACCAGATCAAGGCCCTTCTCCTCCAGCACGTCGCGGGTGGCCTGCAGAAGACCCTCACCAAAGACATATTGCGGCGTGATCGTATACCAGCGCTTCGCCTCGGGCAGCGCATCGATGATCGGGCGGATCGACTGGTTCACCGCGCCAAAGGTCGGCACCGACCAGCGGAAGGTGGCCTTGTTGCAATCCGAGCCGGTAATCTCATCAGCACCGGCAGTGGTGATAAAATTCGCCCCGCCCTTCTCACATTCCTTGCCCATGGCAAGGGATTCCGAAGAGAGGATGCCGCCCGCGAAGAGTTTCACGCTGTCACGCTCAATCGCATCCTGGACCTTGCGCACGGCGGTGGCAGGCTTGCCCTCGGTATCAAGGTCGAGGGTTGCAACTGCGCGACCGTATTTCGCGGCGGCCTCTTCGGCGGCGATGATCGCTCCCATCGAGGCAAATTTGCCATTGGCCGCATTCGGACCAGAGATCGGAACCGGGATACCGACCCTGAGCGTTTCGGCCGCGAAAGCAGGGCGCAGTAGCGCAGGGGATGCAAGAAGAGCGCCTGCGCCAGCGGTGCTGGCCAGGAAGGAACGACGATTGAGCATGATGTTTCCCTGTTGAGGAATGTTTTATTAATTATGAATGTTCGAACTATACGCATAGTTAAAATCACCTGTCCAGCATTTCCGGGGCTCTGATGATGGGTTGGGTAGCCTCTCCGACGGCACTTATGTGCCACAGTGATCCAGAAAGGATCAGGAGGAACCCCTATGAAGGAAGTCTCGATCATCGGCGTTGACTTGGCGAAACAGGTCTTTCAACTGCACGGAGCGACAGCAGAGGGTGAGGTTGTGTTTCGCAAGAAACTGTCGCGCAAGCAGTTTCTCATGTTCATGCAGTCGCAGCCCGGGTGCGTCGTTGCGATGGAGGCCTGCGCCACGGCCCATCACTGGGCGCGGACGCTGGCGGCCATCGGGCATGAGGTGCGCCTGATAGCCCCGAAATTCGTCAAGCCATATGTGAAGAGCCAGAAAAACGACATGGCGGATGCCGAGGCGATCGCAGAGGCGGGCAGTCGGCCGACCATGCGTTTTGTCGAGGTGAAGACACCGGAGCAGCAGGGCCTCGGCATGATCTTCAGGCTGCGGGATCTTCTGGTCGGACAACGAACGCAGGTGATCAATGCCTTGCGTGGACATCTCGCCGAATTCGGGCTTGTCGCCGGAAAGGGGCGGGAGAACGTGGATAAGCTGCGGGCCGTTCTGGAGCCGGGCGCCGAGGGCGCAGATGATCTTCCTGCGGTGGTCGGCCACATGGCGCAGCTTTGCTTTGATCAGATCGACAGCCTGTCGCAGCGCATCGCCGAGCTTGATGCACAAGTCGCGACGGCCAGCAGACGGTCGCGGTTCTCGGCCCGACTGCAGAGGATGCCCGGTGTTGGCCCCATTTCCGCGATGGCGCTGGCGGCGTTCGCGCCGCCACTGCAGAGCTTCCGCCAAGGACGAGACTTCTCGGCCTGGCTGGGTCTCGTGCCGCGACAGCATTCCAGCGGCGGGAAGCAGAGGCTTGGCAGGTCCGTAAACACGGGGCCAGTCGCCGCAGGCAATGGCGCAAGATCCACATTGGCATTGACGCTGAAACCCTTGAAGTTCGCGCGGTGGAGATGACCAGCAACCGTATCGGCGATGCGCCCGTTCTGCCGGACCTGTTAGCGCAGATCCCGGCTGAAGAGCGAATCGGCAGCGTTACTGCCGATGGCATCTATGACACCAAGGGGTGCCGCGGTGCCATCGCAGCCCGAGGTGCCGATGCCATCATACCACCGCGACGAAATGCTAGGGCCATGATCCCGGCCTGCAGGCGCGAAACGAAGCGCTATGTGCTTGCAGACCGGGCCAACTGGAAAAAATGGCCCTGCTGCTCTTCATGTGCCGCAGCGTGAGCGAGGGGAAGGTTCGACTTGATTGCCGCCCATAATGACGCCATATTGCGTCAATCAGAATGGAGTTTTGCGATGCGTATTGAGACCTTCGCAGAAGGCGGACAATTTGCACCCGGCAGGATTGCCCAGGTTTTGCGGACAACACGGGACGAGGTCGCCCGAACCATCGGCCTTGGCCGCGACGCAGTCATGCGGCCTGATCGCATTTCCAGCGCAAAGACCCAAAAACGCCTTCGGGAGATGGTCGAGATCCTGAATCGGGTCGAACCCCGTTTTGGTTCTCCGCTTATTGCCTATGCCTGGTATCGCTCCGAGCCACTTGCAGGTTTCAGCGGGCTGACGGCAATGCAACTCGTGCGCGACGGTTACGCGGCAGATGTCATGGACTTTATCGACGCAGTCGAGGCTGGCGTCCACGCCTGAGGAACCATGTATTTTCGCGGCCTGCTCTATCGTGCCCTCATCCAATCGGCTGCTCGCGAGCCTCTGTCCGGCGAAGGAGCACGTCGCTTCGGCGGGCGCTTCAATCCGAAAGGAATGCCTGCCCTCTATACATCACTCTCGATCATGACTGCGATCCGAGGGCGAACCAGATTGGGACCTCCTTTGCCAGACCAACGCTGGTAGCTTATCGGGCCGATCTCGATCCGGTTTTTGATGCCACCGATTCTGCCTGCCCTGAAAAAAGCTCAGTTGGATCCGGCCGATCTCTGCAGTTGAAGACTGGCGGATCAGGATGCGGAAGACGGCAAATCTCCAACGCAAGCCCTTGCAGAACAGCTGAAACTTCACGGGTATTTGTGCATGCTTGTCCCCAGCTTTGTAAAAGGTGCAACAGAGGCAGATCGCAATTTGGTTCTGTG
>NZ_JASJPW010000008.1 GCF_030052995.1 Gemmobacter sp. 24YEA27 | reverse complement strand
TTTCCGCCTCCGATGTGATGATCCGGCACTTGCAGCTCCAGATCGCCAAACTCCGCGCGAGCAGTTCGGCCACAGCGCCGAACGCCACGCCCGGCTGATCGAACAACTCGAGATGCAGCTTAAGGATCTGGAGACGGACCTTGGGCAGGATGGGCAAAGACGGATGCCGCCGTGGCGAAGACCACAGTTGCGGCTTTCGAACGTCGCCGTCCGTCCGCAAGCCGTTTCCCGATCATTTGCCGGGAGCGCGTGGTGGTCGAAGCCCCGGCCTCCTGCACCTGTTGTGGGTCGACGCGCATCGTGAAGATGGGCGAGGACATCACCGAGACGCTGGAGGTCATTCCCCGGCAGTGGAAGGTGATCCAGACCATCCGCGAGAAGTTCACCTGCGGGATTGCGAGAAGATCAGCCAACCACCGGCCCCCTTCCACCCCACGCCTCGGGCTGGGCCGGCCCAACCTGCTGGCGATGGTGCTCTTCGAGAAGTTCGGCAGCATCAGCCCTTGAACCGGCAGGCCGAACGCTATGCCAAGGAAGGTGTCGAGATCAGCCTGTCTACGCTGGCCGACCAGGTCGGGCCTGCAGCGTCGCGCTGCAGCCGATCCACGATCTGATCCGCACCCATGTTCTCGGCGCCGAACGACTACACGCGGATGATACGACCGTGCCACTGATGGCCAAGGGCGGGACGCAGACGGCCCGGCTCTGGACCTATCTGCGCGATGACCGCCCCTTTGCAGGCGGGGCACCACCTGCGGCGCTCTATTACTTCTCGACCGACCGAAGGATGGAACATCCGACCCGGCATCTGGCGGGCTGGACCGGCATCCTGCAGGCCGACGCCTATGGCGGATACAACGGCGTTTACGATGCGGCCCGCAAACCCGCGCCGGTGTTCAGCGCGCTATGCTGGAGCCACGCCCGGCGGAAGTTCTTCGAACTGGCCGACATCAAGGCCACCGCCCGTAAGGGCAGATCGGTCGCCGAAGAGATCTCGCCCATCGCGCTGGAAGCCGTCAAACGCATCGATGCCATCTTCGATGCCGAGCGCGAGATCACCGGCATGGGCGCCGAAGCGCGCCAAGATACCCGCAAGAGGCTGGTGCGCCCGATGGTCGAAGACCTGCACGACTGGATGCGGGCCGAGCGCGCCCGGATGTCGAAGCACAACCCCGTCGCCAAGGCCATCAACTACATGTTCGAGCAGGACGGCCGCTGGGACGCCTTCACCCGCTTCCTCGACGACGGCCGCATCTGCCTGACGAACAACTCAGCCGAACGAGCCCTGCGCGGTATCGCCCTCGGCCGCAAAGCCTGGCTCTTCACCGGTTCGCCCCGGGGCGGCGAACGCGCCGCCTTCATGTATTCCCTCATCGTCACCGCCAAGATGAACGACGTCGATCCTCAGGCTTGGCTGGCCGATGTCCTGGCACGACTCCCCGACATGCCAGTGTCGCGCCTGCCGGAACTGCTCCCCTGGAAATGGAAGCGCAGCCCCATCGCCAAAGCCGCATAACTGCGGCCTACGCCGGATGGTTACCGGTATTCTCGCATATGAGGCATTCGCCTCTCCGATGGGCAGGGGTGCCTCGCCGTTGTGCGCAGTTTGACCCGGCATGCTCCCCTCATGCGCCCAGCAATTTGGGCAGTCTGGCGAGGTTTCCGGCCGCCAACGTCAGGATGAAGCTCGACCGGACGCGCTCGATGCCGCGGAATACGGTCTGCGCGCTCCTGCCGATGGTCTTGGCCCAGCCAAAAGCCTCTTCGATCCGCTTGCGGTGCTTGAGCGACAGCGCATAGCCTTTGTGCCTGGTGGTGCGCCCGTCGATCGCGGAATGACGGGCTCGCTGGGCGACGCGCGGCGTGACGCAAGCTTGCCGCAGGTCGGTAACGAACTCTGCCGTATCATATCCTTTGTCGGCTCCCAGCGTCAGCCGCGGGGTCAAACCGGGGTCGTAACGGTGGATCATGTCGAGCGCGGCCCGCCGTTCCGCCCGGCCGCTGGCGCCCGTGAGGTCGGCCTGAACGATCAGCCCGCTACGATTTTCCATGATCGCATGGCCGATGAAGCAAAGCATGGCCCCGGTGCCCGGCGATTTTTTGTAAAGCCGCGCGTCAGGGTCGGTGGTTGAGACATGCGTTGCATTCGAGTGCCGCTTGCCCCGGAAGTCGACCTCGGCATTGCGGGTGCTGGGTTTCGGGCCAGGCATCAGGGGTGTCTCGTATCTGGTGGGCTGGGCATCGGCGGCGGTTCGGCGCACGGTCGGATCGCCTGGACCCTCGTCTTCACCCGGCGCTTCGGATGCCTGTTGCGCAGCTGCAGGCCCAACTCATTGTAAATCCTGCGTGTCTTCTTGATGTTCACCTGCCAGCCCTCCCGCCGCAGCAGCACATGGATGCGCCGGTAGCCATAGCGCACACGCGTTTCGCAGATCTCGCGGATCCGCAGTTCGAGGCCGGCCTGCCCGGTGCGACGGGATTTGTAATGGTAGCTCGAAGTGTCGAACCGCAGCGCCTGGCAGGCCCGTCGGATCGAGACACCCCAGTCAACCAGAAGCCCGTCAACAAGCTTGCGCGTCCGGACAGGCCTCAGAGCTTTCGGCGGATGACGTCCTGCAGCATCTCGCGGTCGAGCGTCAGGTCCGCCACGATCTTCTTCAGCCGTGCATTCTCGTCCTCAAGCGCCTTCAACCGCCGCATCTCATCGGGAAGCAACCCGCCATAACGCTTCTTCCAGTTGAAGTATGTGGCCTGGCTGATCCCCGCCTTGCGGCAGATCTCGGCAACAGGCGTGCCTTCCTCGCCCTGCTTCAGAATGAACGCCTTCTGCGCTTCCGTGAACTTCGATGCCTTCATCGTCTTCAGCTCCTCTCCCAGCCAGGGAAAACTAGCCGAAAACTCCAGCTTAAGACGGTCCAGTTTCCAGGGGGCAGAGCACTTGCTTTGCCTGTTTGGATCAGCTGAGCAACGGGAGCTTACGTGGTGCTTTGTGGGTTGCACAACATCAGGCCCAGTTATGCGGCGAAGCTCCGGCCCAACCCGGCCGGGGTCTGCCGTCCAATCTTCATGTACCCTGCCACCAGATGGGCCAAGGCCACTCGGGCAAAACGGCCGGTCGAAGAGGGCTGTTCGCATAGTATGACACTGTCAAAGCTGCCGGGCCATTGACCGGTCAGTTCACTATGCCAGATGAACGACTGGCCTCATGTATTTTGAACCATCCCATCGCACTTTCATCCCTGCGAGTTGAAACTGGTTAACGACAATCTTGCTGGCAACCACGATCCAGTTTGACTGAAACGAAGGGGGTGCCCAAAGTCCCAGACGGAGCTCATTCGTGATGAGAGCCCGGTCAACATCGGAGCGGCAGTAAAAGCAGGCTGCAAATTTCGCTGCTGAGGCGTCAGAGCCAGATAACCTGAGCTGATTGAATTGATACGTAACGCGGCTGATACCTTCGTCCTGCTCTGCGCCCGCATCCTGCATCGTCAGCACACCAAGGCCTTCGATCCCTTCAAAGACCCGACCGACCGTCCTGTGGATCTCAAGCCGCTTCTCGGCTTCTGTAACTGAATCGCTGGATTCATCTGGATACGCGTATTGTCTGACTTCGTTTCTTTTTACCAACAACTGTTGCGACACTATACGATACACCTTCTGTTGAAGCCTTGTTTTAAACTCACAGCACCACGACTAAACGAAAGGTCGGCATGTTCGGTTTCATGCCGCCGAAAAAAAAGCTCGTAAGCAGGCCCGGGCTTCGCTTGCTCGGATCAGCCGCCGGCTGGGTATCACAGTGTTGGTGCGCCCGGGATGGCGTTATATTGTGCAAATTCGCTCATAAGTTGAGCATATCTGCACAGCTCAGGCAGCATCCTTTGATACCTGCGAGCACCCGGCAGGCGACAGCATCCCGTTCCTCACATGCCTGCGCTTCAGATACGCGAATTTGCGCTTCGAGGCACAGAGCGAATGCTGTCTCACCCCGGGTCGCTCAGAAACCTCACTGACCGGGTAGCCCCGCCCGGCGATCTGCGCGACCGTATCCCCCCTGAACCCGTCCGTGAAATTGCATGGCCCCGTCATGGCCACCTCGCCTCAGAATCAGCGAGGGGCGTCCACGAAACATGGCGCAAATTCACTCCTCTGCGGCGCGTGGCGAGGGCCTTGACGGCATGGCCCTTCCGATCTTATTGATCACCTGACCAATAAGATATCGTGACGCGCGACAAGAGAGAGACCCATGGCACAATACGGTTCACAGGAAATGTCGGCGCCTTTGCTGAAGGTGATGATGCGCCGCCCGGGGGCGAGCCTTATCAAGGCCGATCCCGCTGACTGGAACTATGTGACCCCCTTCGACAGCACCAAAGCCATCGCGCAATATCAGGGCTTTGCCGATCTGATCGTGAAGGCCGGGGCCGAGATCATCTGGCTTGAGGATCAGGACGACGGCCTTGCCGATGCGATGTTCACACATGACCCTTCGCTGATGACCGACAAGGGCGCGATCATCCTCAATATGGGCAAGCTGCGCCGTCGGGATGAACCCGCTCTGCACGAGGCCGTCTATCAGCAGCATCAGATTCCGGTTGCAGGCCGGATCACCGGCGAGGCAACCGTCGAGGCCGGTGACTGTATCTGGCTTGACCCAAAAACGCTGCTCGTCGGGCGCGGCATCCGCACCAATCAGCAGGGCATCGACCAGCTGACTGCAATCCTTGCCCCCGATGGCATCAGCGTCATCGCCTTTGACCTGCCGCTCTGGGATGGTGAGGCCGCCTGCCTGCATCTCCTGTCGGTGCTGAGCCCGCTGGCGGATGACCTGGTGCTGGCCTTCCTGCCGCTGCTGCCGGTCGCGCTTTACAGGCTTTTGAAACAGCGCGGCATCCGCATTGTCGAGGCGCCGAAGGATGAATTCCTCGCCAGCAACGGCCTCAGCCTCAATGTGCTGCCGACCCGCCCGTCTGAGCTGATCATGCTCAGCGGTTTCCCGAAAACCACGGCCGCACTTGAAGCTGCCGGCTGCACCGTGGAAACCTTCGAGGGCGACGCGCTTTGCATCGCCTGCGAAGGCGGGCCGACCTGCCTCACCCGTCCGGTGCACCGGCAAGCGGCATGACAAAGGCCCCGGCCTGGCGGCGGATCCCCGAGGCGCAACGCCGGGGCGATCTGGTCGAGGCGGCGCTGGACGTGATTGCGCAGTCGGGGCTGCAGGGCGCAACCTTCCGCGAGATTGCGAAACAGGCCGGGGTTGCCCCCGGTCTGATCGCGCATCACTTTGAAAGCAAAGAGATCCTCTTGCAGGAGGCGTATCGTAGGGTGGTCTCTGTCCTGACCTTCACCGATGAGGAAGATGCAGGATCGGCGGCGGAGAACCTGCGCCGTTTCATTGTGGCCAATCTGACCGAGCCGGTTTCCAACAACCGAAATCTGGCGCTCTGGTCGGCTTTTATCAGCCAGGTGAGCCATGACCCGACGCTGGCCGGGATCCATTGCGAGGGCTATCTGGCCTTTCGCAACAAGCTGCAGCGCCTGATCGTGGCTTTCCTGGCCTCGCGCGGCAAAGAGATCGATCCGGTACGCGCCCATCGGCTCGCCGTGGCGATCAATGCGCTGATGGACGGGCTCTGGCTGGAGGGCCGGCTTGCGGGCGGGCTTTTCGAGGAAAATGAACTGGTGACGGTGGCCCTGTCATCGGTCGAGGCCCTGACGGGAGAGGCCTTTGTGCCGCCCGGACAGGGTGAGAATGACATGCCGGTGAGGATGATCGATGGCGAATGAAGAACAGCCCGGCGGCAGCCAGATCGGGCGCGCGGTTCAGGGTAAAAACGCAGCGCGCTGCCTGGATCATGCCCTGCGCCTTGTGGAATGGGCGAGCGAGACCGGCACCCCGGGCGAAGCGGCCTTTGGCGAGAAAGCTGCAGCCCTTTTGCGCGGGCTGCCCTGTTTCGCGGATCATCCTGAACGGGTGCGGCTGATCGGCAGCCATGGCGATCCGCAGCGGCAGATCGTGGTCGGGCTTTTGCGCGGGGCCGGGCGGCGGACCCTGGTGCTTGCGGGCCATTATGATGTGGTTTCCGCCGCGAATTACCGTGACCTTGCAGATCTGGCCTTCTCGCCCGGACCACTGCTGGCCGCGCTGCGCCAGGATCTGGCCAGCCGCCCGCTTTCCGCAGCCGAGGAAAAGGCGCGGGCCGATTTCGAAAGCGGTGACTTCCTGCCGGGGCGCGGTCTTCTCGATATGAAAAGCGGCATTGCCGCCGGGATCACCACGCTGGAGAATTTCGCGGGTGCCGGCGCGGCAGAGGGCAATCTGCTGCTCGTCATGACGCCGGATGAAGAGGCGAGTTCGCAGGGGATGCGGGCCTTTCGTGACATCCTGCCCGAGCTCGCGCGCGAATGGGATCTTGAGATTGCGGGCGGCATCAATCTGGATGCGACCAGCGATCAGGGCGACGGCGCCGGGGGCCGGGCAATCTACAAAGGCACGATCGGCAAGCTCCTGCCGTTTGCGATGGTCGTGGGCAAGCCCTCCCATGCGAGCTATCCTTTCGACGGCGCCAGCGCGCATCTGATCGCGGCGCATCTGATGACCGCGATGGAGACCAATCCCGATCTTTGCGACCGCGGCGGCGCCGAGGTCTCGCCGCCGCCGATCTGTCTTGACGGTGGTGACTTCCGCGCGGGCTATGATGTGACCACGCCGGAACAGGTCTGGCTGGCCTTCAACTGGCTGTCGCACAGCCGCAGCCCCTCGGCGCTGATGGCGCAGTTCCATAGCCTTGCTGAAAACGCGCTGGCGGCGGCGATGGCGGCTTTCGCGCGCAACCGGCACGCCTTTACCGGCGAAGTCGCAGAGCCCGATCCTTCGCGCGTCCTGACGGTCGCCGAACTGATGGGCCTTGTTGCCGCGCGTGAAGGTCAGGCCGCGCTGGAGGAGATCCTTGAAACACCGCCGGCCCACGACAATCCGCTGGCGCTCAGCCGGGCGCTTTGCACGCGGCTGGTGGCGCGTGCAGGGCTGAACGGGCCCGCGATTGTGCTGGGCTTTGGCAGTCTGCATTACCCGCACAGCCATCTCGATCCCGACCGCACTGATGACGCGGCGCTGATAAGCGCGATCGAAACCGCAAGGCAGGAGATCTTTGCTGCGACCGGGGTAGAGATCTGCTGGCGTGACACCTTTGTCGGCATCTCGGACATGAGCTTTCTGGGCAATGTCCCAGCACCGGAAGACGCAAGGATCGTCGCGGAAAACACGCCCGCGCGGCGCTATATCGACCATGTGCCGGATAATGCGCTGCGCTTTCCGGTGGTCAATATCGGTCCCTGGGGCCGCGAATATCACCAACGGCTGGAACGGGTGCACGCCCCCTATGCCTTTGAAACACTGCCGGATTTTCTGACGGCAATCGTTGCGCGCTTCTTCGACCGGGATAGCGATGCGCAAGTGGGGCGCCGTTGCCGCGCCCCTCATCGACCTTTGTGGACGATGTCCCGAAACAGCCCGGACAGGAATGCGGAGTCCAGCTTGTCGGCAGGACAGGCCTCTCGGCAAAGATCCGGCTCGGCAGCGCGCGCCCGCGAAATTCGGGATGATCTGCGCCGCCCGTCCGGGGCTCTGACCAGGCGAGGTCTCAACAAAGCCGAGCCATTCGTGCGAATGCACTAACCGGCTCACCCCACCAGGGGGCGAGCACCAGATCAGGCTCAGGCCGGGCGCGCCTTCGCTCGGCTCACGCGACCATGCGCAGGAACTGACGCAGCCGGTCCGATTTCGGATTGCTCATCATGTCGGAGGGCGCGCCGCGCTCTTCGACCAGGCCCTGATGCAGGAAGACCACCTCGGAGGAGATGTCCCGCGCCAGTGCCATTTCATGGGTGACGAGGATCATGGTGCGGCCCTCGGCGGCAAGCCCTTTGATGACCTGCAGCACCTCCTGCACCAGTTCGGGATCAAGCGCCGAGGTCGGTTCGTCAAAGAGCATGACCTCGGGGTTCATCGCCAGCGCGCGCGCAATAGCCACGCGCTGCTGCTGGCCGCCAGAGAGGCGCGAAGGGTAGCTGTCTCTCTTTTCACGGATGCCGACCTTCTCCAGCAGCAGCTCCGCCTCGGCCACGGCCTGGTCGCGCGTGAGGCCCAGCAGGTGGCGCGGCCCTTCGATGATGTTTTCCAGCACCGTCATATGCGCCCAGAGATTGAAGTTCTGGAACACCATGCCAAGGCGCTGGCGAACCAGTTCCAGCTGCCTGCGGTCGGCGCGCGGCATCCTGCCCTTGACGGGCCGGGCACGGATCACCTCATTGCCGACGATGATTTCACCGCTGTCCGGGGTCTCGAGATAATTGATACAGCGCAAAAGCGTGCTTTTCCCTGACCCGCTTTGCCCGATCAGCGAGATGACATCCCCGCGCCTTGCCTCGAGGCTGATGCCTTTGAGGACCTCGAGCGGGCCGAATTTCTTGCGGATATCCCTGACCGCAAGCGCAATATCATTGGCCATCTTTTTCAATCCTTTCCGCCCGACGCGGTTTGGCCCATTGCCCGGTCATCGGGCACGATAGCTGGTTGCTTTGCGCTCAAGCAGCGAGGTGAGCTGCGTGAGGATGAGAACGACGACGAAATAGATGATCGCAGCTGCGATCAGCGGCTCGAGGATCATCATGGTCTCGCGCTGAAGGGCGCGGGCAGTGCCCAGCACTTCCATGATCGTGACGGTCGAGGCGAGAGAGGTCGCCTTCAGGAGGATGATCACATCGCTGGCCAGAACCGGCAACGCCGCATGGAAAGCCTGCGGCAGGGTGATGCGGCGGAAGATGCGCCCCGGGCTCATGCCGACGGCACGAGCGGCCTCGATCTGGCCCTTCGGCACCGCAAGGATGGCGCCACGCAACACTTCGGCATTATAGCAGGCCTGGCTGATGGTCAGCACAAGGATCGCGTACCAGATCGCATTGCGCAGATAGGGCCAGAGCCAGGAATGCCGCACCCAGGTTCCGGGCAGCAGCTCTCCAAGGCCATAATAGACCAGATAAAGCTGCACCAGAAGCGGCGTCCCCCGCATCACGAGGCCCAGCGTGAACGAGGGCCAGACAAGGATCCGGTAGCCCGAAATCCGGGCAAGTGCCAGGATGATGCCGAAAAACAGCCCGAGCGTGCCCGCAACCGCCGTCAGCATCAGCGTAAGCGGCAGCGCCTTTATCAGGGGCGGCAGAAACTGAAGAATATCGCTGATCATCAGAAGCCCCTTCCCACGCGCTTTTCGATGCGATGGATGATCGCCATGGAAACCAGCGAGATGAGGAGGAAGGCAGCGGCGACCACGCTGTAGAAGAGCCCGTATTCCTTGGTCACCCCGGCGGCGCGATAAGCGGTAAAGAGCAGCTCGTTGAAGGTGCCAAGCACGGCCACGACCGCGCTTTCCTTGGTGATGGCAAGCCAGAGATTGCCCAGGCCCGGCACCGAATGGCGCAGCATCTGCGGCAGCACGATGCGGCGAAACAGCAGCGCGCGCGGCATGCCGATGGCCTCGGCCGCCTCGGTCTGGCCCTTTGGCACCGCGAGGATGCCGGCGCGCATCACCTCGGTCATGAAGGCGCCATTGACGAAGGCCAGTGCGACGACCGCAGCCCAGAACCCGCTGAATTCAAACCTGTCGCTGACCAGCCCCAGGCTCTTCAGCAGCTTTTCCGCCCCGCCGACCAGCGAGAAATAGACGATCAGGATGACCAGAAGCTCGGGCAGAGAGCGCACAATTGTCGTATAAGTATTGGCAATGCCGCGCAGAATGCGGCTCGCGGAGAGTTTGCTCAGCGCCGCCAGAAGTCCGATCGTAAGCGACAGCGCATAGGCAATCACCGATACGACGATCGTCATCATGAAGCCATGCAGAAGCTGGTCGCCCCAGCCGGCATCACCCCAGCCGAGCAATTCCCATTTTGAGTCCATCGACCTGTATTCGCCTTTGCAGAAAAATGGGGCAGCGCCGTCCGGCCCTGCCCCGTAAGATTGGCTTACTCACGACCCCATTTGGTCAGGATCTCTTTCGCGGTGCCGGCCTCGAGGAGTTTTTCAAGCGCGGTATTCACCTTGTCGAGGGTCTCGGCATCGCCCTTGCGCACGGCATAGGCCACGCCTTCGCCAAGGACAATATTATTGGGCAGGCGCATCTTGGTCTCATAGTCCGCGCCATCGGCAGAGGTCAGGAAGTCTTTGCCGTAATCGCTGTCCACAACGATGTAATCGACGCGGCCCGCCATGAGATCCGAGATCGCATTATCGGCATTATTGTAGTTCTGGGTGCCGTTGTCGGGCAGGTAAGCCGCGATGTAATTCGCCTGAATCGTTGCGGCCTGAACGCCGAAGATGACGCCATCAAGACCTTCCGCCGACAGCACCTCGCCCTCGCCATTCGGATCCTTGACCAGCGCAAGCGGGCGGCTGTCTGCTTTGGCGCCGATGACATCGGTCTGGGCGTAGACATAGGGCGTGCTGAAATCGACAACTTCACGACGCTTGTCGGTGACCGAGAAGGCACCGACGATGAAGTCGAACTTTTTCTCCTGAAGGGCGGGGATCAGCGCTTCCCAGGTCATCTGGCGGATTTCGCAGCCTTCCGGGATATCGGCGCAAAGCAGATTGGTCAGCTCGGCCTCGATGCCGACCCAGGTGCCCGAGGAATCGAACGAGGTCATCGGCATATAGGGCTCGGGGCTGACGCCAAGGCGCAGCGGTTCGGCATGGGCGGCGGTCGAAACCGCCGCGAGGACTGCCATGGAGAGGAGGGTCTTTTTCATCGTCTTTCCCTGTCAGGAGTTGGGGGTGGTTTGTCTTTTAATTATTTTTTGGGATCAAACCAGCGCAGAGACATGCAGGACAGCCCCGCATCCACTTTGCCGATCTGGGTCGTGTCGATGGCGACGACAGTCAGACCCTCGGCGGTCAGCAGGTCGATGGTGCGCGGGAAGGTCTTGCCCACCAGCACCACGTCATTGACACGCAGCGCATTGGCGGCGGCTTCTTCGCCCTCGGGCACGATCAGGGTGCGCAGTCCCGCAAAGACCCCCGAGGCCGCCAGCCGGCCGGTCGAAAGCACCAGGTCATCGCCAACGAGCGAGCAGTCGGTCTTGAAATGCAGCACGCCTTCGGGCGTGGCGACGATGGAGGATTTGAGACCAAGCTGCGTCAGACAATCCTGCAGCGCCTCGGCCCCTTGCGGTCGGTCCTGGCCGAGAGGCCGATCATCACCTGGTCCGGTGTGGTCAGGATATCGCCGCCATCGGCATAGCCACCCTCGGCCAGTTCCAGCACGGTCGCGAATTTCTCGCGCAGGACCGGCGCGATATGCTGCGTTTCGCGCATCCGGGTCTCGGCGCCAGGGCGCAGGATCACCGCGCCTTCGGAAAACACCAGCGCGGGGTCTTCGACGAAAACGGAATCCGGGAATTCCTCCAGCGCCGGCAGAAGCGTGACTTCGCAGCCGGCATCGGTCAGCGCCGCAATATAGGCCTCATGTTCCGCCTTCACGCCCTCATAGGTCGGGTTGCCGGTATCCACCGCCCGCAGGCCATTCACAATCGAGCGCGACGGCGCGCGCAGAATGACCGAGTTGAAACGGTAAACGGGGGTCGTGGTCATGGAAGTCACCTGAAGATGGGCCGGGATAAGGCCGAAAGGAAGTCCCGCAGCGGGGGTGCAGTTTCTGCCCGGCGGCCATAGTGCCGCCGGGCAGGTTCGGTTGTGACCTACCTGGTTCGGCGGGTAAGATGAAGCCCCGCGATCGTGCAGCGCACCGATCCCCCGGCCCGTTCAATGGTCGGAATATCCAGCGCGACAATCGGGGTCGAGGTTTCGATCAGATCGATCTGCCTCTGCGAGAGGCTCGCGCGGCGGTGGTGGACATCACGAGGATTCGCCCGGATTCTCCGCTCAACTCAAGCGCATTGCCTGCAAAACGGGCAATCTGCTCTTCGCTGATGTCGATCACCTCGCGTCCGGTATCGCGCAGACGGTTCGCAATCTCGTCGCGCCGCGCGGCATCGGTGATGAGAGACAGGCCGACAAGCGCGTAATCGGTTGCGATGCACATCAGCACATTGGTGTGGTAGATCGCCACGCCATGCCGGTCCGCCGCGCCGAACACCATCGGTTCAAAGTTGAAATGCGTGCAGAACCGTTCCAGAGCGATGGGATTGGTGCGCTCGGACTGGACGGCATAGGCCACCCGGTCGCTATGGTCGAGAACCATAGCGCCGGTGCCTTCCAGAAACAGCCCGTCAGGTTCCAGCCCGGAATAGTCGATCACGTCCTGCACACGGTATTCGGCTTTCAGCATTTCGATGATATCGGCCCTGCGCTCACGCCGGCGGCTGGGCGCCTTCATCGGGTAGATCGCCACATGGCCGCCGGCATGGGTCGAGAACCAGTTATTCGGAAAGACGGAATCCGGGGTGTCCTGGCCCTCATCCTCGAAGAGATGCACCCGGATGCCATGGCCCCGCAGGGTCCCGACCGCGCGGGTGATTTCCTGATGCGCCAGACCGGAGAGACCGGTCGCCGCCTCTTCCATCTTCTGGAACACATTGTCCGAGGCGGTTTCTGTATTCACCGTGAAACGATGCGGCCGGATCATCACCACATCGGAAGGCGCCTGGACGGAGGTGCGGATCGCCTTCATTTTGCGGCACCCTGCGCAGCGGTCCCGGCGATACGCCCCATCATGCCGTAAAGATCCCGGGTGTCATCAGGATCGGCCAGCAGGTCCAGATCCTCTTTAAAGTCAGTATCCCGGATCCTGTCGCGGATATAGCGGACGGCGCTGAAATCCTCGATGGCGAAGCCCACGCTGTCAAAAAGCGTGATCTGGCGGTCAGACACCCGGCCCGGGCGATCGCCGTTCAGCACCTGCCAGAGCTCGGTCACCGGGAAATCTTCGGGCATCTGCTGGATCTCGCCCTCGATCCGGGTCTGGGGCGGAAACTCGACGAACACATCCGAACGGGTGAGGATGGCAGCGGCCAGTTCGGTCTTGCCGGGGCAGTCGCCGCCGATCGCGTTGATATGCACCCCGTCACCAACCAGGTTATCGGTGAGGATCGTGGCATTTTGCTTGTCAGCCGTGCAGGTGGTGATGATCTGCGCGCCAAGGACAACCTCTTCGACGCTTTTGCATTCGGTGATCCTGAGGCCGGTCGCCGCAAGATTGCGCGCGTCTTGGCGGTGGCGGCAGGGTCGATATCGTAAAGCCGCACCTCTTCGATGCCGCAAATGGTTTGCATGGCGATGGCCTGGAATTCGGCCTGGGCGCCATTGCCGATCAGCGCCAGCACGCGCGCGTCTTTCGGGGCCAGCAGCCGCGCCACCATGGCTGAAGTCGCCGCCGTGCGCAGCGCGGTCAAAAGTGTCATCTCGGTCAGAAGGAGCGGATAGCCGGTCTCGACATCCGAGAGCACGCCGAAGGCCACAACGGTTTGCAGGTTGCGCTGCAGATTGACCGGGTGGCCGTTCACATATTTGAAGACATAATTCACATGATCCGAGGTCGGCATCAGTTCGATCACGCCGCCTTCGGAATGCGACGCGACGCGCGGCGCTTTTTCAAAGCTCTGCCAGCGTCGGAAATCCTGTTCGATATAATCGACAAGCTCTGTCAGCAGGCGCGGCAGGCCGATGCTGGTGATCAGGCGCGCCATGTTCTCAACGCTGACAAAGGGCACAAGCGCCCGACCGGACGGGACTGTTTTTTGCATCTTTTTCTCCTTGGTCGAGGCGGGCTCAGGACCGTGAGCAAAAGTGTCCGACAGAGCAATATACAAATAAAATGCTATAATCCGGCATTATTCTGGATTATTTTGATCACATCTTATAGTGATGTTGCAAATATCGTCAGGAAGCGGATGGCAGGACACGATCAGGCGAAACTCGTTTTCGATGAATTGGACCGCAAGCTGATCAGCTTTCTGCGCGCCGATGGCCGTGCGCCGCTCTCGAAGCTTGCCGATGCACTTGGGGTTTCGCGTGGGACAGTTCAAAACCGCCTCGACCGGCTTCTCAGCGCGGGCGCGATCCTTGGTTTCACAATCCGCGTGCGCGAGGATTACGAAAGCGGCTCATTCCGGGCGATCATGATGATCGAAGTGGTGGGGAAATCGACCTCACAGGTGATCCGCAAGATGCGCGGTCTGCCGGCGGTGGTGGCGCTGCATACCACCAATGGCGGCTGGGATCTCATCGCCGAGATCCGCGCCGACAGCCTGTCGCATTTCGACGAGCTCTTGCGCGAAATCCGCATGATCGACGGCGTGCTGAACAGCGAGACCAGCCTGATGCTGAGTTCGGTCAGCGGCTGAGACGGGTCAGCGCCCCGCCGGCGCACAGGCCCGCAGCGCGGCCACGAGGTCATGAAAGCGGTCACCCTGTACGATCACATGATCGCGCATCGCAATGGCGGCCGCCTCGCCCTCCCCGGCCCGGATCGCCGCCAGGATCGCATCATGTTCACTCCAGGATCGCGGGATCCGGTTGCGCACCCGCAGCTGCATCCGCCGGTAGGG
This sequence comes from Gemmobacter sp. 24YEA27, assembly GCF_030052995.1. NCBI lineage: Bacteria > Pseudomonadati > Pseudomonadota > Alphaproteobacteria > Rhodobacterales > Paracoccaceae > Gemmobacter > Gemmobacter sp. 24YEA27. Next base: position 10,816 of record NZ_JASJPW010000008.1, on the reverse strand, counting down.
CTGCAGCATCGCGTGCAGCCGCTCCGTCTCCTGCTGCAAAAACGCATTATGCGTGGCGCGGAAGATGGCATGGTGGAACAGCGAATTATGCCGGTAATAACCCTCGGCATCGCCCGCTTCGGCCAGGTCCGCGCATTGCCGGTGCAGCGCCTCTAAAGCCGCGAGCTCCGGGGCGGTGATCCGCCGCGCCGCAAGACGGCAGCAAGTGGCTTCGGCCTCGGCCATGGCCTCGAACCGTTCGGCCAGTTCTTCCACCGACCAGGAGCTGACATAGGTGCCGCGCTTGGGCATCACCCGCACAAGGCCCGAGGCCTCCAGCTGATGCAATGCTTCGCGAACCGGGGTGCGGGAACAGTCGAACTCGCGTTCCAGCGCCTCAGGATCGAGACGCGAACCCGGGGCGTGAATACCTTCTACAATGGCATTTTCCAGAGCGTTCCTGATCCGATTTGCATTGGAGATACCGGACATCCAACCCCTCTTTCTCTTCGCCGGATGCTAGCCGCTTCGCCGGTGCTTAGCCATCCACAGATTTGTTATATACAACATATCATATAATAGATATATCTCTGTCAGAACATAAGCACCTGAAAACCATGACATGCCCAGAACCGGATCTGCTTCATCCCGCCCCCTCGCCAGTCCCGACCATCTGGCAGAGCTGCGCTGCGCGGCACCCTTCGCCTGGTTCGGTGAGCGCTGACGGGGTGTCATAATCGCAGTCCCAGACGACGGGACTGCGTCCACTCCCATTGCTTTTCTTGCACCGGATTGCCCGGCAGGTTCTGGAGAGCAGCGCTATTTAGATATAACGCCCGTTTTTCCAGGGGATTATTACCTCGCTCAGCTTGTTCCGGCATGCCCCTGCCGGAGGCAGCGACGACGCAGCAGCAGGTCGTGGGCCTCAACCGTAAGCATTCCCAGAAGCACCAGGGCGCCGCCAAAGAGGAAGTCCGGCGTCAGATGTTCGCCCAGCAGCAGCGCACCTGACATCACACCGAAGACGGGCGTCATGAGGCTGAGCACCCCGAGGCGGGAGGACGGATAGACCTGAAGGAGGCGGAACCATATCATAAAGCTGACAGTGCAGATGATTATGGTCTGAAACCCAAGATTTACCAAGTCGCCGGCACTGGGCTGCATCCCTAGGCGTCCGGTCAGAGCGCTGAAAGCAAGGGCCACAATGCCCGCCACGAAAAGCTGGTTTGTCAGCGTCTGGGCCGGAGGCGCATTGGCAAGGCGCGAGGTGCGTATAACGACCGTCGTCAGCCCCCAGGCAATACCGGCACCAAGGCCAAGCAGGTCACCGACAATCATCGACGGCGCGAGGGGCTGATTGCCGCGCAGCTCTGGCAAAAGAAAGATCGCCGCCACTCCGGTGAAGGTTATCGCCACCCCCAGCCACTGAACGCGCGCCATTCTCTCATCCGGCTGGGCAAAATGCAGCCCGATGGCGGCAAAGATCGGCCCGGTATAAAGGAATACCCCGATATGCGATGCCGTGGTCCAGCGCAGCCCCTCGGCCACCAGCAGAAACTCCAGCGCAAAGAGCGTGCCTGCCAGCAGGCCCGGGCCCAGGAAAATGCGGGGCCGCCAGCGGTCGCGGCGGATCAGTCGGCTGATGGCGAAGACAAGGGCTGCCGCCATGGCGGAGCGCAGCCCGATCTGCAGCATCGGGTCGATGCCCGGGGCTGCAAGTTTCATCGCGGTCTGCTGCAGGCCCCAGGTGAGGCAAAGCAGGATCATCAGCCCAAAGGCCGTAAGGTCAATCGGTCGTTTCATGGAAGGAGCCGTTCGTTAAAGCACTTGCCTTGTCTACCTCTGGCGATATTGGTGCATATAGTGATTATCCGCCATTCCATTCCGGGAATCTGCCAATCATGCAACCGCCGCATCTCCGCCAGCCGCCGGGACATGTCACCCTGCCAGCGCCGATCTGGTTTCGGGTCGAAGCCATGCCGGATAACGGAACTTATCCTTTCATGCGACACCCCTGGGGGGAGTTCGTCTATTCCTATAGTGGCGTGACCGAGTTGCGAACCGGCGGCCAGGTGCTGCTGGCGCCGCCTCATATGGCCTTCTGGATCCCTGCAGGGGCCGATCAGGTCGGATATAATCGCAAGGCCACGGTGCATGTCTCGATCTATATCGATCAGTCCCTTTGCGCAGAAATGCCCGATGTGCCGGTTTCCCTGCGCGTAACCCCTTTGCTCCGGGCAATGCTCGACCGACTGGAACTGGCCTCTTTCGATGACACAGCGCAGCAAGCCCGACTGCTGCGCGTGATGGTCGATGAGATGGAGCGCTGCCCGGTAACCCAGAGCTTCCTGCCTGACAGCGACGAGCCCGCGTTGAAACGGCTGCTGGCCGCGTTGCACGACACTCCGTCGGATCGGAGAAGCACCGCCACACTTGCCCGATCTTTTGGGCTGAGTGAACGGACGCTGCTTCGGCTGTGTAAACGAGATCTGGGAATGTCTCTGACCGAATGGCGCAACCGGCAGCGTGCGGTTCGCGCCATCGCAATGCTGCAGGAGGATGTAAGCGTCGAGACCATCGCGCTTGATCTTGGCTATGCGACCGCCTCTGCCTTCATCGCCATGTTCAAAGGGATTATGGGGGATAGCCCTGCACGATATGTTGGGCGGTAGCGCAGCCCTTTGCCACGCCTGAAGACGCGCGGCTGGCTTCTTCGGCAATTGCCGAAACACTGTCCAAAGCCGCCCTGGGGCAAACGATCCACAGGACGGAAGCGAAGATGGATCGTATCCATCCGGTGAGGGCCGTCTGATGAAGGGGACTGATGTCGGCTAAGACGCTGACCTTATGGATGACCCTAAGTTCAGATCACAGATCGAGGTTCTCTCGGTTGTCGACAAAGGTCGGCGGCGGGAATGGACGGATGCCGAGAAGGTTCGGATTGTCGAAGAGAGCCTTCGGGGTTTTCGGCAATGCGCCGCGACGGCTCGGCGTTACGAGATTTCGCGGGCACTGCTGACGCGGTGGCGTCGGGATTTTCGGTCCGGTCAACTTGTCGCTGGCAGTCGCCCGCAGTTTCTTGCGGTGCAGGTTGCTTCGGATACTGCTGGCACGGCATGCCGCCAATCTACCACCGAGCCGACCTCCGACCGCGAAGACCACGTCGAGATCACGCTGGCCAACGGGCGCAGGCTTGCGGTCGCCGCCGCCATCGATCCGATGCTGCTGGCGCGTCTGGTGCAGGTTCTGGACCGGGCATGATCGCGTTTCCGGCTGGGGCGAAGGTCTGGATCGCGGGCGGGGTGACGGACATGCGCTGCGGGATGAACAGCCTGGCGCTGAAGGTGCAGCAGGGGCTGGGGCGCGACCCACACGGTGGCGAGATCTTCTGTTTTCGCGGGCGCAGGGGGGATCTGATCAAGGTGCTGTGGCACGATGGGGTCGGCATGTCGCTCTATCTGAAGCGCCTGGAGGCGGGGAAGTTCATCTGGCCGGTGAGCCGGGACGGCGCTGCCGTTCCTGTCTCGGCGGCGCAGCTCGGCTATCTTCTCGAGGGGATCGACTGGCGCAATCCGCGCTGGACGCAGCGGCCTGCCTCGGCGGGCTGACAGCCCCAAAATCCTTTGTTTTGTTGGACTGTTTTGCATCCCTGTGGTAGGCCTTCGCATGTCGGAGACCCCCTCGGAGATCGATATCCTGCGTGTTGCCCTCGCTGCGGCAGAGGCGCGCACTGCTGCTGCAGAGGATGAACTGATACAGGCGCGCGCCGTCGTTTCCGCCTCCGATGTGATGATCCGGCACTTGCAGCTCCAGATCGCCAAACTCCGCCGCGAGCAGTTCGGCCACAGCGCCGAACGCCACGCCCGGCTGATCGAACAACTCGAGATGCAGCTTAAGGATCTGGAGACGGACCTTGGGCAGGATCGGGCAAAGACGGATGCCGCCGTGGCGAAGACCACAGTTGCGGCTTTCGAACGTCGCCGTCCGTCCCGCAAGCCGTTTCCCGATCATTTGCCGCGGGAGCGCGTGGTGGTCGAAGCCCCGGCCTCCTGCACCTGTTGTGGGTCGACGCGCATCGTGAAGATGGGCGAGGACATCACCGAGACGCTGGAGGTCATTCCCCGGCAGTGGAAGGTGATCCAGACCATCCGCGAGAAGTTCACCTGCCGGGATTGCGAGAAGATCAGCCAACCACCGGCCCCCTTCCACCCCACGCCTCGGGGCTGGGCCGGCCCCAACCTGCTGGCGATGGTGCTCTTCGAGAAGTTCGGCCAGCATCAGCCCTTGAACCGGCAGGCCGAACGCTATGCCAAGGAAGGTGTCGAGATCAGCCTGTCTACGCTGGCCGACCAGGTCGGGGCCTGCAGCGTCGCGCTGCAGCCGATCCACGATCTGATCCGCACCCATGTTCTCGGCGCCGAACGACTACACGCGGATGATACGACCGTGCCACTGATGGCCAAGGGCGGGACGCAGACGGCCCGGCTCTGGACCTATCTGCGCGATGACCGCCCCTTTGCAGGCGGGGCACCACCTGCGGCGCTCTATTACTTCTCGACCGACCGAAGGATGGAACATCCGACCCGGCATCTGGCGGGCTGGACCGGCATCCTGCAGGCCGACGCCTATGGCGGATACAACGGCGTTTACGATGCGGCCCGCAAACCCGCGCCGGTGTTCAGCGCGCTATGCTGGAGCCACGCCCGGCGGAAGTTCTTCGAACTGGCCGACATCAAGGCCACCGCCCGTAAGGGCAGATCGGTCGCCGAAGAGATCTCGCCCATCGCGCTGGAAGCCGTCAAACGCATCGATGCCATCTTCGATGCCGAGCGCGAGATCACCGGCATGGGCGCCGAAGCGCGCCAAGATACCCGCAAGAGGCTGGTGCGCCCGATGGTCGAAGACCTGCACGACTGGATGCGGGCCGAGCGCGCCCGGATGTCGAAGCACAACCCCGTCGCCAAGGCCATCAACTACATGTTCGAGCAGGACGGCCGCTGGGACGCCTTCACCCGCTTCCTCGACGACGGCCGCATCTGCCTGACGAACAACTCAGCCGAACGAGCCCTGCGCGGTATCGCCCTCGGCCGCAAAGCCTGGCTCTTCACCGGTTCGCCCCGGGGCGGCGAACGCGCCGCCTTCATGTATTCCCTCATCGTCACCGCCAAGATGAACGACGTCGATCCTCAGGCTTGGCTGGCCGATGTCCTGGCACGACTCCCCGACATGCCAGTGTCGCGCCTGCCGGAACTGCTCCCCTGGAAATGGAAGCGCAGCCCCATCGCCAAAGCCGCATAACTGCGGCCTACGCCGGATGGTTACTCTGGATCTGCACAGTGGCGTTTCAGACAGCGATGCCGGCTGCTGTCGGGCGGGGAGCCTTGCCGGCGCTTCCGGGTTTCGGTGGTCGCAAGGCCTGCAATAATATTGTCAGCGCCGCTGCGCGTCGGCGCCCTCAGATTGGATAACCCGCACGCCCCCTGATGCTGAACGTCCCCGCATCCCTGGCCACAGAATGGATGACGGGTTTCTTCCCGGGCGCCTTATACTCCGCTGGCTGTACGCAAAACCTGGCGTTCCCGGTTTGGTGCCCGGTTATGGTGCCCGATTATGGTGCCCGATTATGGTGAATGTCGCCATGCCTCGCCGCCACAGGAAGGTCTGCCCCCCGCGCCCCGCGCTGCTGATTCATATAGCGACCTTCTTGTGCAGGCAGATGCCGCTGCGCGGGTCTCGAACCGGCAGTCAGGAAGCCACCTGGCAGGATCTGATCTGCGACCGGCTTCACTTGCCGTTGACCAGTCTGCGGCAATCTGCGATTTCCTGCGCCCGATCTCTAGTGAGGGCATCATGCAAGAGAAACCAGGCGACTGCGCCGAGCAGGAATTGCTGACCCTGATCCAAAAGCTCCATGCCGAATTAGGCCCGGTCCCGCGCATCCGCCTGTCGGTCGTTGGGCGCGGGCGCGGACTCGACGTGGCGCGGTTGCTGGTCGGGCTGAAAGCGGCAGGCCTGGTCGAGGAATATGAGACAAAGCCAGGCTGGTTCGGCTGGCTCCTTGGCAGGCGGCGCGAGATGGTGCTGCGGCCGCTGACGGTGCCAGTGGAATCACCTGCGCCGAATCCCGGACTGATAGAGGACGATGCGTCGCAGGAGACCGGCGAAACACCGGCTGAGCATTTGGATCCGGTCCTGCTGACAGCCGGGGCCGCGCCGGAGGCTGCCCTGCCGGAACCGGAACCCGGGCTGGTCGCTGAACCGGTGCCCGACCCCACACCGATAACGCCGGTGGCGTCCCCAGAACCCGATCCCCGGCCCGCCGCCAGGGCCATCGAGGCACCGCATCCTGTTCAGACCCGTCCGCGCCCGGTGCCTGCCGGCTATGCAGATGATATCGGCGGCGTGCCGATGGCGATCCAGGCCGCACAGCTGAGCGCATCGCTCGACCCTGATCTGCTGGAAGGGCTGCGGGATTTCCTCGTCACCCTGGGCATAGAGCTGACCTCCGCCGGAGAGGCGCTTGTCGCGGATCGCCTGAACCGTGGCGCGCCAGCGGGTGACGCACTTATGCAGCTTGTGCTTTTCGCCTTCGCCCATATGGCGCGGTTTGACGAGATCTCTGCCAGCCCCGCAGATCCGGTCGAGCTGCGCGACTATACCCATGCCGTTCTGACCGAGCTGGAACGGCTGCGCGATGCCGGTGAGATCAGTGAAGCCCGCTTTGACCAGGACAGTCACGAGATCCTGATCCTTGCCGACAGCAATGCCCACCGCGCAGCGCTGATCGAGAGGCTGTTCATGGATCCTTTCGGCGGTATGGCCCCGCCCGCGCTGCTCCCTGCCGAGCTGCGCGGTGTCGAGGAGTTTGAGGAAGACGATACCCTCAGCTGAATGACGCCCGAGCTTCTCTTCGGACTTACCAGCCCCCCATCGGAACCCCGCCCGCCGTTGTGCGGGCGGTGGCATTTCAACGCTCTGTAAAAGACACGAACCCCATTGAAATCAGTTGAGAGAATACCGGGATTCGATGCCTGGTTGCCCGGGTCCTATCGCATTTACCAGATCTTCCGGATCAACCGCCCCCGGATATGCAGCACCGCCGACACGCCCCTTCTGCTCCAGCCTTAGAAGCGCGGTTGTCCATCATAAGCGGCATGTTGTGCGTCATCGATCACAAAGCCAAATCGCCGCATGTAACAATCTGAGGGTGGCACCATAAACTGCATGCTGCCCATCACTTGTTGCGATCACTTCGGGGAAGCCGGGATGATGCTCAGGCTGGAAGGCGGCGATTGCAAATGCGCACGTGATCTTGCCAGCCTGGCGAGGCCCCTACAAAACGGCCTCTGTCTTTTCAGCAGTGCTTCCTGTGAACAAGCCTTGCAGATACTCAAAGCCATGGAAGATTTACGAAATAATCAGGCCTGATCCTCAGTGACGACGCTGCAGCGCAGGTTGCACCCATATCCATAGGCCACAGCCCGTTCCAAAGGCACCATAAGCCGGCTTGCGATATAGACGGCGAGGAATCTTGACGGCGCAACAACGCGCAATGTTCCATCGTGGCCGGGCTCGCCGCCCTTCAGCTGGCTGAACCAGGCCGCATAAGTGCCCGGCTGATCAGCCGCCAGTCGCGCCAGAACCTTGTCCCATGGCGCCGAATTCGGCAGCGCCACAGGTCGGGTTCCGAAATCGACCTGCACCACTTTGGGCGAACTCACCTCCGCCGCAGCCTGCGCCTCTTCGGGCGCGATGTGGCGCGCGGACATGCGCGCGTCATAATCAGGCCCGACACTTGCCCAGCCCGGCGCGGTCTGGCGGTAGATCTCTGCCCGGCACAAACGATAGGAGGCCACCCTGCCCCGCACACCTGGCCGTTTGATCTCAAGCAATCCGGCGTCGATCAGCCTGCGTGTCTCTCGCTTGGCAGTGCGCTGATCCACCGACCAGAGCGCGGCCATCTCGCGTTGCCCGATCGTGACCTCATCCGCCGCCCAGTTATAGCGTGCCGTGACCAGCGCAATCAGCCGCATCATTGTCGCCTGACGGGTGCCACCGGCAGAAAGGCCATTGACGGCCATTGCTGTCAGAAGATCATATTTCTCGCTACCTGCCCCGGGCCGGTCAATCGGTGACTTTGCATGATACTGCCCATCTGCCGGATTTGTTCCGATTCCTTCTTGGATCTCAAACTGACACGATCCCGTTATTTGTCAAATGCTTTTCGAAGACGGGATTTTTCACCTATCAAGAAATTTTAAAGAAATCAGGTATCTTAGGTATAGGGTGACGTCTTTAGTGTCACCCTATCTCGCCTCGGGTGTCACCAAATTCTGGATTATCCGGGGTATTCTGTCACCAAATATAGAGTTTGCGCATAAAGCCGGCGCTTTCTTGAGCGAATCGGCGCAAAGAACGGGAATTTGCGCTTTTCCTGTTTGGCACAATCTGAAATTCGCGCTATTCACGTTCTAACGAACAACAACGCGAGTTTCAGATGCGCGATTACAGCTATTTGCAGGACATGAACGAGCGCAGCCTTGCGCAACAGGCTGCAGTGCGTCGGGCGACCTTTTCACCATCAGAGGTGAAAACGCTGCGGCCGTTCTCGATCTGGGAGATTTCAACCTTCATGTTCGATGTGCCTGCTGACACGTTGCGCAAGAAGCTGGCCGAAGATCCCTCGCTGCCACAGGGGACGGTCGAGGATGACGGGCGGCAGCGCTGGTTCTCGCTGCAAGAGATCAATGAGCTGCGGCGTCGCATCCGCTTTCGGGGCCGCGCAATGTTGCCCGAGCGTCCAAAGGGCCGCGCGCTGAGAGTTGCTGTATCGAACTTCAAGGGCGGGGTCGGCAAGACCGTCGTGGCGCAGCACCTGGCGAATGCGGCGGCGCTGGATGGCTACCGCGTGCTGGTGGTCGATTTTGATCCGCAGGCCACGCTGACACATTCGATGGGTCTGGTTGAGGTGAAAGAGTGGAACACGGTCTGGGGCATCATGTGCCGTGATCTGTGCCGCGAGGCCGACCGCATCATGGAAACCTATGACGACCCGGCAGACTGCCCCTACCCCGCCGCAGATGAGCTGCCGAAAGATGTGCAGGAAATCGGCCTGATGCGGGCGCAGGATTTCATTCAGAATACCTCCTGGCCCACAATCGACATCATCCCCTCATGCGCCAACGCAGCTTTTGTTGAATTCGCCAGTGCCCAGTATCGCTCTCTGCACAAGGCCTGGTCATTCTTTGGCTGTGTCGCGCGCTACCTCGATGAACTGCCTGAAGACCAGTATGACCTTGTGATCTTCGACTGCCCGCCCGCCATCGGTTACCAGTCGCTGAACGCGGCCTTTGCGGCAGACGTGCTCTACATCCCGTCGGGGCCGGGGTACTGGAATATGACTCGACCACGTCATTCCTCGGCCAGCTGGCTGATTGCCGATCTGCTGATCGCCTTCCTTGACCCGAGGGTGCGCAATGTCGTCAGCCGTTGATACCGCCACCGCAGCTGTGGTGAAAAAGCCGCGCAAAGCCAGAGGCGCCATGCGTCGCCTTGTCAGTGACCCTCTGGGGGCGCTTGGGCTCGGGCTGATCGTGGTGACGGTGCTCGCCGCCCTTGCGGCGGGCTTTTGCCGCATGACCCGGTCAAGCTGAACCCGATGGTGCGTTTCGCCGCGCCCGGGGCCGAACACTGGCTGGGCACCGACAATCTGGGCCGCGATCTCTTTACCCGCATGCTATATGGTGCGCGGATTGCGCTGGTGATTTCTATCGGGGCGACAGTGGCGTCACTGCTGGTCGGGCTGCTCTTCGGCGTATTGGCGGGGTTCGGACCGCGCTGGCTGGACAGTATCCTGCTTTTGCTGATGGATGCGATGAAAAGCGTGCCCACCGTCATGTTGGCACTGGTCCTGATCACATGGACGGGGCCAAGCCTCTGGGCGGTGTTGCTGGTTGTGGTGCTGGTCAATGGCCCCACCTATGCGCGGATCGTGCGCACCCAGGTCCTCGCGCTGAGGAATGCCGAATTTATCGAGGCAGAACGCGCTCTTGGTGCCGGTTTCCTGCGCGTCGCAAGCCTGCATGTTGTCCCGAATATCATCGGCCCGCCGCTGATCCTTGCGGCGATGGATATCCCGATCGTGGTCGGGATCGAGGCCGGGCTCAGCTTCCTGGGCCTTGGGGTACGCCCGCCGACGCCGTCCTGGGGCACCATCCTGTTCGACGGGTTCTCCTATATCCGCGACAGCATCTGGATGGTTGTGGCCGGTGGTCTGCCCATCGTCATCACCGCGCTTGGCTTCACCTTCCTTGGCGAGGCGCTGCGCGACACGATTGATCCGAAACTGGCAAAGAGGTGATCATGTCCCTGGATGCCAGCGATCCGGTCCTGACGGTCAGCGGTCTGACCCTTTCCTACGACATCCCGCAGGCGAGCTGAAGGCGCTGCGCGATGTGAACCTGTCCATCGGCAAAGGCGAGATCGTCGGGCTGGTGGGCGAAAGCGGTTCGGGAAAATCGACACTGATGCAGGCCATTCTGGGCCTCTTGCCGGGGGCTGCGCAGATCAGGTCAGGTTCAATCCGGTTCGAGGACAGGATCTGACCGGCCTTTCCTCCAGACAGATGCGGGGACTTTTGGGCGACCGGATTTCCGTCGTCTTCCAGGACCCGATGACCGCACTGAACCCGGTTCTGACCATCGGGCGGCAGATGATCGACATCCAGCATCGCAGCAAACTCAGCCGCCGCGAAAAACGCGCCCGCGCCATCGAGATGCTGGCCCGCGTGCGTATCCCGGACCCCGAAAGCCGGATCGACCGCTATCCGCATGAGTTT
>NZ_JASJPW010000007.1 GCF_030052995.1 Gemmobacter sp. 24YEA27 | reverse complement strand
CGATCGGATGGCCGATGGTCACGCGCGCCCCCGGCTGCACCCGCTCCAGCGCAGACCAGATCGTCGTTTCGGTCGGGCCGTAGAGTTCCACAAAGGCGCCCCTCCGGCAGTCAGCCGAGACCGCGAGATCCGCGCTGAGTGGCTCGCCCCACAAAGCATGGTCAGCCCCGGCACAGGGGTCAGCCCTGCCTCCAGCAACATCGACCACAGTGTCGGCGTGGCTTGCAGATGGGTGATGTCACCCCGGTTCAGGCGGGCAACCAGACGAAAGCCGTCCAGCACATCCTCCTGAGCGGCGATCACCACCCGCCCGCCTGCGGCCAGCGGCGCGAAGAGTTCCAGGAGGGCGATGTCAAAGCTGACCGTGGTGACGGCAAGCAGACTGCTCCCTGCCCGATCCCGGGCTCATCGCAGATCGAGGTGATCAGATTGGCCAGCGCGCCATGGCTGATCTCCACCCCCTTCGGGGTGCCGGTGGAGCCGGAGGTGAAGAGGATATAGGCGCTGTCTTCGGGGGCGACCTCGGGCAGGACGCCCGGATCGGCCCTGATCACTTCCCGCGTTGCCAGCAGGTTGCGCCCGGCCAGGGCCTCGTGCGGCATATCCGCATCGTGCAGCACAAGTCCAACCCGCGCGGCATCCAGGACCGCGTTGAGCCTGGCGGCGGGATGGCCAGGGTCCAGCGGCACGAAGACATGGCCGGCGCGCATCACCCCCAGCATCGCGGCCACCAGATCCGCCGAGCGCTGCATCAGAATGCCGACCCGCTCGCCCTTGTCCGGCAAGGCCGTGGCAAGGGCAGCGGCGTAATCCGCCGAACGCCGGTCCAGCGCGCCATAGGTCATCTGCGCCGCCCCGTCCTCGAGCGCGATGCGGTCAGGCCTCTGCGCCAGGATCGCTTGCACCAGCAAAGCGGAAACGGGCCACGCCGTCGCATTCAGTCCCGTCACCAGATGGTCGATCTGTGCCGCAGGCAGCACCGGCAAGCGGCCTACCGGCCCCGCATCGGGGGCGGTCAGGCCTTCCAGCAGGCATTCCAGATGCCCCAGCCAGCGTGCCACCGTCGCAGGCTCATAGAGGTCTGCGTTGTAATCGACATCCACCCGCAGCCCATCGGGGCTTTCGACCATATTGAAGAACAGATCGAAATTCACCGCCGTCTTGGGGTTGGGATGGGCTGCGACCTGAAGCCCGCCCATCTCCATGCCGCTGGCGATTTTTTCCAGATTGAACTGCACCTCGGTCAGCGGCAGACGGTCCAGCCCGCGTTTCAGATTAAGCGCGCGCACCATGGTGCCATAGGTATAGTCGCTATGGTCAAAGGCCTCCAGCACCACCCGGCCCGTGCGCGACAGAAAGGCGGCCGCGGTCTCGCTCCGGTCGATCTGCGTGCGGATCGGCAGGAAGTTGACGCAATGACCCACAAGCGCCTGGTCCTCCAGCAAAGTCTGGCCGGCTGTGGGCACGCCGATCACCAGATCATCGGTGCCGGTCAGCCGGGCCAGCGTCAGGTTCAGCGCCGCGAAGAGCGTGGCAAACAGGGTACAGCCTTGTTTCGCCCCTGCCTTGCGCGCAATCTTCACCAGGTCCGCCGGGAGATGCGCGGTCAGCGTCGCGCCCCTGAAAGAGCGCATCGCCCCGCGCGGATGGTCCAGTGGCAGGTCGGGAAGACCGGCGGGCACGGCATGGACCGCGCGCCACCAAACGGCGCTCGCCTCCGGCTCGGGAAGGGTTGCGGCGCGTCTCGCATGGGCGGCAAAAGAGGGCGCGGGCGGCAGGGTGGCGTTGCGCCCCTCACGCTCCGCCGCATAGATCTGCGCCAGATCGCCGAAGATCAGGTTCATCGACCAGCCGTCACAGATGATGTGATGGGCATTGACCACCAGCACATGATCATCAGCCCCGGTGCGCAACAGCATCAGCCGGAAGGCCGCGCCGGTGATCAGATCCAGCGGCCGCGCGGAATCGGCGTGCAAAAGCTCGGCCAGCGCGGCCTCTGCCCCGTCCGTGGCGGTCAGGTCGTGGCGGATCAGATCGGGCGTGAAGGGCGGCAGGATGCGGAAACTTTCGCCATTGGGCGCAAAGACCTGCCGCAAGCCGTCGTGCCGCGCCACCACCTGGGCCAGTGCCCGGGTCAGCGCCGCTTCGTCCAGCGCACCTTTCATCACCAGAGAAGCGCTTTCGTTGAAACTACACGAGGCCTCATCCGACAACTGGCTGGTCAGCCAGATTTCACGCTGCACCTCGGTCAGCGGAAAGGGGCCGGGATCGGGCTGGGCGGCGGGCAGAACAACAGGGCGCAGCGCCGCCGTCCCGGTGCCATCGCCCGCCATGATCCCCACCGATTGCAGTGTATCCAGCGCATCGTTGAAGGCGGTGTCGAAGGCTTGGAAATCGGCTTCGGAATGCGTGGTGGTACCGAAGGCGGCATAGCCCACCTGGATATGGATGCCGCTCAGCCGCATCAGCGGCCACAGGAGCGTTGCATTGGCGTCGTGACCGGGCAGGTTCAGCACAAACCAGCTGGAATAGCCCTCTACGAGGCGCGGCAGCCCGTCGCGCGCCAGCCTTGCGTTAAGCCCCTCGGCCAGAACGCCCATCCTTGCGGCCGTTCGGTCCCAGAGATCCGGGCCATGCGCTTCGATATGGTCGAGCGTGGCGCTGACGGCGGCAAGGATCAGAGGGTGACGCACAAAGGTTCCGGCAAAGAAGGTGGGCGCCGTTTCGGGCGCGCTGTCGTCGCCATAGGACCAGAAGCCGCCGTCCAGCGCATCCATGAAGCGGCGCTTTCCCGCGAGCATCCCCACCGGCAGGCCGCCGCCGATGACCTTGCCATAGGTCGCGAGATCCGCGTCGACCCCCCAGTTGCCCTGCATCCCGCGCGGGCCGGTGCGGAAGCCGGTCACCACCTCATCCATCACCAGCGCAGTGCCGCTGGCTTCGGTCAAGCGACGCAATTCGCGGACGAAATTCGCAGGGCGGGTTTCGGGATGGCGGCTTTGCACCGGCTCCACCAGCACGGCGGCAACGCTGCCGACATGTGCGCGCAACCAGTCCAGCGCCCCCTCGCCGCCCCAGGACAGCACGATCATATTGGACAATCCGCTGCGCGGGATGCCAGGGGCGATGGGCAGCGCATCAGGGCTGTCGCTGCGCCCCCGGCCCTTGACCAGGACCTCGTCGAACTGACCGTGATAATCGTTGCAAAAGACGACGACCCTGTCCCGCCCTGTCACGGCGCGAGCCAGTCGCATCGCTGCCATCACCGCCTCTGAGCCGGTGTTGCAAAAGGTCACCCGCTCATGCCCGACGAGCCGGGCGAAACGCTCGGCCGTCTCGCCCGCCAGATCGGATTGCGGGCCGATGGCATAGCCGCGCGTAAGTTGTGCGGCGACGGCATTATTGACGAAATCGGGAGCATGGCCGAAGGCCGTGGTGCCAAAGCCGTTAACATAATCGACAAAGCTGTTGCCATCGATGTCATGGATCTTAGATCCACGGGCGCGGTCTGCCACAACCGGGAAGACTAGATCCTTCCACTCCTGCCGGAACCCGGCGACGGTGCGCGGATCGGCCATCGTGGCGCGGTATTTCTGGGTCTGCTCGCGGGTTTTCGGGAACCGCGCCGCATAGCGCTGCGACAGGTCGCGCGCGAAGGCGGCTTGCGCCGGGGTCAGATCGCCGCCGCCGGTGTTGGTCGCGCGTCCTATGGAGAAACCGGGCCTGGCGGGGGAGGGTTCAGCACCGCGCGCCACAGCCGGAGCGGAGAGCGAAGTAGCAGGCGGGGATACTGGCGGGGTCACGTGCAGGATCGCTGGCGCCTGCACCGTGATCGGCGCCGAGAGGATCTGCGGCTGGCACAGCGCCGCCAGTTGCCCGGCAAAGATGGCCTGCATGGTCTGAAGCTGCGCCTGCACCACGGCGGCCATCCCCTCGCCCGCGACGGAAACACCAACAGCGATCGGGGCGAAAGGCTGTGCCGAGGGCTGGGTAAAGCTGACCACAGGCGCAGGCGCGGGTACCGGCACGCCGGCATCGGGCAGCGACACAGCAATCGGGGCCGCCACCGGGGCTGCTGCGGGCGCATCCGGGGGCAAAGTTTCATCCAGATAGGCGACCAGCACCTCGACCGAGGGATAATCGGACAGCAACTGCCGGAACGTCAGTGTGCAGCCGTGCATCTGCGCCAGTTTCTGGGTGAACTGGCCGAGGAACAGCGAGTCGAAGCCCAGTTCGAGGAAACTCAGGCTCGCGTCGGCAGGGCCCAGGTCCTCGCCCGACAGATCGCGCAGCGTGGCCAGAAGGTCGGCCGTCAGCCGCGGTTTGCGGTTTGCGGCTGAGGCCGCGGCGGGGGCTGCGGCAGGAGCAGGGGCTGCGGCGGGGGCGGAGGCGGAGGCGGTTGCAGGCACTGCGGTCGACATGACAACACTCCCGTTCGGCGTATGGAGGGCAATGGCTGAGGGCTTCGCAGCGAGGGGCATTTCCGCGGCGGGAAGGTCGATCCAGTGTCGTTTACGCTGGAAGGGATAGGTCGGCAGCACGACCCGGGCCTGCCCGCGCGGTCCGGCCTTGCCCCAGTCCACCGGGCAACCCGCCGCCCAAAGCCGCCCGAAGCTGCGCGCCATGGTCACGGCATCCGCCTCGGCTCCGCTGTGATCCGGCAGCGATTGCAGTATCGTGGCGCCCCCGTCGCGTGTCAGGATTTGCCCGGCAAAGGCCGAGAGAACCGCCCCGGGGCCGCATTCCACAAGGACCAGCGGGCCGTCCCCGGCCAGCTTGCGGATCGCAGTTTCGAAGGCCACCGACCGGCGGGCCTGACCGGCCCAATAGGCGGGCGAGGTCGCCTGATCTGCGTTGATCCAGTCGCCGGTGACCGTGCTGACCCACGGGATCTGTGGCCTCCGCAGCGACAGCGTCTGAAACTCCTGCGCGAGAGCATTGCAGACCGGGTCCATCATCCGCGAATGGAAAGCGTGCGAAGTGTGAAGCGGCGTCGAGGCGATGCTCACCGCCTGGAGCCTCAGGGCCAGTGCCGCGATCGCCTCGCCGGGTCCGGCCATCACCTGGAGCTTCGGCGCATTGCGGGCGGCGTGGTCGAGACTGCCATCCAGATGCGGTTCCAGTTCCTCCATCGTGGCGCGCACCGACAGCATCCCGCCGGGCGGCTGATCCTGCATCAGCTGGCCGCGCCTGGCGATCAGCCGCAGCCCGTCCTCGAAGCTGAACACGCCCGACAGCGCCGCGACCGCGAATTCTCCGACCGAATGGCCGATCATCGCGGCAGGGCTGACGCCCCGCGACTGCCACAGCCGGCCCAGCGCAAATTGCACGAGGTAAAGCGCAGGCTGCGTCAGCCTTGTGTCGCGCAACAGCCGGGCCGCGTCGACGTCGCAATGATCGCCCCGCGCCAGCAGGGTGTTGAGATCGAGGCCCAGGATCGGGCGCAGGATTTCGGCGCCGAGATCGACCCAGCGGGCGAACTCTGGTTCCTGCCTGTACAGCCCGGCGCCCATGCCGGGGTATTGTGCGCCCTGCCCCGGGAACATGAAGGCGATGCGCGGCGCCGTACCGACCGTTGCAGCCGCAGGCCGCGCGGTCTTGCGCAGCAGCGTCGCGGCGGCGGTCCTGGTTTCGGCAGCAACCAAAATACGCCAGGGGTACTGCCCCCGCCCTCTTGCAGGGTGAAGGCGATATCGGCCAGTGCCGGGGCGGCCTCCCCGGCCTCCAGCATAGCGGCAAGGTTGTTGCGCAGCGCCTCCAGCGCCTCGGGCGAGCGGGCGGACAGGGGAAGGATCTGCACGCATCTACCTGCGGCGCGCAGACAGGCGGCGGGGCTTCTTCCAGGGCCAGATGCACATTCGTGCCGCCGACGCCGAAACTGCTGACCCCGGCGCGCATCGGGCCCCGGCCCTGCCAGGCCACCTCGGTCTGCGGTACATGGAAGGGCGTGTCTTTCAGGTCGATCCTTGGGTTCAGTGTGCGGAAATTTGCGACCGGCGGGATCACCCGCTGCGACAGCACCTGTGCGACCTTGATGACCCCATCACCCCTGCCGCCGCATCCAGATGGCCAATATTTCCCTTGATGGAGCCAATCGCACAGGTCTCGGCCCCGCGCCCCGGCCCGGCGGCCAGCGACAGGCTGCGCAACTCGATCGGGTCGCCCAGCGGGGTCGCGGTGCCATGACACTCGATGTAATCCGCATCACCCGGGGTCAGCCCCGCCTCGGCCCAGGCCATGCGGATCGCATCAACCTGGCCCGTCACTGAGGGCGCGGTGTAGGAGATCTTGTCGGCCCCGTCATTGTTGATGCCGACGCCCCGGATCACTGCGAGCACGCGGTCGCCATCGGCCAGCGCATCCTCCAGCCGCCGAAGCGCGACGACGCCCGCACCATGGCCAAAGACGGTGCCTCCCGCATCGGCGTCGAAGGGTCGGCAGATCCCGTCGGGCGAGACCATCCCCCCCTCCTGGCAAAGATAGCCACGCGTCTGCGGGAAAGTGATCGACACGCCCCCGGCCAGTGCCATGTCACATTGCCCGGCGCGCAAGCCCAGCACCGCCTGCGCCATCGCCGTCAACGAGGTAGAACAGGCCGTCGCCACCGTCATCGCCGGACCTTTCAGATCGAGCCGATAGGCCACGCGGGTGGCAAGACTATCGGCCAGATTACCGGTCATTTCCGGGTAATGACTGATCTGAAGCCCGGTCAGAATCTCCAGCGCCGTCTTGCGCTCTGCCATGATGTTGCGCACCAAATAGGTGCTGAAACTGCTTCCTGCCCATACCCCGATCCTGCCCGGGAACCGCTCGGGATCATGGCCGGCCTGTTCGAGCACCTCATGGCAGATTTCCAGGAACACCCTGCCCTGCGGATCGGTAAGCGCGGCCTCACGCGGGTACATTCCGAAAAACGCCGCGTCGAACATGTCAACATCAGGAAGCCCGGGGCGGGCCGCGACATAGGTCGGCAACAGACGCTCTTCGGGGGTGAAGCTGTCCTCGATCCGGTCACGCGGGATCGGGCGGATCAGGTTATCGCCCTGCCGGATATGCTGCCACAGATCCTGCATCAGGGCCGCACCCGGCGCCCGGCCCGCTAAGGCGATGATCGCCACCGCACCAGAGGCGCGCGGGCCGGCGCAGGTGAGCCTCGCCCGGGTGATATCTGCGTATTGGCCCCGAGATCGGCCAGTCGTCGTGCCAGATCCCCGGCGCGCGGGGTTTCGAACATCAGGGTAACGTCGAAATCCAGCCCGAGACAGGCCTGAAGCGCGGCATGAGCATCCAGCAGTTGCAGTGAGGTGCCGCCTGCCTCAAAGAATGTGGTGTCCGGCGCGACCGGACCGCAGTGCAGCACCTGGTCCCAGACCCCGGTTATCACGGCCAGCAAACTCTCGGGGGCAAGCGCCGCGATCGCAACCGCCTGTGGCTGTGGCTGATCCGCCAGCGCCACCAGCGCCTTGCGGTCAATCTTGCCATTGGTCGTAAGCGGCAGATCGGTCATCAGCCGGGTCTGGCGGGGCAACATGCCCTCGGGCAGGTCACGGCGCAGATCGGCGATCACACCACGCAGGAAGGCGCGTTCATCGGAAGGCAGTCCGGCGGCGGGCTTGGCAAAGGCCACGATCCGCTTGCCGGCACTGCCTTCTGCCAGAACCACCGCCACATCCGCGAGCGCGGGATGCTGACGCATGACATGTTCGACCTCGTCCAGTTCGATCCGCCGCCCGCCGATCTTGACCTGCCGGTCGGTACGGCCAAGGAAGTCCAGCGCGCCATCAGGACGCATCCGCACCAGATCGCCGGTCAGATAGGCGCGGCCTGCCTGGCCGGGGCGCGGATCGGCGATGAATTGCGCGGCGGTCTGTTCGGGCTGGTCCAGATAGCCATCAGCCAGCCCAAGCCCGGTGATCGCCAGCTGCCCGGCCACTCCCTCCGGGCAAGGTGCCAGGTCATCGGCCAGAACCAGACAGGCGCCATGCGCCTCGGCGCGGCCAATCGGAATCGCGCCCCCGGTCAGGTCTTCCCGCTGCACCTGATGCATCGCGGCATAGACGGTCGCCTCGCTGGGGCCATAGAGGTTGAACAGCCGGATCTCTGGCCAGCGATCCAGCAGGCGCCTGGCCTGCGCGGCCGACATCACATCTCCCCCAGCGGCCATGCGGCGGAAACTGCCCAGATCCTCCAGCCGATGCTCGATCAGCAGGTGAAAAATCCCGGTGTAGAACGCGGCTGCGGTGGGCCGGTGCCGCCGGATCGCGGCGGCCAGCAGATCCAGCGAGGGTTTCGGCCCCGGCACGATCAGCACCGTGCTTCCGGTCAGCAGTGCAGGCCAGATCTCAACTGCACAGCCATCGGCAGCGATGGTTGAGGAATGCAGCATCACTTCGCCGGCGGCAGGGTCAGCGCGCCCTGATCAAAGGCGATCCGCGCCAGCGCCCGCTGAGGCACCACCACGCCTTTTGGCCGCCCGGTCGAGCCGGAGGTATAGATGATATAGGCGGTATCCGCCCCGCGCCGCTGCGGAAAATCGCAAGCAGCGGCTCCCGAATTCGCGACCCCGGCTTTCGCGACCCCGATCTCCAGCACAACCTGCCCGCCCGGCTGCGCCAGCTCTGTCACAAGCGCGGCAGAGGCGGCATCATGGAGGATAAACCCGGGCGCCGCGTGACCAAGGATATAGCCCACCTGTTCGCTGGCATAAGCCGGGTCCAGCGGGATATAGGCGCCGCCCGCGCGCAGCACCGCCAGCATCGCCAGGATGGCATCGGCCGAGCGTTGTGCGATCAGCGCCACCCGCCCCCGGGCTGCAACCCGCGCCCGATCAGATGCGAGGCGATGTTTTCTGCGGCCCGCGCCGCTTGCGCATAGGTCAGACACAGATCATCGCAGATCACGGCCGGCTGGTCGGGTGCCAGCGCCGCCACCCGGCCGAAGCTGGCCCAGAGGCCTTGCTGCGGGTCATATTCCAGGGCCTGTAAACGCGCCGCAATGTCCCGATCCATGATCACCCTTTCATCGCATGACGATGGCCAACCGGCGCGTGGCCCCGACCGGGCCCGAAGTTTGCCCGGTCCATTGCCTGATCTTCGACAGGTGCGGCCTCTGGCCGATGATCGCCGGGCCCCCTGGCTTCGCGGGTCTCCTGCCTGTGCAGCATCGAGGCGTAGAGCAAGTCCAGCCGGTCGGCCCAGGTATCGGGGGCGAGCGACACCAGAGACGCCGCAGCGGGGGCGGCGAGAGCCATCCGGCGAAGGCGCGCATCATCACCCGCCAGATCGCGCAGCAGCGCCGCCAGCGCATCGGTATTGCCGCTGCGGAACCCGGCGCAGGCGGCATGAGCGGCCAGCGTTTCGCAAAGCAGCAATGGAATCCGACAGGATTACCGGCAGACCGGCGGCCAGCGCCTCGACCGGGGCAAGGCCGAAGGGTTCCGGCGCCAGGCTGGCGCGACCAGCACCGCGCGGCGGCCATCTCGCTGGCCAGCCCGTCCCGGTCCAGCCAGCCGCTGTAGCCATGTTCGGGGTAAGCCCTGGCCAGACGCTCCAGATCGGCGCCGGTTCCGACAAACCGCAGGGAACTCCGGCCCGCGCGCCGCCTCGGCCAGGAGCCAGACGCCCTTATAGACATGGACATCCCTATATACAAAAATCCCTGCTGCGACGCGGGATCGCTTGCAATCACGGCCCGGATCTACCGGGTTCGGCAGGGTAAGCACGTTCCTGAGTGCGGGATGGGTCAGTCGCCGCTTCATCCCTCGTGCAACAGCACCACCGTCGCCTCGGGCAACATCCGCGACACCGCCCGGTTCTGCACGGCCTGCCGCGCGACGCGCCACAGCTTCTGCGCGGCGCTGCGCTTGTCGCAATTGCAGGTCACACAGCCCAGCGACATCGGCGACAGATCACAAGTCACTCCGGCCCGGTAATCAAAGAACGCACCATTCGGACAGGCCAGGAAATAATCATGCGCGTGGAGGACAACCCGCCCCGCCACCGGTCGCAGGGCTGCCACCACCGCGGCAGAGAGGATCTGCTGCCATCCATGGAGGTGATAGACCGTGCCGCGGTCGCCATGCGCCGCGATCCAGTCCGCAGTTGCCGCGTGCCCTTTCGTTCCAGATCCCCCGCGTCATCGCCCTTGCGCGGCTTTCTTCCAGCAGGCGACTTTCCCAGGGGCGACGCGCCCATCCCGTCAGGAATATGCTGTCCGCTGTCGCCTGCAAAACTGTGACCCGCAGACCCCGTTTCAGCATCAGTCGCGCCTGCAGCATTGCGACCTGCGCCGCACCGCCCCGCACCGCCGAGAAATCGGTCACGATCACGAGCTGGGTGAGCCGCGCCGGTATCATCACTCGAACTCCGTTATGCGTTTCAGGCTCAGCTTGCCGCGCATCAGATCGGACAGCGCCCGCAGATTGCCGCGCAGCCGCCCGGCCGGTCGATCCGGGTTCGGGGCGGGCGGATTTCGCCAGATTGGCCAGCAGGTTTCGCATGAGCATGGCCAGCGCACGATCCGGGCGCATCGTGCGTTTGCGCAGCAGATACAGCGGGTTGGCAATCTGGGAATAGCCCAGACGCAGCCCATTGCTGCGCCCGGTGCGCGTGCCCATATGAACGCCGCGCAGGCGTTCGACCAGCGGATTG
Source organism: Gemmobacter sp. 24YEA27 (assembly GCF_030052995.1). Lineage (NCBI taxonomy): Bacteria > Pseudomonadati > Pseudomonadota > Alphaproteobacteria > Rhodobacterales > Paracoccaceae > Gemmobacter > Gemmobacter sp. 24YEA27. Next base: position 124,225 of record NZ_JASJPW010000007.1, on the reverse strand, counting down.
CGCCATGGGGCCGCAGCTGGCGCGAGAAATCGACATCCTCCAGCCAGCCGTACAGGGGCAGTCTCGTGTCAAAGCGCAGGCCATGGGCCGCCACAGGCGCCATGCGAATAGCCATATTGCAGCCATAGCCGTTATAGACCGGCACCCGCGCGGCATCCGGGGCCACGGGTGGCAGCCTGTCCACCAGCGCCGCGCCTCGTCAAAGCCAAGGCCCGGACCGACGATGCCATCGGCAGCACATGCCGGTCAGCATCACCAGATCGGGCATCGTCGTTAACAGGAGATAAAGGTTCGCCACGTAATCTTCGGCCATGACAAAGTCATCATCCAGAAACAGCAGAAGATCGTCGGGTGCCGCCGCCTCCAGCGCGGCATTCCGCTGCCGTGTCAGACCGGGCTCCGCCGTCAGAACCTGTGCAGAGAAGGGCACGTCGCGCAGATCTGCGAAATCCAGGTCCTCTTGCGCCGTGATGACCAGGATGACCCGGTCAGGCAGCCGGGTCTGGCGTGCAATGTCGCGCAGCACCGGCCGACAATTGCCCTGCGACCGCGCGTGGGAATGCCGATCAGCAGCCCCATGGCATCACCTGAGCCTCAGGCGCGAGGCCACCGGCGGACAGCCCTCCGCAGGATGCGAATTGACACGAGGGCGGAGGCGTGGATAATTCATATCTAAGTATAAAACAGGTGGGGCAGCGGCAAGGTGGCACGACTGGCACGCGCGGCGCATTCACTTTGCGCGGAAGTGATCCGAAAACTGTCGGCGCGGGAACTCCGGCTGATCGTCGTGCTGTTTTGTCTTGTCTTCTGGCTGCTGGTCATCGGCTATTTCTTCCTTTGACGTGGCAAATGTGTCGGGCTTGCCCTCTTAGCGTGCCCCTTCGCGCAAGAGCGCGGTCTTCACAGTTTTCAGAATAATCCCGAGATCCAGCAGCAGGTTGCACCGGCTGGTGTAATCGACATCCAGCGCCACCCGTTCCAGATAGGTCGTATCACTACGCCGGAGACCTGCCACAATCCGGTGATCCCCGGCAAAACCGCGAGGTAAGACGTTATGTCATCGCCGTAATGATGCATTTCGGCTTCAACAATCGGACGCGGGCCAACGACGGACATTTCACCGCGCAGGACATTCCAGAATTGCGGCAATTCATCCAGGCTGGTTTTGCGGAAAAAAGCGCCAAGGCAGGTTATCCTTGGGTCATGAGTCAATTTATGACTTGCATCCCATTCCGCCCGCGCAAGCGGATCGTTTTCAAGGATATGGCGCAGCCTTGTTTCTGCATCAGAGGCCATGGTGCGAAACTTCAGGCAGTAAAACGGACGGCCGTCTTTCCCAATTCTTTTATGACGGAAAAGGACCGGACCCCTGTCTGAAACCAGAATTGATACCGCAATGATAAAAAAGAACGGTGCAAAGAATATCAGCGCAAAAAACGCAAATATCCGATCAAGAACAGGCTTCCCAATTCTTGAGTAAAGTCGTTCTTTTTTCGCAGCGACCTCCTCAATCCGCCTTGGCGGAATGACTTCGGAGACCACAAATACTTTCGCATTATCTTGATGGATGTCGACACGCATGCGTTAGCCCGCCACGGAGAAATGGGGATAAATGCAGGTCGTATAAGTTCGAATCGCTTCGGTTCGCTCAGTATACTAGGGTTTAATGAAAATTGACAAAATTATGTCTATGTTATGGCATCTCAGCAGCGTCCTGTTTAACCAGTTCTCCGGCTTCAATATTTTTTAGAATCTCTGCGCTGCAGCATGGTTGCGACCCGGCGCGGAATACGCGGATCCAGCAGGCACAGCACCATCAAATGGATCAGAACAAGCGAAGTTCCCAGGACCAGAACGGTGGTCAGCCCTGATCCCGCAATATCGGAATCACGCATAAGACGTGTAATCCAAACCGCAATTACAACTGCAAGGCATTGTGGCCAGCAGTCGCGCGCGATCAGACGCCAATCGACGCCCGCATGGCGCCACAGCATCCGGGCATTGTAGAGAAAGATCACTGCCGCAGCCAAGACCTGGGCAAGCGCGATCCAGACCATGCCGAAGGGCGCGGCAGCCAGGGTCAGCGTCAAGCCGATCAGAGAACTTATCAGCATTATCCCCGGCAGAACCTGACGGCACCCGCCAGAGAAAGAACGGGTTCCAGCGCAAATCCGGTGGTAAAGATCCCCTGCGCCACCGCCAGTGCCTGCAATACCGGCACCGCAGGCAGCCAGGCCGGACCAAGCAGCGTCAGGATGATATCCTTGGCCAGCAGCACCAGCACCGCGAACAGCGGCAGCGCCACGACAGCGCCAGCGGAAACATCCGCCGCGCGGTGCGCTGAAAGCCCTCGCCCGCCGGCGCCCGGTTGCGGGCGTCCCGGAACAGGCTCCAGGCGAGCACGCGGCCCGGTTCGGTCAGGACCTCGCCCACAGCGCCCGCGAGGCGCTGCCGGCACGAAACCATCCTGCCTCAGCCGCGCCGAGGAAGATGCCGATGACCAGCGTCGCACTGTAAAGGCGCAGGTTCATCAGCAGCCGCACCACAATAATGCGCGAAACATAGGCCAGCACGGGCCGGACCTCATCGCGCTGCAGCCGGAAATCGGGTGACATGCGGCTGGTTACGAAGCCAGTCACCATCCAGGTGCCCGTAAAGACGATCCGTCCCCAAGCCAGCGCAAAGACGCCGTATCCCGCAAGCAGCAGGCCAACCGACACCACCAACCCGGCCAGCTCGGCGGCAATCAGGGCCAGCGCCGCGGTGGTCAGGCGCTCCTGTCGGTTCAGCACACCGGCAAGGGTATTGGCCACCGCCCCGAGGAGAATGGTGACCGCGAACAGCAACATCAGCGGGATCACCACGGGATCACGGGTGATCAGCGGCATCGCCAGCGTCAGTATCGCGACGATCAGCGCCATGGTCGCGCCGCTGATCGCCGACATGCCCAAGACGCGGCGGGGAACGGCATCTCCGGGCTCGTGCCATTGCATGACATATTCCGCCCACCCCGACCCGGCCAGCGCGCCCATAATATAAGCCCAGGCCGAAACCAGCGCGAAGATGCCGAAGTCCGCCGGACCCATCAGGGCCGCAGCCAGCAGAAAAACCACGAACTGCGCCACCTGCGCAAAGATGCGCGAAGCGGCGATCATAAGGCCCGCGCGCAGGTGCCGGGTCATGAGTTTCTCCTCTCCGGCAGTTGGTTTCGGCGGAAATGTTCCCAAAGGCCGGATCTGGGCGGCGAAGGATTGCTGAGCCCTTGTGGCGCGCGGCGGAACCTCTCGACATCCGGCACAGGATTACTGCTTATCCAAAGCAGGCTGGAATAATGCCTGAGGTGCAAGACCGCACCGCCATCACCCTTCACGCACAGGTTCAACTTGAACGAAGCCAGACACCATATGACACAGCATCTCCCAACCCGCGCCGGCCGCATGATGGGCAGCAGTGCGGCTGGCCTGCGCTGGCTGGTGATCCTGGGCTGCACCGGGTTCTGGACGGTCATCCTCTATCTCCTTCTTGCCTGATCGGCGGTGCGGCTCCTTCTCGCCTGAGCGGCTGGGCTGCTATGCCTGCCAGCATCATCCGGCGCCCGGAGGTTCCGGTCTGCGGGGCGCGCGCGGCACAAGCAATGGCGGCAAAACTCATCAGAAGCAGCGTCGGATCGGGCGTGGTTGCCGAGAGCACCAGGCCAAACAGTGTGGTCAGCGCAGCCACACGCGCCATCTGGAACAGTTCGGGCTGACCGGGCCGCCCGACAGGTGCCAGCACCGCGAGCAGGAAGCCCCCGAAGGTCAGTATCCCGGGCAGGCCAACACTACCCGCCAGTACCGCAGGCAATCCGTTCGCCCGCAACGACCCTGGGCCCGCACCAAAGCCATGGGTCTGCCAGAAGGCATTGAACCCCTCCGCCGCCCAGGCACCCCGCTCCAGCCCTGAGAGGCTGGCGGGCTTGTCGAAGATCAGCGCATCAAGCAGGCGCGCCGCTTCGGCCATAAGAGCATCAGATTGCGCCATCAGCGCCAGGGTTCCGGTCAGGCCAGAACCAAGGATCACCAGCAGGTGCAGAAAGCCGCGCGACAGCCGCTGACCGGCCCAGATCCTGGCATGCAGCACCGTCAGCAGCAGCGCCGCCACAAGTGTGGCCATACCGGAGGAAGACATCGAAAACAGCGCCATGACCATCGAGCCGAGGGCAATAAACCCGTCCGAGGGTCTGCGTCCGGTCAGCCAGGCCATCAGGAACCAGGCAAAGAATGTGGCCGAGGTGGCCCCGAAAACTGACGCTTCGGAAAAGCCGCCGATCACCCGCAGGAAGCCGGCAAGGGTGTGCGTGTTGGCCAGCGCGTAGTCGGCGGTACGGATGAAGGTCAGCAGATCATCCAGCCCGATCAGATCCAGAAGGCCAGCCCCCAGATTGACCAGCCCGGCCCAGAACACCGCACTTCGGGCGAACGCAGCGCCGCGCCAGGAAAAGGTGGCACTGGCTGCCATAAAGAACATGCCGGATATCAGGATATACCCGGCCTGTGCCAGATTGGAGGTCGTCGGCCCCAGCGGCATCATCGTTGAGGGGAAGTCGGCGCTGACGACGACGCCGCGCAGACTGACCGTCATGGGAAAGACGTAGAACTGTCCGGCAAAGATCCGGGGCAGCACCACCGCCGACACCGCCGCATAAGCCATGAACGCCAGAAGCCACATCGTGGCCGGGGTCACAGGGCCGATGCGGGGACCACCCGGCGCCGCAAGCGCCCGCAGGCTCAGCAGCAGCAGGCTCAGCAGTGCGATCATATGCGCGGCCAGCAGCGACAACCCGGCCAGATTGGCGGCGGCAAAGATCCCGAGCGGAAGGCAGGCGATGCTCAGCCGCAGCGAGTTGTCGATGTCACGGCGGACCAGCACCAGCCAGATCAGGAGCAGGAGGCCCGAGGCAGGGTAAACCGTCACAGACGCCCTCCTGCCCAGGACATACCACCCGTACCGAACGGAACGCCGCAGGAGACGCGGCAGGAAGCACCGCAGGGGACGCTGCATGAAGCGCTGAAGAAAACCCCTATGTGCTTTGGGAGATCTGGCCAATACTGCCGGTATTCTATTCTCCCTTTGGCGGAGGGCGCAGCATGGGGCCTGGACAGGGCAGACGGGCTTTGCAAAGGGCGGTGCAACGGCATCTGAGCCTGCCATTGCGCAGCTTGTGGAACCGGGCGCTGGCCCTGACCCCGGCCGCACCCGGCTTTGTCGGCGCCTGGCCCACCCATGCCGAGGCGATGCGCCATATCCCGAAGGGCTGGCTTCCCGGCTATGACCATGACGCGCTGGCCGAGACCTCGTTTCGCAAGATGTGCGTCGTGCAGCTGCATGACTATCCGGTGCTGTACTGGCTCCGGCACCATCTGCGGCCCGGAATGCGCGTGCTGGATCTGGGGGGGCATCTGGGCACAAAATTCATCGCCTTCGCGCCGCATCTGCCGCTGGAGGGCGTGGAATGGGTGGTCTGCGATCTGCCGGCGATCATCGCCGCCGCCCGGACCCGTCAGGCCAGGGGCGAACTGCCTGCCGCACTCCGCTTTGAAAGCGATCCCGGGGCCGCCGGTCCTGCGGATATTCTTCTGGCGTCGGGGCTGTTTCAGTATCTGGACATCCCCTGGCCCAGCTTGTTGACCGGATGGCGGTTCCGCCGCGCCTCGCGATCTTCAACAAGGTTGCCACGCGCGATGGCGCCTCTGTCACCACGCTCGAGCGCATCGGCCCGGCGCGCGTGCCCTATCAGTTCCGCAACCGCCAGGGGTTTGAGGAAGAAATCACCGGCTGCGGCTGGCAGATCCGCGACAGATGGGAGATCCCGCAGCTCAGCCATGTGATCGACACCCATCCGGCCCTGGGCCCCAGCCGGAGCCTCGGGTATTTTCTTGAGCGGAAAGGTTAGCGTCATGGTGCAGCCCCAGCCATCCGGAGCAAAACCGCAAGTTCACCCGCCGCCCCTGATTGCGCATGGCAAGCGAGCCTGCCATGCCCGGCCCTGTCGGCAGCTGCCACAGCGCCCAGGTCCGGGCGTCATCATCCCTGATGCGCAACAGGCGCGGCGCCAGAGGCGACAAATTCACCGCGAAATCGATCAGCGGCATCGACAACCCGCGCCCGGTGGCCTTGACCACCGCCTCTTTACGCGTCCAGCAGCGGAAAAACGCGGCCTGCCAGTCCTTTGGCGGCAAAGCCTCCAGCGCGGCGCATTCCTCGGGCGCGAAATGATGTTCGGCCAGGGCGACGCTCACGGGGGAAATCGCCTCGATGTCCAGTCCGGGATCAACCCCTTCGCACAGTGCCACGGCCGCCCAGCCGCCGGCATGGCTGAGACTGAACCGCAGCGAGCCGCCCAGCGATGGCCTGCCACAAGGGCCAATCCGGAACCGCAGATCCTCGGGGCGGGCCGCCAGACGGTTCGCCAGCACCCGGCGCAGGCCCCGCGTGCCGCGATCCATTCATCCCGGTGGCGGGCAAAGCGGAAGGCCGCGGCCCGCGCCCGTTCAATCGCCGAAAGCGTCGCGGCCATGGCCGCCAGCCGCTGCGCGGGCTGGGTCAGGCGCCAGCAGATCAGATCGACGGTCAGGTCCATGACCGAGCCTGCGGTGCAAGATGCGTATGAGGCGCGCCTTCTGGGTGACACTGGCGGGGCTGTCGCTGGCCGGGGGTGCCGCCCTGGTCATCAGCCAACCGCTGCGCGCGCAGCTGATCTGGCAGATCCAGGCCGGCGCGCCCGATCTTTCCGATGTGGGGGTCGCGATGCCCGATGGCCTGCGGCTGGCCACCGATGTCTACCTGCCGGCACCTGGCTTGCGCGGAACTGGCTTTCGCGGCCCTGCCGTGCTGATGCGCCTGCCCTATGGCAAGCGATCCTATGGCGAGATCAGGTTCTGGGTGAACATCCTGCTGCCCGAGGGCTATGCCGTGGTTGTGCAGGATATGCGGGGACGGGGCAACTCGGACGGTGTATTCGCGCCCTGGCCGAACGAGGGCGCGGATGGCGCCGCCACGCTGGACTGGATCACCGCGCAGGGCTGGTCGGATGGTGCGGTGGGAACCCTCGGCTGCTCGGCACTTGGGGAAAGCCAGCTGATGCTGGCCGCGCTGAACCATCCCGCGCATCGCGCCATGGTGCCGATGGGGGCCGGCGGGGCCGCAGGCACGCTTGAGGGGCGCCATACCTATTTCGGCGCATTCGAGGGCGGCATTTTCCAACTCGCCTCGGGGATTGGGTGGTTCGGGACTGCGGGCGAAAAGACCCCGGGGCGCTATGCCCCCGAAGGCGGCGATCTGGCGGCGGCCCTGCAGACCCTGCCGATCATCGGTGCGGTGCGACGCCTGCGCCACGACCCCACCGATTACGAGGCGTTTCTGGAGCACTTCGGCGATACCGCGTGGTGGAACGACATGGGCTATATCAGCCCGGAGGATCGCCCCACCGTGCCGGCCTTCTATATCGACAGCTGGTATGATCCCTCGATCGGCGGCACGCTGGCGCTGCAACGTGCCAGCCGGTTGGCGGGGGCCGAGACGCAGACCCTCATCACACCCGGCACCCATTGCAGCTATCTGGGCGCGGACGAACCCGGCATGGTGGGCGACCTGCCCCTGGCCCCTCAGGGCCGCGCTGCCCCGGTCGGGCAGATCCTCGCCTTTCTGGCCGCCACCTGAAGGCCGCACCGGAGACTAAGGTACCTGAAAGCGGGGCGCCGAGGCTGCAATACTACGTCCTCAATTCCGACACATGGCGCAATGCAGAGGACTGGCCCCCGCCCGAGGCGCAGCCCCTGCCGCTTTATCTGGACGGCGAGCGTCTGACCAGGCAAAGCCCCGTGCGGGACGCAACCCGCAGCTTCACCTCGGATCCGATGCACCCGGTGCCGACCCTTGGTGGCGCGATCTGTTGCACCGGCGAGCCCGATCTGCGCGACGGCCCGCTGTTCCAGAACGCCGTCGAGGGGCGCGGCGACCTGCTGATCTGGACCTCGGACCCGCTGGAGCGTGCCATGACCATCGCGGGGCCGATCACCGCCCAGGTCTTTGTCTCGACCGATGCGCCCGATTCCGACCTTATCGTACGGCTGACCGATGTGGACCCGCAGGGCAAGTCGCTGATGATCCAGGAAGGCGCCTTGCGCCTGCGCTATCGCGGGGGCTTCGATCAGCCTGAACCGATGCGGGCCGGTCAGGTTACCGAAGTCACCGTCGATCTGCGCGACATCGCCTGGACCCTTGCCGCCGGGCACCGGCTGCGGCTGAATATCGCCGGAACCAGCTTTCCCCGGCTGGAGCGGAACCTGAACACAGGCAGCGCGAATTATGCCGAAAGCCAGGGGCGGCCCGCCCGGATGACCGTGCATTCCGGCTTGTCTCATCCCACCCGCCTCCTGCTGTCGGTCTTGCCGGAATAGCCATCCTGCGCAGCCTGGATGATCGCGGCGATCTCGGCCCGGAACCGGGGGGCCCCGAACCCCCGGGCATGAGTCGCAATATCCTCCGGGTCAAAACGATGCGGGGCGTTCTCGAAATCCAGCACCGCCTGCCGGATCGCCGCAACGCTCTGGTCATGGAAGAACAGGCCCGTTCGCCCTTCGATCACGCTGTCCGTTGCACCACCGCGCCCATAGGCCAGGACCGGCGTGCCACAGGCCATTGCCTCGACCGGGACGATGCCGAAATCCTCTTCCCCCGGAAAGATCAGCGCATGGGCCCGGCGGTAGAGGTCGGGCAGATCCGACCCCGGAACCCGGCCCAAAAGCGTGACATTGGGCGGCAGATCCCGTTCCAGCGCAGCCCGCTCGCTGCCGGTGCCCACGACGAGGAGCCTGCGCTCTGGCCAGCCGCGAAACGCCTCGATCACAAGATCGGCGCGTTTGTAGCGCACCAGCTCCGAGACAAACAGGTAATGACTGCGCGGCGAAGGCGGGGTTACCGGATGATAGGCCTCCAGATCGACAGGGGGATGCACCACATCCGCGTCCCGGCGGTAATATTGCATGATCCGGTCGGCCACGAAGTGAGAGTTGGCGATGAACCGGTCAACCCGCGCCGCGGTGGACACGTCCCAGATCCGCAGACGATGCGCCAGCCGCGAGAACCACATCCGCATCAGCGGATTGCCCAGTCCCGCCCGATACTGCGGGTAATGATCCCAGATATAGCGCATGGGTGAATGCGCATAACATATATGCAGCGAGCCCGGCGGCGGGATGATGCCCTTGGCCGGGCCACTTTCCATCGACAGGATCAGGTCATAGCCGCGCAGGTCCAGTTCCTCCAGCGCGCGGGGCATCAGGGGCAGATATTTCTGGTAATGCCGCCTGGCCCCAGGCAGCCGCGCGATGAAGGACTCATGGATCGGGCGGTCCGCAATGAGCGGCGACAGCGCGCTGCGATCCGCGACATGGGTAAAGAGATCCGCCTGCGGGTAAAGACGGAGCATCTCCTCCAGCACCCGCTCGCCGCCCCGCATTCCGACCAGCCAGTAATGAATGATCGCGACCCGCATCTCCCTCCCCCCCATTAAAAGAGTTAATAGTTGTAGCCGTAAACATCGCGTGCCGCGGCGTGATGTCGGCGCACCTGGGTCAGCACCGTACCGAGAACCGGCACCCCGGCATCGGTCAGCCGCATCAGCATCTGGCGCAGCACCCGCATCGGCGTGCGACCGCTTTGCGCCACCAGCAGCGTGGCATCTGTGTGTTTGGCCAAAAGCAAAGTATCCGCCAGGTTCAGCACCGGCGGCGCATTGACGATCACCACGTCATAGCGCTGGCGCAAAAGCCCTATCACCTCGGCCATTTCCGGGCGGCTGATCAGGTCGGCGGCCCGATCGCTGCGTTGGCGCGGCACCAGAATATCGGCGCCCAACATGGCAGAGAACTCCATCCCGCCGGACAGGAGGCTGGCAACCGGCTTACGGCCGGACATGATGTCGATCAGGTCGGGACCATTTTCATCCAGCCCGAGAGTGCGTATGGAGTCCGACCGGCGCAGGTCCATGTCGATCAGGGTCACTTTGCGCCCGACATCCGACAAAGACCGGATCAGCGCATGGCAGATGGATGATTTCCCCTCGCCCGACAGGGACGATGTGACCATGACCACCCGGGGGCGGGTGAATTCAGGCTCCTCGAGCAGCCTTGCCCGGACCGAGCGGATCCCCTCCATAAAGGCAGTGGGCGCGACCCCTGATAATTCGCGCTCCAGCCAGGTGGGACCGCCCCGGGTCCTGGCAATATGCGGCAAAGCGGCCAGCGTCGGCAGATGCGTCGCCTCGCGCAGGTCATCAGCCGTCCGCACCGGATCGCGCAGTGCGGACCGGCCGAACGCCGCCACAATGCCAAAGCTCAGCGACGCCACCGCCGCGATCATCATGGAAAACCCTACCCGCGGGCTGGAGGGAGCGGTCGGAAGATTGGCCTTTTCGATAATCTGGGCCTCGGGCGACTGGAAATCCCCTTGCGCACTGGTTTCCTTGAAGCGGGACAGGAAGTTTTCATAAACAAGCCGCGTCGCCTCGGCGGTGCGCAGCAGCTGATCCAGCCGCACCGAGGCATGGGCGATCTGGTCCAGCCGGTCCGAGACTACGGCAATCTGCGCGGCCAGCGCCTGTTCCCGGTTGCGCGCAATGCTGACATTGACCTGCAGTGCTTCAATCTGGCGCCGCACCTCGGCCTCGATACTGCGGTCGATGTCACCGATCTGGGCGGTGATCCGCACCATCTCGGGATGCCGCCGCCCCAGAGTGCTGCCCAGTTCGGCCTGTTGCGCCGCCAGTTCCGACCGCTGGCGATGCAGCGTCTCCAGCAGGGGCGAGGTCACCATATCGGCCACCGCCGTCGTGCCGCCCCGTTCCAGCAGATAGGACACCTGATCTGACCGCACCTCGGCATCGGCGCGTTCGGCCTGGGTCGCCACCATCTTGCTGTTCAGCTCGGCCATCAGCTGACCGGTCACCTCTTCGCTGCCGCCGGTCTTCGCCACCATTTCGGTCCGGAAGGCTACAACGGCGGCATCCGCCGTCTCGACCTGCGCACTCAGCTCGACCAGACGTTCCGACAGCCAGGTATTCACCCGCAACGTGGCATCGCGTTTGTTGTCCAGCAAAGAGCCGACATAAGCCTCGGCCAGTGCATTGGCGATGTCGCGCGCCAGCAGCGGATCAGGATTCTCATAGGTAATTCGGATGACGTAAGAGACCCCGACCTGCGTCACCCGCATGTCACGCTGGACACGCTGGACCACCATCGCCCGCAGGGCATCAGGCGGCATCGCGGCTGCCCGGATATGAAAGGGTTCACCACCGGATATCAGCCGGCCGATCCTGCTCAGCCAGCCTTCGCCACGATCCAGCCTTGGATCAAAGGCGGGGTTGTCGACCAGTGCCAGTCTATCAACCACCCGCCCGATGAGCACGTTGGAACGGATGGTTTCGACCTCGCCCGCGACTACCGAATTATTGACCGCAAGGTTTGAAACCACCTCCTCGACCGGCGAGATGCGCTCCTGCCTTGTGTCGATCACCACCTGCGTGCCCGCCATATAGGTCGGCGTGCTGCGCATGAGGTGGATATACATGCCAGCCAGGCCGGCAATCATCACCGCGAGGATCAACCCGCGATGCTGCCGCAGGATGTCGAGCAGATACAGTAGATCCGCCCCCCTCCACGCGAGCGCAAGACAGGCGGCAGCCGGCTGCGCGGCGGGGGGCGTTGCCAGGTTTGTGGTGCTGCGCGCGTATCATCCCTTTTGCTCCCGCCCGTCCAGTGCCTCGGGCGGGCGGATGCGCACCATCAGAAGATCGCCGGGCTGCAACTCTTCAAACGGCTGCAACGCGATTTCCTCCATTCCGACACTGGTGCGACGGCGCGCCAGATATTCGACCAGTAGATCGGCCTCCGGGCCGTCCGAACTGGTAATCCATTGCGTCAGCAACAAAATCCGATCCTGAGCCGAAGCCAGATCTGCCCTGCCCTGCGCAATTGCCGCGCGCAGCGACTGCGCCTCGGTCAGGAGTTCCTTTTCACCCAGGGTATCCAGTTCGGTCAGGTCACTGCGCAAAGTGTTGACCTGCACCAGCGCGGCAGATCGTTCCTCGCCCAGCCGCAGTAATTCCCCTTCCAGCCGCGACTGCGCCTGTTCGTCATCCGCAAGGGTGGAAACCGGACGCAGCCCCCGCGTCACCAGATCCTTGCTGCGGTTCACCTCGACGCGGTTGCTCTCGACCGCTTTCACAAGCACATCATGCCGCTGTCCCATCAGATCGATCCGGTTCTCTGCTTCGGCGATCGCATCGGTCAGCAGGCCGCGCCGCGTGGCCAGACTTTGCGCATCCAGCGCGATGATCTGATCCTCGGCGGCGGTCAGCTCGTCGAACAGTGTCCGGTCAATATCTGAGCGGATCTCGGAGGGCACATCGCCCCAGCCTACCTTAGCACCGCCCGCGATCTGGACCCGCACGCGCGCCAGTTGTGCCGCCCGCCGCGCCAGATCGGCCCGCAGACCGCTGAGACTGCCTTCAATACTGCGCTTTTCCAGCACCCGGGTTTCGGCATTATTGGTCGAAACGGCTGCCCCCCCCGCCAGTCCCGCCGCCTGTTCTGCGGTCAGGAACGGCTGATAATTGTAATTGCCCGGCGTCTTTACATCGCCGATGACAAAGATCGGACGGAAACTGGCAACCGAAAGCTCCACCCGGGGGGCAATAAAAATCTCACGCTCGATGTAAGAGCGGGCGATCAGGTCACGCGCATCGCTGAGCCGGGTATTCTCCACCGACACCCCGCCGATAAACGGCAATTGCACCTGCCCGTTGCCGCCAACGACAAAACGCTGCGGCGGCTCGCTGTCATCAAGGATATCAAGTTCCAGCTCATCACCGATGCTGATCATATATTCATCAGGCGTCGCCCCGAAGGCGACGGTGACAGGCAGCAATAAAATGATCATGCTAAGAAGTGCGGCAGTAAACCCTGCCTCAAAAAGATCTGCCTTCGTGGGGGCATCAGCACACCTCAGGAAAAACGAATCGAAGCCGGGAAAACTGTATAGATCAGATTAGCGCCACAAAACCGCGGCGGATACGAAATCTTTTTAAGTTTGCGGGACAACAGGCGTGCAGCCTGTAATTGCATGGAAACCGCGCAAAGTGAGTAAAGCTCCTATTGACAATTCTAGGTTGCATGTTGTGCCTTACACTCACCCCACGCATTCAAAAAATCGGGTTCATGATCAATCCGCATTGTAGTGGCCTATTTGCAAAATGGCGGCTTGAGGGGCGACCTCGCCTCTCGCTTACTGGTTCGGGTCACGCGGATGAGCCCGGCGAGGGCGAGGGCGTTAAAGCTGTTCATAAGTGCCGCGCGGATGATGATTTCGGGGGCCTGGCGGGCTAGGGTTAGGTCATGTTGCCTGCATCAGGCTCTGGCTCCCCCATTTGTCAACATGACCTAAAGCGCACCTCGGCCATTACGGCACCGGCCGCTTCAACTGGCGGCAACCCTGCCCCGCGAATTCCAGTCGCTTGCCTCTTTGCGGGGTACGAAGGGCGCGTTGGCGTGCCATCGGCGGATATGTGCACATTCTGACGCCCCAGGCCTGCGGGGGGTGGGCGCGCGCGCGACCGGATGTTTCGTTACACGCACTGCGCTAATGGGACAGGTGGCACAGGGTTTGGGAGTGTTGACATTCAACAATGAGCCGCAGTTTGCAGAGGCTGACCAGCTTGTCGCACGCGCCCGGGCAGGCGATGCTGATGCTTTCGAGCAGCTGTTGCGCCAGCATTACCGCTTCATCTTTCGGGTCGCCCTGCGCTGGCTCGGAAATGACAGCGATGCCGAAGATGTCACCCAAGCAGTTGCCATGCGGCTCGCGCGGGCGATCCAGGGCTTTGACGGCCGCTCGGCTTTTACCAGCTGGCTTTATCGGATCACGCTGAATGCTGTGCGCGACCTGCAACGCAGCCAGAGCCGCAGCAGACGGCTGCACGATGCCGTGGCGCTGGTCAGTGAAGACAGCCATTCCGGCGACCAGGAGGATGCGCTGAGGATCGCCGATATCTGGCGCGTGGTGCGCAGCCTGCCCGATCAACAGCGCGATGCCGTCATGCTGGTGCATGGAGAGGAATTGAGCCAGGCCGAGGCCGCGCGTATCATGGGCTGCAAGGAACCCACCGTCGCCTGGCATATCCACAAAGCGCGTAAAGCATTGAGGCAGATCCTGTGAGCGCCCGCCCTTCTGATCCGTTCGACCTGTTGCAACAGGTGCCGCTCCGTGAGCCGGATCCGGCGCGGCTTGAGGCGGATGCCGCGCGGGCGCGGGCGGAGTTCCTCGACGCGGGCGCGCAGCAAAAGCGCGGCTGGTGCTGGCCCGCGTTCCTGCGCGGCTGGCGGCTGCGTTTCGCGATCCCGCTGGGCACCGGGCTGGTGGCGGGGATTGTGATGGGCATCTGGCTGGCGCTGCCCGGCGCGGGGCCGGATGTGGGGTCGGACGTACGGCCAGACGGGCAGAGGCTGGCCGATGAAAGTCCGGCCAGTCCAGGCAATCGGCTTGGCGCGCGCAGCGGACCCGGAACAGAGGCGGGCAGCGCAGAAGTTTCGGCGCGTTACAGCTTTGACGGGTTCGAACTTTTGCTGCGCGAGCCGCCGCGGCAACTGGTGCTTTCCTTGGCGCAAGACGGTCAGGATCTGCCCTTCAGCACCTATGTCGCCGAGGACGGCGTAGAGTTCCGCGTGCTTGACGCCTTCATCCAGCCGCGCGCGGGGCAAGACCCGCTCCTGTTGGTGCAATCGGACTATGGCGGGTTCACCAATTGGAACGCCTATGAGATGAGCCCTGGCGCAATCACCCTTTCCGGGCGGCTTTCGCTTTTGATCCATGATGCCGCCAGCCGCGAGGATCTGATCGCCCGCCTTGCGGGGCCTGAAATTGCGCCCTGACTTTTTTCCCTTTGCCGCAAAAGCCGGGCGCTGAGCAGGCGTCCTACAGGGGAAGAGGCAAAAAGGTGCTGTCATGTTCTGCTGCATATCCCTGTATAAGGCCGCGCGCTGCATGGCGCTGGCGCTGGCCCTCGCTCCCGCAGTCGCTGCGATGGCGGTGCCGGCGCAGGATTTTCCGGTCACGCCCGGCAGCACCCTGACCGGCGAGGTCATCACCGAGGTCTTTCCCGCCACGGGCGGCCAGCGGATCCTGCGCGAGACCGGCCGAGGCGAGGCGACGATCCTGGAAACCGCGCCGGGCGAAATCACCTTCACGGCAAAAAGCGAGACGGCCGACCGCGGCGGCATCAGCTTTTCCTTCCGGTTGCGACAGGGCAACGATGGGATCTGGCGCGAAATGCTTGCCGACAGCCATATCGCGGTGACCCCTGGTGGGCGGATCACTGGCCTGAACGATAGCGGATCAGACCTGATCATCCTGAGCGGCCTTGCCTCTCAAGAGTGGGTGCAGCTGGAAATCCGCCATCAGCCGCACCCGTTCGGACCGGAAGGCGAGCCGCCGGATCTGGCAGAGCTGGTCGATCTCCGCTTCCATTTCGATCTGCGCGCGCCGTCAAAGGCGGCGGCTGCCCCCCTCCCCGAAAAAGACAGCAATGCCTGCCGCCAGATCCAGTGGCAGACCCGCGCCAGCCCCAACATCTTTGGCGGTGGAGTCGATCTGATCCGTGTGCCGGTCTGCATTCCCTAACCTGACCATACGAGCTCTGGCGGCTTACCCCGGCCAAATTCAGAAGGTGACCCCATGATCCGCATCTTTGCCACTCTTGTTGCGCTCAGCCTCGCACCGGCAGCCCAGGCCGATGGCACGGCCCCTGCCCTGCCAGAGCCTGCGGCCGGTCAGTCCTGGTGGGGCCTCGGGTCCACCGGCATTCTGTGCTATCAACTGCCCTGCCCTTTCCACGGCGTCTTCCCGATCGCCCGCGATGGCACCAGGGGAAAACCGCTTTCGCCCGGAGATGACCGCGACCCGAACCTTGGCGGCCCGGATGCGGACCTGACACGGATCAGGGCGGCTTTCGCAGCCGGGGAATGCCTGATCGCCGAAGGGCGGCTTGAGGACGACCGGCTGCTGATCAGCCGCATTCACGGCCATTGCGATCCAGGGGGTGCACCATGAGATGCTGGTTGACCGGCGCGGCGCTTGTGCTTGCCATCGTCGCAGGCGGATGGTTTGGCTGGAGCGTATTGAGCGCGCCCTGCGGCTGGCTGGGGCGTGACGGCTGTGAGGCGCGGCTCCGCCTCCGCAATCTCACCATTGTCGGCGATACCATAGCCAGCGATGTGGAGGGGCGGCTCTGGCTGGCGGGGTGGATTATCAGCCCCGGCGGCGCGGCGATGATCGTCTCGAGGCCCGGATGGTCTTCGTCCGGCCCGACCTAACCGGCACCGGCGAAGAGCTCCGCATTGACACCGCCACCGGTGCCGCACCCGATCAGCTGCGGATCTCACCCAAAGCGGACCGGATCGCGCTGAGCTGCAATGCGCTTTACGTTTGCGACCTGCCGGGGGCAACAAACACGACCAGAGCCGGGTGATCGTCTATGAAGCGAATGGCGACAGGCTGTGGTTTGAAGGCATCCCACATCATGAAGCGCGGCCCGATGCCGATGCCCGCGCCTTTGATCTGGCCTGGTCGGCATCGGGTAGCGTGGTTTTTGCCCATCTGCCTTTCTTAGCGGAGGATGGCAGTCTGATCCTGACCCGGCAACTGCCGCTGGAGGGGCCGACCGGCCGCCTTGCCGCCACCGCGACAGAGATCGCAGGAACCGGCGTGACGCTGCCCGCGCTGCCTGCGGATTTCATCCCTTTTTCCCGCCAGCAAACCGCGCTTTCGCCGGATGGCGACCGGATCGCGGTCTTGTCGCGACGTTTTTCCGGCCCCGGCGCGCTGCGCGGGATGATCCGGGTGTTCGATCTGGAAACCGGCGCCATGCTCGTCCGCCATGACATTGCCGAAGATCTGGCCCCGCGATCCTCTGGCACCCGGAGCGCGACGCGGTGATCGTCGCGGTGAATGATCCGCCCGCTGAGGGCGCGGGGACTGAGCTGCGCTTTTACCGCGCAACGGAGGAAGGCAAATGAGACCGCGAAGCCTTTTGATCGCCGCAGGCCTTGCTGCCCTGCTGACCGGCGGCGGCTATGCACTGGCGCGCCAGGGGCTGCAGACCTGCGGCTGGCTCGACCGGCTGACTGGCGCTTCGGGCTGCCTTGGCAGTGTGAGGTTTGAAGGCGTGGCGCCTTCGCGCCTGAACAGTTCACTGCCCTATGGCGGTCAGGGGCAATTCCTGATCGCCTCGGACATCCTGACCGCCGATGGCTGGCGCACCGGGCTGATCCTGATTGACCCCGTTTCAGGGCGGGAAACCGGGCGCTACCAGGTTCCGATGCTCTATGGCGATGTGCAGCTTTTCACCGCGCCGGATGCGGGGCCGGGGGGGGATCCGGACGGGGGTCCGATCCTTATCGCCTGCGGCGTCACAGTGCCACGCTGCGGCGAGGATGGCGGCTCCGCCCTGAGCGCAGAGCGCGGCGCATTGCAGAATTTCACCGCCTTTCCGGTTTCAGATCCATATGTCTTTGCCTGGCCAGGCACGACCGTCCCTGATCAGGAAGCCTATGGCAACCGGGCTGAATTCGTCGCGGGAGGCGTAAGGATCCTTGCCGATCGCAGGCACGAGGGGTTGCAGCTTTTTGACCTGGACGGAACACTGGTCGCGGATCTGGCAAGGCAACAATTCCCGATGCAGATTATGTCGATCTCGCGCGATGGGATGCGGATCGCAAGCTGGGGTGCAAGGTCCGGCGCTTCGGGCGACAGCGACCGGATCATGATCTGGGATGGGATGGACGGACGCATGCTGGCTCAGATCGAAGGCAGCCGGGGTGGCGGCTGCGGGCCCAGCCTTTCTGGTCGCCGGATGGCAAGATGTTGTTTGCGCCTCGATTCTCAGAGGGTGCGATGATCATTGACCGGTTCAGCCTGCCATGAAGCGGTTATGGCGGATTTCCCTTATAGCGATTTGCGGTGTGGTAGCGCTGGTCCTTGTGCAGGGTCTGATCCGCGACCTGCTGGAACGCCCCGGCGATCATTTTGACGACCCCCAGACCCTTGCTCTGGCCGAGGCGCTGATGGCCCGGGACGAGGCCCGGATCACAGCCCTGGTTGCCGCAGGCGCCGATCTGAACGCGCAGGACAAGGACGGGCTGACCTTGCTGCAATGGCAGGTCAGGCGCGGTGATCTGCGGCGGACAAGGCAACTTCTGCTGCTGGGCGCGGATCCGAACCTGCAGGGGCTGCATGGCAATACCGCGCTGCATCTGGCCGCGGCCGAGCGAGGCGATGCGATGCTGAAACTCCTTCTGGATAACGGCGGTGACCCGGATGTGCGGGCAAAGCGGTTGGGCGAGAGCCCGATCTTCATAGCGCTGGATGCGAGAGCGCAGAAAAATATCGACCTGCTGATCGCGCGCGGGGCGGATATCGAACTCCCGAACAGCGAGGGCAGCCGCCCTCTGGCGAGTGCCGCCGCGATCAACAGTTTCGACACCGTTGTGATGCTCCTGAAGCGCGGGGCGGACCCGGAAGCGACCGACCGGCTCGGCTTAACCTTTCAGCCGTCCTTCTTCCGCACCGACCAAAGGCTGCTCAACGCCGGGGCGCTGCGCAACCGCACCTGGGTGATCGACTTCCTAAATGAGCGCGGCATCCCGCTGGACCCGCAGGCGCTGCGCGCGCCTTAAGTGCGCCTCACCAGATCTCGTTGCGGATCAGGGTTTCGGGCAGGTCTTCGCCGTCGAAAATGGCATCGACCGCGAAATGCACCAGCTGGAAGCGGCCATCTTTGTAACCCCATTCGGTCAGCGTATAGGCGTCATTCTGGCCGCGCCATTTATTGCGCTCGACCATCGTGCGGCTGGCGGGATCATAGACCGGATTGACCACCTCACGCAGGTCACGGATCTCGCCCAGGCTGACCGAGACCGGCTGCTGGCTCTGGTCCCCATCGGGCCAGACCACCTCGACCATGGGCGAGGGAAAGAGCACCTCGGTGATCGTGCCATGCTGATCGGCCATCAGGAAAACCTCGGTCTGGTTATAGGCGCCCCTCTGGCAGGGGAAGCCGATCAGCAGCGCCTGGCGGGCGGCGCTTTCCTCGCCGATCTGCAGCTCATGCCCGGCGGGCACCTCACCCCCGGGCCTCTCGCATTCCTCGGGCAGGTTGGCCGCGTGAAAAGCGGCAGCATCCGCGCGGGCCTTGTTCTGCCAGCCGCCCGCGTCACCGGCGAGGGCGCAGGATAGCGCGCGCGACAATCCTCAAGAAAAGCCATCGCCTCGGGACCGAGCATGTCAGGCAAAGGCGGGTTGTCGGCATAGGGAACCTGCATGTCGAGATAATCGCGGTCCCATATATCGGTGTAGCCAAGTTCCGCGCCCATCTCGGCGAACATCTCATTCGCGCGGTCGTAATCCTGCTGATGCCCCGGCAGATACTGGGAGGAATAGCGGCTCAGCTCCACCGCGCAGACCATGCGGTCATGAAGGTGGGGCGGCAGTGGGGTTTCCGCCGCCGCTGCGCCGGGGCTGATCATCAGGGCAAGGGCACCGCCCTGCAAAAGCGCGCGCCGAGTCATGTCGCTTCTCCGATGGTCAGCACCAGGAACGAGCGCTGCATATGCAAACGCAGCATCAGATCATAGGCGGGCTGGTGCCGGTATCGGCCCGGGGTGGCCACGGTCAGGGTCGCGGCGCAGAGCCCGCTTTCAGAGGCTTTGGTGCCCGATGTCAGCGTGCCCTGTGCATCTTCCGGCATCAGGGACTGCCAGCGCGCCTCCATCAGCCGCGCGGCGGTTTCGGCCGTTTCGCAATCGGCATAACTGAGCGAGAGGATCGCCGCGGGCCCGTCAAGCTGCGCATCGGTGAGGATGGCTCCAAACCAGGGCGGGATGCCAGCCTCACCCTCTTTGATCCGATCCTCAAGGCGCTGCCGGATCTCGTCGAGATTGCCTGCTTCGGGCAGCAAAAACTCGACCGGGTCGAGGCTCATCACCCCAAGCGCGGGCGAGACGACCATCGCATGAACCACCTCGCCATCGCCCACCGCCTGCGACAGCCCGTCAAGCGCGGTGATGATCACCGGGTTGTCGGCGGCCGAATTCCCTCGGCCAGCAGCACCGGCATCGCCTCGGGTGTGGTTGTGCTGATCACCAGATCCGCCTGCGCCACGGCAAAACGCGGCGCGCCCACGCGGCTGAGCCAGGGATCACCCGGATCGGCTTTTGCCAGATCCTGGGACAGCGGCTCGCCATTGCCGACCACACCGGGCAGACCGACCGGCGCAAAGCCGCGATCCGCAAGGCCCGCGATCAACCCGCTCGCCGCTGCCTCGTCTTTCAGGCCCCAGAGCACGACGTCATAGGGCGCCTGACCAAAGCCCGCGAAAAAGCGGACATCGTCCAGGGGCAGCCCGGCTTTTTCCGCCCAGGCCTGCGCATCACTCTCCAGCGCCGCCTCGAAGGGGCGCATAAAGGCCCCGGGCCAGGCGCGTGTCGACTTGCCCGGGGCAAGCGTGTTCATCGCCGTGACATTGACAAAAAAGGCCAGCTCGGGCGCGGGATTGGTGAGGATCACCTCGGGCAGGCCATCCAGCGCCTCACGCAGGGGGGTGACCCCATCGGCGAGGCTCTGGCTGGCGGGCAGCAAAAGGGCTGCAGCAAAGATGCTGTGACGCATGATCTGTCTCCTGGTCGGTCATCTGAAGGTAAGACGGTCGCGCGGGCGGCAAGTTTTGCCAGTGGGTGGATTTTTCCGCGCCGGTTTCTCAGCAGGCGCTTTCCGTCACAGCGCGATCTTGCGGCACTGAGTGACGCTGAGCCCCAGGTCATCAATGTTGCGATCCGGCAAAGGCGGGCGCCGGACGGCCAGAAAATCCGCTGACGGGTCAGCGCTGCCCGAGGTCACCACCCGCAGCCTTGCGGCATGGAAATCGGCATATTGGCTCTGCCGGTCCTGCAGCCAGGCCCAGGTATCTGCGCCTGCAGGCGCCTCTGCCGCCAGTGTGGCGAACCCTTTGGCAGCGGCGCGGGCGCGCTGCTCCTCATATTCCAGCGCGGCCTCAAGATCTGCATCGGGCAAAGCCAGGCGGCCTTCCCGTGCTGCGATAAAGGCATCAAGCACACGCTCACTGGCGACCCGCCCCTCCGGGCCTTCCCGCCCGGTAAAGATCGCGGCACAGACCGCATTCGTCTGATGGCAGAGCGGGCGAGGGCCCCGGACGGGCCTTCGGCAAGCAGCGCCATTTCACAATCGAGCCAGTCAGTGGACAGCCGCTCCGCAAGCCCGTCCAGCGCCGGTTGGGGACAGGGCTGTCGGTCGCAAGCAGCGCCTGCTGTTCTGTGCCGCGCAAAACCGCCTCGCGGTTGCCGGCCAGCCGGATTTTGAAATCGACCACTCCCAGCAGCGCGTCCCAGTCCTGCGCCGCGCTTTCAGGTGCCTCCAGAGGATCCAGCGCCGCCCGCAGGCGTTGCAATTCGGCGATCCCGGCCCCCAGGGCACGAGCGGCCCTTTCCCGGGTGGCGGCATCGGGGGTCTTGCGCCCGAAGCGCAGTTCGAGCGCCACAGCCGCGGCATTCTGCGCGGCTTTCATCACCCCTTCGGGGCGCGAAAACAGCTGATCGGCGCAGGTCTGGTTGGCCACCAGGCTGAACCCGGCCGCCTGCGCACCCACGGGCGCGGCGAGGCACAGCATCAAAGCGATATATTGCGGGCGGGTCATGAGCCGAAATCCGGCTTCGCCGCCCGCGCCAGGGCGTCGATCTGCTGATTGCGAAACGCGCTCAGCCCTTCGAGGAAGCGGCGCGCATCGGCCTCGCCATAGGCGCGGTGGCTGATCGCGAAGAGGAAAACCCCGTGCTGGCCCTGATCATCCTCGGCGGTGAAATAGCGGTAGCCATTCCATTCCAGGATCATTTCGCCCGCCTCGGTATGGCCGCTGATGACGAAATCCAGGATCAGCTCCTGGCCGTCCTTATGCTCAAGGATGCTGTAATTGGTCACCGGATCGCTGGCCTTGCGCGCATTGAGTTCGGTCACCTTCTGCGCGACAGCGTCGGCGGGGCTGATACCGCCCGCCAGAAACTCCAGCATGACCATGCTGGTCTGGGCGCCCGGCTGCTGTCCTGCCGGAAGGTATTCCTGCTTGGTATAATGCGGGGTGGGCTGCGAACTCCAGGCCAGGCCATACTCCGCGCCGCCAAGCGTGATGGGGCCGGGGATACCAAGGTAATCCTGCGCCATCTCGGCCATGGCCGCGCCGGTGTTAAGAAACAGCGCCATCGTCAATCCGGCAAGGGCCTGTCTGAACATCTCTGATCTCCTCTGAGCCGATTTCCCTTTTGCAGATGAGACGCGCGCCCGGCCTCCGACTTTTGCCAGGCTGAAAAAAACTCTGATGGCGCAAAAGCCGGGCCGGGGTCGGGCGTCCTACTGCCGAACCCGTTCTGAGGAGAGAGAGAATGAAAGCCGCAATTCTTGCCGCCAGCCTGATCGCCGCCGCCCATGGCGCCCATGCCGATGCCGCTGCCGATTATGTCGGCCTCGCGGGCAGCTATCTCACCACGATGGACCAGTCGCCCGATCTGACGGATCTCTCCGGCGAATGGCTGATGATGTCGCAGCTTTCTCCCGAGGCTCCCGCCGCGCCTGAGGATGTGACCCGGATGCTGGAACGCTTCTGCGGTGGCAATACCCCCACGAGTCTGGTGATCGAGGCGGTTTCCGATGTCAGCATGACCATGAGCCAGCAGATGCGCGATGTGACCTATACCGAGGGCTACCATTGGGCCGGCGGCCACCGCTTCCTGCGCGAGGGCAATATGGATGCGACGATCGAGCGGCTTGGTCTTGCGGGCATGGCGCCGGAAAAGCTGCGCCCGATGCGTCAGCAGATCGTGCGACAGCAGCTTGCGACGGTCGATATTCTGCGCCCGGCGCCTGATATGCTGGTGTTGATGCAGGATGGCATCGCCGGGATGCTGATCCGCTGCCCGGCGGGCTGAGCCATGCTGCGCCGCACCTTTCTGGGTCTTGCACTGGCCCTTGCACTGGCCCTTGCGCCGACCACCGCCCCTGCCGATGATCTCGCCGATCTGAACGAGGCTTTCGGGGCGGTGATCAATCCTCTGATGAAGGCGCGGGCGCATTTTGATACCTGTCGCGCCGCCTTTCCCGACCGCGAGGGGGCGCTGCGGGACGGGTTCAGCGCCTGGTATCACCGCCATGACATGGCCGAGGCCGAGCGCGCGATTGCGACTCTCGCTGCGGTCGATCCCGCCATTCAGGCACAGATGGATGAGGGCGAGGCGCTGGTGCGCCAGGCCATCGAGGCGGAAGTCACCGCCGATCCCTCGGGCTGCGATGATTTCGCAGGGGTTCTGGCTGACAGCTATGATCCGGGCCGGGCTTTGCAGCGCCTGAAACGCAGCCTGCGCCGATTCGGCCTTGATTTGCCTCCCGCCCCGCCCAGCCCGCACCCGCTGATGGCGGAAAATGAAGTGCTGCCGCTGGCTTTGCTGTCTGCGCGGATTGAAACCGTGATGTCCACGGTCGGCAGCCACGAAGGCTCCGCCGACAGCCGCGATCTGCGCGAGGCGCGGGGGGCCGAGGCCGAGGCCTGGCTGCGCGCGCATCCGGTGCTTATGGTCTCGGGGCGGGTGATTGATGATGATGAAATCCGCGACTGGCGCGGTGATCAGCAATCGCGTTTTACCCTGCGCTGCCGCAGTTTCGAGACGGATGCCTTTGAGGCCCATTTCGCGCAGATGATGGGCGAGGAGGCGGTGCTCACAGGCGGGGTGCGGTCGGTTACGGCCAATGCGACTGGCGGGGTGATCACGCTGGACCGCTGCAGCACTGAAGCCCTTGGCGATGCCAGGGGTCCGGTCGCAACCGGTGATGACAGCGCAGGCCTGATGCTGCGCCCACCAACTGCCGAAGAAATCTATGCCGGTCCGGGACAGGGGATCGCCACCAAGGACCTGACCCATATCCTCTACGAGGCCGATTTCGATTTCCGCATCGATGGCTTCGGCAACAGCTATACCGACCGCAATGAGGCGATCTGGCTTTTGCTGGACGATGGCAGCGCCTATCGCCATGGCTGGTCCTTCCCCTTCACCGACCTGAATGTCGATGTCTCAAAAGCCCGCGAACCCGACCGCTGGCTGCAATGGGAAGAAAGCGGCGAGGGCTTTGTCCTGACCGGGGCCGATGGCACCACCCAGGATCTGACCGGCGCGCAGGCGCTGGTCTCACCCGAGGCGGATTTCCGGCCCGAGGCGCGCTATTATTATCTCAATATCGGCATGGGGGGCGCGCGGTCGGACCGCAGCTATACCTTTACCGCAGAGGGCTCTGTCACCTATCGCCGGGGAGCGTTTGTGGCAGGCAATGTCGGCACCGGCTATCTGATCACCAGCGGCACTGCGGATGAACCCGTCACCTCGACCTATCGGTTTGAGGATTTCGCGCTGATCCTCCAGACGCCCGAGGGCGAGATCCGCCATTTTGTGGCCCGCCCCACCTCCTCTGACGCAACCCGGCCCGACACGCTGTTGATCGGCGGCACGGCCTATTGGCTGGAGAAGGACGAATGAGACGGGGTTGGTGCAGACGGATGCTCGCCGCACTGCTGGTGCTGGCGGCGGGTATAGGTCCCCTTATGGCCGAGGATCGTGATGCCAGCATCACCCATTTCCGCAGCCATGCTCTGGCCGAGATTGCAAACCCCGCGGGCCCGGATCAGGGTCTCACGGCGATGGCGGTCGAGGTCAGGCTTATCCTGTTGCAAAATCCACTTTCGCCGGGGGATGTCGCAGAATTCGGCGCACTTGCACGGGGGCTGCCGGGCGCATTGCCGGCCAATCGGGCGCTGATCCTTGATGTGCTGACCCAGATGCTGAACGCCGCCCGCGACCCGCAAAGCGCCGAACTCCCGGCGCAGGATCGCAAGGCGGCTCTGGGTGCCGCCCTGGCCCTCGCCAGTGAAGGGGAGACCGACAGCCGCGATGCCGCCTTGCGCTATCTGCGCGAAACCGGTGACAGGGCGGCTATCGGGCCGGCCATTGCCGCGATCCACGAAGGCGCTTCAACAACCCGACTGGAAGCGGCGTTCGTGCTCCATGACCATGCCAAAGGGCCAGAGGCCGCGCGGATCAGGGTCACGATCACCCGCGCCGATCCTGGGGAGGATGCGGATCTGCTTCGGCTTTTCGCAGCAATCCTCGCCCTGGGGCCGGAGTGAAATCGGGAACAACCGCCCTTTAAATAACATGTCAAAGACAGCCCGGAGGCAGAAATTGCCAAATCTTGCCAAGCCCTTTTTCGCCCTGATCCTTGGGATCGTGCCGTTCTTCCTCTTCATCGGCACCACCAGCATGACCACGTCAAATGGCGAGATAATAGCCGAAAGCCGCCTGAATTTCGGGGGGATTCTGCTCGCGCCGATCGGGGCAGGTCTCGCCTGGAGTGTCTTGTCAGAGCGCAGGCCGGGGCCTGCCGGGCGCAAGCCGCTGGCGGTGCTAGCCGCGCTGATCTGCGCGCTGCAACTGGTCAGCGCGTCCGGTCTGTGGCGCATCGACCCGCTGGACTGGCTGATGCCCGACCGCAATCTGCCCGCCCTGCAGTATACTGGCCTCTCCGGGATGACCGGATCGTGCTTTTGCCCGAGTCGGAGGAAAACTATTGTTGAACGTCACGTCCAACTTCAAAGATCTATCGCCGCATTACTGAACCTACACGCGGGAAGCAGCGTCAATGAAAATCCCGGCTAGGGAAAAGCTTCTTCGCTTGCTCCCTCGGGTGCAGCGCTCTGGCCGCTATACGCGTCGGTCTGACGGTCTCCCCTGCCCTCTCGGTCTCAGCCCCGATCCGCAACTGATGCCCGATGGTGAAAAGCCGTGCTGACAGATCCTCGATGCGCTCGGCGATCAGATGCGTCACCTGCCCGTCTCTCGGCAATGGCGCTTTTCGAGGAGACCCCTGCCCTTTCGAGACGAGCCTCAAGATCGGCCAGAAGCTCGATTTCGCCGCCAAAGAGATGCGGCACGCCCGAGACATCGACGATCAAGCCATCCGTTCCGTGTTTGGCGGCATATGGACCGTAGCGGCTCGCCCATCTGCGCAGACCATCGAGCGCCCTGCCCTCCCCGATCAGATCAACTGGCCGCGTGGAGAGCAGCGGACAGATGGCGCGCGCATCGGCCAGAGGCATGCCGCGATGGAGCCCGGCAGCGCTTGCGATGCTGTTGAGGCAATGCAGATGTTCCGCGTTCGACGCCCGGAGCGTCAACGCGAAAGGCCCTCAACGGGGCGGGCTCTCAGGCTGATGTCGCTCGCCAGCCTGAGGAACCAGATGGACAGCAGCCGTCGTGCCGTTCCAACTCACATCATAGATTCCGGGCGTTCCCTGTTTGTTCTTATTGGGGATCCAGCGATGACGAGTCGAGCCCAGCGGATCACATTTCCAGCGGGTCTCGGCGACATTGCTTCCCTTGCCCTCATGGATCAGCACGAGGCCCGTTGTGTCCCCGGCCTCCGCGGCCAGTTGGAGCCGCCTGCCCGCGGTCAGCGAGATCGGCTTTTCCGGAGCGGCGATGACCAGAGAAACCGGTCGTGCCCTTAGCGCTTCTTCGACGGTCCAGCGCAAATCGGTCTCGTCTTTCGCCTCTATGAAATACAACCGCTCGGCTATGCCGTCTGGCAGGGATCCTGGCATTGGCCGATCACGGTCATGCGTCAACACGATCCAGAAGACCGGTCCCGCCAATCTTGCTGCGTGGAATAGTGCAAAGCCGGTTCGGCCCCGGCCCTCGACATCGTGAACGCGGCCCTTCAATAGGTGAAGCGATTCATCACTTCCGGCCTGTAGCTGGTCACGCAGGATCTGCACGCGTTCCCTCCGCTACTATATCGAGAAGCCCATTAGCCAGCGGCCGTTGGAGCTTGAGGGCTTCGCTTGTGTCCGCGGTCAGCCAGCAGCGCCATTCGTCCGGACGCGTCAGAACTACTGGCATAGCTTTCGGATGTATGGGGCGAACCGCATCATTTGGTTCACAGATCAGAAATCCGAAGAGCTGAGCTGTTACCTCGCCCTTCTTCAGCTTTCTGACCGAAGTCCATTCGGTGCGGATCCCGGCAAAGAACGCGAGTGGTCGACCCTAGCCAAGTGCGAACCAGACCGGGTTGTTGCGCGGCGGGTCTGGCATCGAGTTCGGAAAAGCTAGTGAAGGGAACGAGACAGCGATGTTCAGCCCCGAGCCATCTGCGCCAATGGGGCGAGCTGACATTGCGGATGTTCGTCACGCCGGGGTCAGTGTGCTTGCCGGCCAGATAAACGGGTGGGGTCGGGATACCCCATCGATCCGTGGTCAGTGTCCAATCCCGTCCTTTACTGCGGCGAATGATCGGCGCAGCGTAGTCGGGAAAGATACCGGAATCAGGGGCCAGGTTACCTGCGGTATCGATCAGTTCCTCATCTTCTTCCAGCACATCACGAAAGACCTGGTGCATGGCTTCCTGGCTCTTGGTCTGGGAATAGAGGTTGCACATGATTCCTCCTCGCGGCATCTCCGCTTGAGAACAATCAACGAACCTATTCGATTCCACTCGAGCGGTCTATCTGCGTATTTAGGGCCATGCGACCGCGGTCATGCATCACGCTCGTAGGACGGATCTGACATAGGCATCAGGGTTGAGAATAGTTCCGATCTGCTTTGCCATGCGGTTTTCGAGTCTGAGAAGTTCCCAAAGCCCAAGCCTGCTTGCTGCGCTGGCGAGGATGTCCTGGCTTATTCTCAGCATCTTCCCGAATTCGAAAGCGATACGTGTGGCCTCTTGGGCGCTGGTCGGTTCTTCATAGAAAGCGCTGACCTCGGACAGGGCTGTCCAACTTGGAAGGTCATCGACTTCTCGCTTTCTTTTTTTTGTATCTGACTCTTGCTCTATGTGGCGGACATTCCGTCCGTCAGAGGCGGGCTTTTGCTCGGTTTGCGGCAGGTCGCAGGTTTTTGCGGCGAGGGCCTGAAAGGTTTCAGGGACCGCTTGGTCTGGGGCGCGGTCCATGGCGGTCTCTGCGCAGGATGTCGTGTTAGCGACTTCTGCATTGGAGGGCAGGGGTTGCTCAATCTCTTCGATTTCGCAATGGACTACAGCTTGTGGGGCTGCATGTGACGAGAGGACTGCGGTCAGCTGCGAGAGAGCTCCCCGAGCCTCAATGAGGGTCAGCGAGGTCCGCCGAACTAGGTTTTGCAAACCGTCAATGAACGTGGCGACAACGTCGGTCAATTGAAGTTCGGCGCAGGCCGCGCGGAGTCTGAGGATCTGTGCCCGCAGCCCCCGCAACTCGTCTGCTTCTTCGCGGCGGCGCAGGGCCAGCGCGAGAAGTGCGTCCGATTGTGCAAAGAGTGGGGAGAGGTCCAACCCGAAGGCGCCGATGGGCTTGCCATGCTGCATGACCGGGAAGCGCTTGCCATTTGCACTGTTGCGGCGACGGATCAGGCCGGCGGCTTCGAGAGTTTCCAGATGTCGTCGCAGTTGACGGTCGGTGAGACCCTTGGCGCGGAAGCATAGAGTATCGTTGCTGGCGTACACCGTGAGCAGGGTGGTCGGAGAGACGGGTGTATCGCGGCCATCCGCGCCTTGGCAGGGCAGGCAGCTCAGCAGCGCATCGAGGACTACAACCGCCCCTTGCCGAATTCCGAGATCGCGACTGCATGTGTTGACCGCGGCCATGATGTCACGACGTGAGATCGGCCGGAATGCTGGCTGCAGGGTGATCGAACCCATGCCGGGGAGCGAGTGCTCCTCAGATTTGGCACAGATCTTCTGTGCCCCGGCCGCAAGGGCCGTGGATGTGATGTGGTTCATTGTGATTTAGGAAGAAAAAGTGCCCCCGATCACCGCAAGCGATGTTGATGCCGATTCGCATATAGGGTATCAATCAGGTGTCGAGACTAATTGAGGCCCTTCGGAAGCACCGCTTTCGGGGGTCTTTCTTTTTCGCTCCTGTCCTCCTTTCTGCTCGTTATCGTTATTATGAGTTGTCCGTCTTGACCGCGGTCAAGACGGTATGGCTGTGCCTCGGGCAGGTTCCGGCGCTTCTTCTTGACCGCGGTCAAGAAGTTCAGCAACCAGTTTGCGAACGGCGTCTTCAAGGTGAGGCAGCATCAAGAGATCAGCTTCGAGAGTGATTTTGTTGCCCTTCCGCTTGACCGTGATCCGATCTGACGTCGCCGGCTTTGTGGCGGGGGCAGGGGGAGGACTCATGCGGTTTATGGCCAGTTCCAGCCGCTCGGCACCGGGAAGGTCCTTCGGCAAACTATCCGCCGCCGCAGCTGCGAGATCGGGGTTGTTTCGCAAAGCTTTGCAAGCTTTTCCCAGACCCGCCGCCCGAGCCATGCGCCGGTCCAATGGCCCGGATCAGGACCATCGGGATTGCAGATGCGATACGGTGCATCCGTGAAACCAGAGACTCATCGATTTGCAATGCCCGATACGCAACTGTCTGGGCGTTCTTCCGCGTCTCGTCGGTCTTGCCGAGTTCTGCGATGATGCCTGAAACAAAAATCGCCCGTTCGATAAACGAGGGATCTTGGCGCGCATTGTTCTCTACGCCTTGGGCGATCAGAGCTTCTTCGTCCGAAAGCTCCATGACCGTGGCCCGGACTTTTTGTCCTAGCTCTCGGCAGGCGAGAAGGCGCCGCCTGCCATAAACGATCTCATAGGCCCCGTCCGCCAGGCGGCGGACAAGGATGGCCACCTTCTGGCCGTGCTCCCTGATAGACTCCACCAGCTCTTCGAGACCGTCTGACGGATCGAGGCGATCCTGAACCGCGGACATGCGGATCAGATTTGGGTCGAGCAGCCGGGTGGCATGTTTGTCCTCCTCGAGAACCGAAGCCTGGGCCCGTGCAACGGTCGGACTGGTCCGGGTCTGTACCGCATGGGCCTCAATGGCATCGAGAGAAACACCTTCTTCCATCGCTTTTTTGAGCGTGGAGCCGAATACCTTACGCGCCATCAGTCCGTCCCAAGCCTTACGGATTTCCCGTTCGATCTCGTCGGTAATCCGAGAGACGGATTCGATTGCACGCTCGTATGTCCGACGGTTCACGTCCTTCGGCTCTACTTCGAAGATACTCTGCTGCGTGTTCGCAGCATCGCCGACGGCAGTCGATTTGAGGAACTCGGCGGGCAGGACCGAATCCCGAGCACCGTTCGCAGAAGAGACGAGATCTGCACCTGTGGCCCGTCTGTCGGTTCATAGCGGGTCAACAGAAGACGAACGAAGTTCAGCCCATGCTCAGGAGCGTGGCTCTCGACCACGCCCATTAGGCTGCTTGCCATTTTAAGAAAGCTGGCGAGAGACATCACATCCAGCATGGAGGCATTAAGTGGGATCAGGACGCCCGTTGACGCAAAGATGGAAGAGATCACCGAGAAGTTGAGCTGCGGTGGTGTGTCGATGAGGACGATATCGTAATTACCAAGAACGGGTTCGAGCGCTTCCTTGAGTTGGGTGTGGAAGGTCGTCGTCCCGCTGCGGAAGCTTAATGCAACCTCGAACTCATACTCCATGATGTCCATCGACGCGGGGATGAGGTCCACGGTAGGGAAGTTGGTTTTCCTGATGATCTCTGAAGCGGGCAGGGGGTTCTCTGCGCGAATGAGATCGTAGGAGGTCGGCAAGTCGGGCGCGAGCTCGGGCGTGATACCGAAGAGATTGGTCAGGCTGGCCTGACTGTCCAGATCGATGAGCAGTACACGATAGCCGCGCAAACCAAGAAGCTGCCCAAGGTGGGTCACGGTCGAGGTCTTGGCAGAGCCGCCCTTCAGATTGAAGACAGTTACAACCTGACAGGCTTCGCCGTCCGTGCGATGGGGGTGATCCTCACGGCGGATGCGCCCTGTGTCCAGAAGTATGCGCTGCGCCTCGACCAGTTCGCTGGCAGTAAAAGATCGCCGATTGCCACCTTCCAGTATGCCCTCCGGAAAACCTTCCAAGTTTGACACATGATGGCGAAAGGTATTTTGATTAATGCGCAACAGATCGGCGGCTTCGCGCATGGCGAAGCGCCGAAGGCCCTTTTGAGCATCCGGTGGGAACGTCTCTTCGGCATGCTCTCGCAAACGGTTGCCGAGCCGCGTAGACATTGTTTCGAACCGCTGAGATGCCTGTATCGCACTCATTGCTGCCCTCGATGTTGTTATTTTTTGTTACTTTAACAGCTTTTCTCGATTAATCCAGCCAAAACCGTTGAGGCCGAAAAATGCGTTTAGAGAGTGGTTTCCTGATGAATAAATTACACTATAAATCAGTCAGTTAGTCAGAAAATCTCGCTCTACACTTTAAGAGGCGGCAAAGCAGCTGCCGGCTCCCGGTGGCTTCTGTGGATAAGTCGTCTGGCAGCGGCTTCTGGCTTGGGCCGAATCTTGCTTCCCCAGAGAGAAAGGCGGGCTTCGATCATGACGAACAGGTTTGGTTTGCAATCCGGCAGCTTTGGTCAGGGTCACCCGGAACCTGTCGCGTCCGCGCTGATACCTGCGTGTCGTCTCGGCGCTGGCGTGGCCCAGCTGCTTCTGTACATGCCGCTCGTCGACCTCAGCTGAGGCGGCCAGACCGGTGCGAAAGCTGTGGCCGGAGAAGAGGGCAGGGGGGTCCTTCTCGGGCTGATCGCCCCGCAGTCCCCCGGTTTGAGCGGCCCGCGTGACCAGCCTTGCGATCTCGCGGTCGTTGAGGCGAAACGGCTCCGGTTCCTTTACCCTGCCGGTTACACGGCGGAACGGCGGTCCCTGGCTGATACGACCGAACTTCACCAGAGCTCCAGCGCCTCGACTGTGCAGGTCGCGGGCGAAGACCTGCGGCCGATCTTCACCTCGCGCCAGCCGGACTTGCCACGAAGAGTCACAAGCAAGCCGCCGGGCAGAACCTCGATCCAGCCGCGCCCATTCTCCGTCTGGTCACGGCCTGGATCCAACCCGGTGATCTCTGACCGGCGCAAGCCCCCGGCAAATCGCATCATCAACATGGCCCTGTTGCGCAGCCCCGCAGGGTGCCTCGGTGGCAGGTTTCCAGCATGGCCAGCAGATCGTCGGGCAGGATCGCCTCCTGTTGGCGCGGAGGCGCGGCGTCGCTGTTGCGGATGCCCGTGAGGACGTTGGCGAAGTGCCGGTCGAGCCGGTCAAGGACAAGGCCGCGTTGCGTCTAGGCCAGACCAGCGCTGAAAGACGCCGCTCGATGGTCTAGACGGTGTTCTTACGCCCGCCGACCTGCGTTGCGCCGGAGGCGCAGGCAGTAATGTAGAGGCCGACAGTTTGCGGTCGGGCGCAAGCGCATCCAGCCCCCCACGCCGGCACCAGCCGACTAAGTGATTCCAGCCGGCGGCGTAGGCCTTGTGGGTGTTGACGGAACTAGCCACCTCGGTATAGTCGCCCGCCCGTTCGGCCAGACCCGCAAGGCAGGGGCTGGTGGTCGAGCAAGACAGGGGAGGGGGCGTCCTGCTTCGCGCCTTCCAGATCGGATGTCTCATCTGTCATGGCGGTTTCCACGGGCGGAACGCGACGGTGTGTGCGTGCTGAAGCGCTGTGCCCTCGCAGAAACCCAGACGACCCGCGTTCTGCATGGACTCGCTGGCGCGTCTTGGCGGGACTTTGAGGCATTTTCGGGGTTCTGGCGAGTATCTCTCTATATAGGCGAAACGACCGATAATGCAAGAATTGCACGTCACTCCTGTAATCGCTCCCGATCGACGCATCTTTTAGAAGAGAAACCTCACGTTGCAGAGCAGCCACCTTCAGAAGAGAGGAAGCGCCATAACTGCTTGGCAAGCGAATTATCGCGCATCTTTTGGGGGAGCTGAGCGGGTGTTGCGGGTATGGCGCACCTCGTGAAGCAACAAAGGGGGAGACAGAAACAAACTAACATATTGGTTTGATGAATAAAAATTATGGCGTGTCACGTACTGGTGAATTCCGCCTCCAGCTTCTGTGATCATGAACTTGCTGAATATTTTGGCAATATTTTGCCAATTTTCCTTGTTGCTAAGCCGTGTAAACGCTTTTTTACACACCAATTAGGCGAACGCGAGCAGTGACGCGGCCATCCATTTTCGGGTCTGCCACCCCGTTTTTGGACGGAGTGAGTTCATGCGCGCGTTCTCTGCCTGTCAGGATGGAGTTCGGTGATGATGCGCAAGGTAACCTCGATTCTGGGGACCGCTTTTGTCGCTCTGGGTTTCTCTGCGGGCCTGGCCAGTGCGAACGGGCTTACTCTCAATATCACCGATACCGGTTATGACCCTATCCCGGCTGGCGGCACGATCCAATATGCTGTGCGGATCCAGAATGGCGGGAATGTCCGTGAAGCTGCTGATACGATTACCTTCGCTATTCCGGCCGGAGGCGTATATGTCGGCGTTAGCGGCGGACTGCAGAATTGTACGCCCGCACCCGAGCTGACCGGCCCGGCAGCTGTTACCTGCGATGTTCCATCGCTTGCGCCGCGCGAGCAGCTGACCGGTCACGTGCTGGTTCGCACCACTGGTTCGGGAACTTTGAGTTTCAATGGTACGATCGTTAACGCCGCCGTTAACGTCGATCAGGGCACCACCGTTGTCAGGGGCGCCGATCTTTCGCTCGAGCTTGACGCACCCGCGCAGGTTCAGGCTGGCGATAATGTGACACTGACGGCCACCATCACCAACGAAGGCCCAGATACTTCGGACGGAGCGACCTTCTCCCTGACACTGCCGAGCGGGCTTTCTTCCAATGTCAGCCTGCCTGCTGGCTGCTCGGTGACTGCCGGGATGATCAACTGCACAGTGCCTGGACCGATAGCCGCCGGTGAATCTATCACGCTGGATTTCACCACTCAGGTCACGACCGACAACGCATCGAATATCGCGGTGGCGGGCTCGGTGACGGGTACATCGCCGATGGACCCCGATCTGAGCAATGACGCCGACAATGTCAGCTTTGCCGTGCAGCCGGGAACCGATGTCTCACTGGGCAAGAGCCGCTCACCCTCGGGGCTGATCTTTACCGGCAGCCCGGTGACGTTCACGCTGACCCCCGGCTATGCCGGCGGCGCGCCACTTGAAGCTCAGATCAGCGATCTTGTGCCCCCGAACTATACGATCACTGGTGTCAGCGCAGCCGGAGCCGGCTGGACTTGTCCTTCGCCAGTCGGGAATGCCGTCAGCTGCAGCTACAGCGCCGCCAGCCCCTCGGGTGCCGATTACAGCGCGCCGATCACCATCACTGCAATTGCAGCCACCGATACCGCCGCCAGTGGTCCGGTGGTCAACACTGCAGAGATCACGTCGCCGACCGATGTGCTGACGACCAACAATTCCGCATCTGACGGCGGTGCCGATATCGCGGTGCCGATGTTTGATCTGGTCGCCCATAAGGGTAGCCCGCCCCATGCGCTGGTAACAGTCGGCAATCAGTACGACTGGCCCATCTGGACCCAGAACACGGGCAACGTGCCTTTTAAAGGCCGGCTGATCTTTACCGATCATCTTCCGGCTGGCCTGCGGCTGGATGAGGTGGTTGTTCCTGCCGGATCAAACTGGACCTGTAATGTGACGCCGCCCGTAGCCGGGCCGGCGGATATCACCTGCTATACCGACGATTATGCCACCACCGGCCTGCCCGTCGGTGGCCAGACGCCGCAGCTGAATATTCGCACCACGGTTCTGGAGGAGGGCAATCTGACGAACGGTCTGACCGTTGGTTATTCGGGGCAGGAATTCGACGACCGTGATCTCTCGAACAACACGACCTCCACTGGCGTGGGCTCCGGTGAGGGGCCACAGATATCAGATCTGCGGATCGAAAAGACCGTCACCAGCACCGGCCCCTATGTCTCGGGCGATCCGGTCAGCTTCCGCATTGAAATCATCAATCCCGGCAATACGGCAGCCGAGAGCGTTGTGGTCACCGACCGTCTTGCCGATCTTTACTTTGCCGACGCTTCCACCACCGCGACCGTGATCGACAATGCGACCGGTGGCGCGGTCTGTTCGGTCACGCGTGGCGCGGCCTTCTACAGCGATTTGCGCTGCGAGATCGCAACGCTTCCCATCTGTTCGCCGGGGGTCGACTGTCCGTTCATCGAACTTACCGTGCTTGCCGGTGGCACAGGCAACAAGAGCAACACCGCCGAAACCTATTCGACGGTGACCCCTGACCCCGACTATACCAACAACTCGGCCACGGCTCCCTATGCCGTGACGCCCCGGACCGATGTGGTGGTCGAGAAGTCAGCTTCACACGACGAAGGCGCCTCGCTGCCTGCGGGCCAGCAGCTGATCTATACCATTGCAGCCATTGTTCCGGCCAACGGCCTGTCGGATGCCGAGAATGTGACGGTCACCGACAGCCTTCCGGCGGGTCTGCGCATTGTCAGCGTAGTGCCCAGCCAGGGTAGCTGCGGTGCAGTGAGCGGACTGTCCGGCGGATTGACGACCGCTGGCTCCAGCGTTGTCTGCAATCTGGGCACCATTCAGAATGGCAGCCAGCATTCGGTGACCGTGGTGACGGTGCCCTCGACCGCACTGACGGGCTCCGCGATAACCAATTCCGTCAGTGTCTCCACCACTACGCCGGAGATAGATTCCACCAACAATTCGGATGCGATCAGCCATCAGATTTTGGCTCCGGCGCTCGATCTGATCATCAACAAGATCGACAGTACCGACCCGCTCGAACTGGGCGAGAATACCGTCTATACTGTTACGGCAACCAATGCCGGTCCGTCCGAAGCCTTCTCGGTTGTGATTACAGACACTCTGCCGACCGCTGGCATGCAGCTTGTAGCTTGGCGGCCGATGACGAGTGGCATGGCATGCAATCTGACGTCCGGGGCTGCGCAGAACGCTATCGGGGGGAGCATCGTCTGTTCCGCAGAGCACCTCGCGGTCAATCAGTCGCTCATCCTGGAGGTCGAGATGACCGGCGTGGCCCGTGGTCGTTGGACGAACAACGCCCGGGTTACATCGGCCGAGGCCGCCTATGATCCGCAGGCCAATAACGTGGTGAATGAAACCACCTCGGTCTATGAACGGGCCGATTTGCGGGTCAGCAAGACCGCTTCCGCGCCTGAGGCAGATCTGCTTGAAGGTTTCGACTGGGATATCGTCGTCAGCAACGTCGCCGGCGCGGGTATCGGCCTTGC
Source organism: Gemmobacter sp. 24YEA27 (assembly GCF_030052995.1). Taxonomy (NCBI): domain Bacteria; kingdom Pseudomonadati; phylum Pseudomonadota; class Alphaproteobacteria; order Rhodobacterales; family Paracoccaceae; genus Gemmobacter; species Gemmobacter sp. 24YEA27. The sequence continues at coordinate 87,966 of NZ_JASJPW010000007.1, read as the reverse complement.
CGAAGGCGTTGAGCTGGTCGATCAGCTGCCGGCGCATATGGAGCTGACGGGTGCTCCTGTTCCGTCGCTGGGCAATTGCGACGGCCAGGTCGGTGGCCGTGACGTGATCTGCATCCTTCCCGACATGCCGGCTGGCAGCTCGATCTCGATCAGGGTGCCCGTCCGGGTGACCGACGTGACCAGTTCGCCGCAAATCTTCAGCAATAGCGCAACGGTTTCGACGCTGTCTTTCGACGACGAGAGCAACAATACTGCAACCGGCACGATCGACATCGTGACGACGCAGGTCTCGGGCACGATCTGGCGGGATTTTGACTTCAACCAGATCCGCGACCTTCCGCAGGACAGCGGCGTGTCCGGGGTTTCTGTTCAGCTGACCGGCACAGACCTGCTGGGTGGTTCGGTTACCCGCACGACAACCACCGATGCAGCCGGGAATTACGTTTTTAAGCTGCTGCCCCCGGGTGTTGCCTATCAGGTCAGCTATACCATCCCCACCGGCGGGACCTTTACAGCCGGTTCGGCCTATCCGGCCGGCGTTGGCGGAGGTACGGCAAGCGGCACACAATCGATCCTGGGCATTACGGCGACCACGGCCGCGCCGGCTGTGACCAAGGATTTCAGCCTGATCCCGGTTCCGGGGCTTGCGCTGTCCAAATCGGCGGCCGCGCCCGTGCTGCGGGTCGATGGCACCTACTCAATTGAGTACACCTTCAGACTGCAGAACAACAGTCAGGAGCCGATTACCAATGTCCGGCTGCGTGACACGCTGGACCCGCTCTTTGGCACATTCAGCGGTGCGTCACCTGCCCCGGGTCGTTTGCTGTTAGCTCGCTAAGCGCGGCCAGCGACCTGACTTTGAATTCGGCTTTCAACGGGAGTGGTAACGATGTGATTTCCGGCGGGACTATCGCGCCGCAGAGCACGGCCTGGGTCAAGTTTACAGTGCTGGTCAATCCGCCAGTGCCGCGTCCCGGTTCCAGCATGACGCTGCCCAATACAGCAGCCTTGCAGGCCGACGGCCAGTTCTCTGGCCTTCAGGGAGCGACCGATCCCCGCCTGAGCGATGCCTCCAACGATGGGACGACGCCGACCTGGGGCCTGGACATTCCGACCGAGGTGGTTCTGAACTTCGCGCCAGAGATCGAGCTGACAAAGACCGCCAACATTTCGCAGCTGTCAGACCCTCCGGTGCCGGGCGATTTGATCACCTATACTTTCTCGGTAGAGAACACCGGTAATACGCCGCTGCTGAATGTCACGGTCGCTGACCCGATGGTGGATCTGGTCTGGACCAGTTATACGCCCGTGGCCCAGCTGGCGGCAGGTACCACCAGTCCGGTGGGTGCCTTCATCGCGACCTATAAGCTCAAGCAAAGCGATATCGACAGCGGTCTGATCGAGAATACCGCCACCGCCACCGGAAAATGGGGCGAGGATGGTTCCGGCGATCTGACCGTCACTGACGACGACACCGAAACGGTCACGGCTTTGGCCGAGCCGGGTCTGACCGTAGTGAAGGCGCTGGTCACCAGTGGTGTCCAGGATCCGACCGTGATCGGCGACACCATCCGCTACAGCTTTACCGTCACCAATACGGGCAATACCCAGCTGAACAATCTGGTTCTGACCGATGCGCTGCCGGGCATCGAGGAATCGCCTGCGGGTGCTTTCACCATCGGTTCGCTGGCGCCGTTCGGACAGTCGGGCAATCAGGCTGTGGTCTATGCGGAATATGCCGTAACCCAGGTGGATATCGACGCGGGCAGCGTGACCAATACCGCCACCGTTGACGGCGACTATCTTCCGAGCCGTCAACCGATTTCAGCGCATTCCAACGATATCGTCGAGCCTCTCTTCCAGAACGCTCTGATGCGGGTCACCAAGGTGGCCACGACCGTCCCGGCCGAGCCCTTTGAGGGGGATACCGTCACCTGGACGATCACGATCGAGAACATCGGCAATACCAGTCTGGTGATCGACTCCATCTCCGAGCCTCTGGCCAATACCACCGTCTCGCCTCCGGCCAAGTCGCGGCTTGCGCCGGGCGAAAGCACGACCGCAACGGCGACCCATACCCTGAGTCAGGTCGAGATCGATGCGGGCGAGGTCGAGAACCAGGTCGAGGTGGCGGGTACGGTCCCGGATTCGGGCAATCCGTTCCCGGATACGCCCTCGGGCAATGACCCTTCGGATCCGAATGAGGATCCAACCGTCACGCCGCTCAACCCGGCGCCTGCGATTGCGCTGAAGAAGGAGCTCATCACCGATGTGACCGGCGTGCTGATGCCGGGTGACGAGATCGAGTTCCTCTTCACGATCCAGAACACGGGCAACGTCACGCTGAACCAGCTTACGCTGACCGATGACCTGCCTGATGTGGTGATCGATACGGGACTTCTTGGTTTCCTGAGCATACCGCCGGGTGCATCAATGTCGTTCCCGGGGACCTATGTTCTGAAGGTTTCCGATCTTGAAAACGGTGGACTGGAAAACACTGCTGTTGCGACGGGTACGGATCCGAACGGAACTGTCGTCACCGACGATTCCGGAACCGAGCTGACCAATGACGACCCGACCGTGGTCAGTCTTGTGCGCAGCCCCTCGATCAGCCTGACGAAGGCCATCACGACTGCCCCGACTGATCCGGTCATGGCGGGTGACATCGTCACCTACAGCTTCACCATCACCAATACCGGCAACGTCGAACTTCGCGATATCGTCCTGACCGAGCTTGACGATGTGTCGATCACGGGATCGCGCACCACGCCGCTGGCTGCCGGGGGCGTTGACAGCACCACATTCACTGCCAGCTATACGCTGACGCAGGCGGATGTAGATGCCGGCATCTTCACCAATGATGCAGAAGTGACGGCTGTCGGAACCGGGCCGGCCGGAACAGATCTGGACGTCGATGACCAGGCTTCTGTTGACCTGACCTATGATCCGGCTCCGGGTCTGACCTTGGTCAAGAGCGCTGACGATACCGGCGTGCAGAACCCGTCCGAGGTGGGAGATCAGATCGTCTACAGCTTCACGCTGACAAATACCGGCAATGTGACGCTGACAGATGTGACGGTTACTGACCCGCTGCCCGGTCTGGTCTGGACGGCAGGCAATGTAGTTGCTTCGCTTGAGCCTGGCGCGGCCAATGCCGTTATCCTGACCGCAACCTATGATGTGACCCAGGCCGATATCGACTTTGGCCGCGTCGACAACCAGGCCAGCGCCGAAGGTGATTACTTCGACCGCACGACCGGCGGTGATCTGACGATCCCCGAAGTGGATACGGATCCGGTGACCGTCCCGCTCACGCAGGGGGCCGCAATCGATCTGGTCAAGACCATCACCTCAACCCTGTCCTCTCTGGCTCAGGAAGGTGAGGTCGTCACCTATGGCTTCACCGTCACCAATACCGGCAATGTCACGCTGACAAATGTTTCCGTGGACGAACTGCTGATCGGCGCGGTGGTTTCGGGCGGGCCGATCGACCTTGATCCGGGTGATGCGGATAGCGCGACCTTCACCGCCACCTATACGCTGACCCAGGCCGATATCGAACGCGGCAACCTGGATAACCGCGCCGAGGCCAGCGGTGACTGGGGTACGGATCCGGCGAGTGGTGGCACTGTCACCGACGAATCCGGCAATACCACCGGCACCGATGAGGATACCACGCTGGTCATCCCGCAAGTGGCGGGGATTGAGCTGGTCAAGACCGGCAGCATTTCGGGCTTTGCAGATGTGAATGCTCCGGTTCCCGGGGATGAGATCCGCTATAGCTTCACGGTGACCAACACCGGCAACGTGATCCTGAGCAATATCACGCTGACCGACCTTGGCGTGACCTTCGATGCGGCGATCGCACCCTTCACCCTGAACCCGGGCGCCTCCAGGGTCCTGGCCGATGTCGGCGGCTATGATCTGACGCAGGCCGACATCAACCGCGGTTCGTATGAAAATACCGCCGAGGCCGAGGGCGAATGGGGCAGCACGCCGACGACGATCTCGGATGATGACACCGTCATCACGCCGCTGACGCCGGTGCCGTCCATCGATCTGGTCAAGGTGATCGATACCGCGAATTCGGTTCTGTCCACTCCGCCCATGGCCGGTGACGTGGTTCACTATGACTTTGCCGTCACGAATACCGGCAACGTCACTCTGACGGATGTGACCATCGATGATCCCCTGACCGGGATCTTGCTGGCCGGCAGCCTGCCCGTCCTTGAGCCGGGCGCCACCGACAGCACTTCCCTGAGTGCAACCTATGTGCTGACCCAGGCGGATGTGAACCTTGGTTCGCTCACCAATCAGGCCACGGCGACGGGGACCTGGAGTGTTGACGGTTCGGGCGTACCGCAGACGGTCAGCGACGATTCCGGCACAAGCCTCGGGACGGATGACCCGACGGTTCTGCCGCTGACCCAACAGACCGGCATTTCTGTGGTGAAATCAGCTGTTCCCGCACTTTCGCTGCCGCCGCAGCCGGGTGATCTGATCACCTACAGCTTCCTGGTGACCAATACCGGCAACGTGACACTGACGGCGGTCGAGCTGACTGATCCTCTGCCGGGACTGGATTTCACGCCGGGTGGGCGGGTCATCGCAGTGCTTGAGCCGGGGCGGCCAATGCCGTGACCCTGACCGCAACCTATCCGCTCCGCCAACATGAGATCGAGGCCGGCGAAGTGGTCAATACTGCCACGCTTGACGCGATCTTCACGGATCCTGGTACCAATGCAGTGACCAATGTGCCGGGAACCTCGAATACTGTCGTGGTTCCGATCGACCAGCTTCCCGAACTCAGCTTCGTGAAGACGGCTTCCTCGGCTATCTCGACACCGGCGGTGGTGGGTGAGACGATCACCTATACCTTCACGGTCAAGAACACTGGTAACGTCCTGATCGAAGGGGTTACCCTCGCCGACCCGCTGCCGGGAATGACCCCTGCCGCCTTCACCCTTGGCGACATGGCCCCGGCGCAATCGAGACGCGCACCGCGACCTATCAGATCACCCAGGATGATATTGATGCAGGTCTGGTCGAGAACCAGGCCCTTGCAAGCGGTACCTTCGGTCCAGATCCTGTCGACGAGCCTTCGGGCCCGAGCGAGGGAACACCTGGCAAGACCATCGTTCCGGTTCCGCAGGATCCGCAGATCGAACTGGTGAAGCGCGCTGATGCGACGGCGCTGTCTGATCCGGCCGTGGTCGGCCAGCAGATCCTCTACAGCTTCACTGTCACCAATACGGGTAATGTCACTCTGCGTGACGTCGAAGTGGCGGATCCGCTGACGGGCCTGACGCCGGGCAGCTTCACCATCGGCACCATGGCGCCCGGCGATACCGTAACGGTCGGCCCGGCAAGCTATGCGATCACGGCCGAAGACATCACGGCCGGCAACGTCACCAACCGTGCGCTTGCCAGCGGTGACTATGGTCCGCCCGGCAGCCCCGGTACGGTGACGTCCTCTTCCATGACCGACAAAGGTCTGGACGAGCCGACGGTGACTCCGGTTTCGGGTGTGCCTGCCATCGCATTGGTCAAGGCGCTGGATCCCTCAGTTGATCCGGCCGGCCTGAAGCTGGGCGATCCGGTCCGCTGGGTGTTCACCGTCACCAATACCGGCAACGTTCCGCTGACCGGCATCACCCTGACCGAAACCCTTGCGGGGGCTACGGTATCGGGCGGCCCGATCAGCCTGCTGCCCGGCCAGAGCGACAGCACCAGCTTCTCGGCGGTCTATACCGTCAAGCAGTCTGACCTTGATGTCGGCTCGATCGAGAACCAGGCGATTGCTTCGGGTACTTTTGACAACGGCACAGGAACGCCGGTTGTGGTGACCGACAAGTCCGGCACCACGGTCACTGACGATGATCCCACGGTCACCCCGCTGACGCGGACGCCATTGATCGATCTGGTGAAGACCGTCGACGCCTCGGCGCTTGGAACACCACCCCGGCCCGGTGATCTGCTGCACTACAGATTTGCCATCACCAATATCGGTGATGTGACGCTGACCGGCATCGTTCTGAACGATCCGATGCCCGGCCTGCAGATCAGTGGCGGACCAATCGCAAGCCTCGCGCCGGGTCAGACCGATGCCACCAGCTTTACCGCCGTCTATGCGCTGACACAGGCCGATATCGACAGCGGCGATGCGATCAGCAATCAGGCCGAAGCGGTCGGCAATTATGTCGATGGTTCCGGCATTCCGGTGCTGGTGAAGGACATCTCGGGCACCACTGCCGGGGCGAATGACCCGACGCTGATCTCGCCGGTGCGCAGCAGCGGGCTGAAATTGGAGAAGACCGCCGATGCTTCCGGGATCTCGGCCTCGGCCCAGGTCGGTGAGGAAATCATCTATACCTTCACCCTGACCAATACCGGCAACGTCACGCTGACGAATGTGACAGTGAGTGATCCGCTGCCGGGTCTGGTGCTGACCGGAAATCCGGTCGCCAGTATTGCGCCGGGCGACAGTGTCGCCATCACCGGGACCTATGCCATCACGCTTGAGGACATCCGTGCCGCCAAGCGCGAGAATACCGCGACGGCAAGCGGAACCTGGCAGCCGTCCGGCGGGCCTGCGGTAACCGTACCCTCTGATCCCTCCAGCGCGCTTGTCGAACTGGGCTACCCCGAGCTGGAGCTGAACATCACCGTGGGTGAGCTGCGCGATGTGAATGGCGACGGCATGATGGGGCAGGGGGATCAGGTGATCTACCGCTTCGAGGTGATCAATACCGGGACCGTGGCACTGAACGGCGTCACCATGGATCCGGCCTCGCTCTCGCTGAACCTGCCGGGGCTTGTCTGCCTTCCGATCACTCTGCAGCCCGGGGAGCGCGCTTTCCTTGAATGCAGCAATGCGGCCTATACCCTGACCGCAGCCGATGTGGGTCGCGGGCAGGTTGTGCTGAGCGGGGATGCCACGGGAAGTTCGGATGCGGGCGTCGACGTGCGGGCCCATTCTTCGGCACCGGCGGTTCCGGATCTGGGCCTTGGCGGCTTCGGTCTGGAAAAACTGGCCGGTGTTGATACCGCAATGGTCGGCGATGTGGTGCCCTATACCATCCGCGTCACCAGCGCGGCCGAGAATGTGCCGCTGACAGCGCGGATCATCGACCAGCTTCCTGCGGGCTTCCTCTACCGCGAGGGTTCGGCACGGCTGGACGGTGTCGCGGTCACGCCCGAGGTTTCGGGCCGGAACGTGACGCTGGACGGTGTCAGGCTTGATCCAGGCCAGACGCGGCAGCTGACGCTGAATGTGCTGATCGGCTCTTCGGTCAAGCCCGGGGCCCATACCAACCGGGCACGGCTGGTGAACAACACCACCGGAGGCGAGATTGCCAAGGAGGCGACGGCGACGATCCGGGTGCTAGCCGATGCGGTGATGCAATGCGCAACCGTGTTGGGCCGGGTCTTCGATGACGCCGATCAGAACGGTCACATGAGCAAATCCGCCGAGGAACGCGGCCTGCCCAATGTCCGCCTGATTGCTCCCAATGGTGTGGCGATCGTCACCGACGAGCATGGCCGCTTCAACGTGCCCTGCGCCGCCCTGCCGCAGACCTTCGGTTCAAACTACATGCTGAAGCTGGATGAACGGACCCTGCCGGCAGGCTATCGCCTGACGACAGAGAACCCGCGCGTTGTGCGGCTGACCCAAGGCATGATCACGCGCCTTGATTTCGGGGCAACTTTGGCGCGGCTGGTACGGGTCGACCTTTCGGCCAATGCCTTCGAAGCCAACGGTGATCTGAAACCAGCGTTGCACGCAGGCCTGCAGAAGATGGTGGGCGAGATCCGCGAGACCGTCACGATGCTGCGCATCAGCTATGTGCTGGCGGGCAGCGAGTCTGATGCGGACGCAAAACAACGTCTGCGCCGGGTCGAGCGCGCTATACGTGTGCTCTGGCGGGACAGCGGGAAGTACAAGCTGAACATTGAGACCGTCGTCGAGCGGGCAGGAGTGGCACAATGAAACCTGTCAAACGTTCTTCCGCAACGCTGAAAGCCCTTCTTGCGGGGGGGGTGACTGTCTCCGTGCTTGGCCTCGGCATGCCCGTTATGGCGGATGACTGCCGCGCCGAAGGTCCGGTCTATGAGGGTGACTGCCTGCATTACAACGCAGGCACCACCGTCAGCCGGCCGGTCCAGCCCAATGTCTCGGACGCGCCCGCTGCCCCGCTGGGAGAGATCGGCTTCTCGATCTCCATCGATGGGGTGACGGCGGGTGAGGGAGCCGCAAGGCGCACCATTGCAGGGGCTCCGGCCCGTCCTGACAGGCTGCGCGAGATCGACCGGCTGCTTGACCTTGCCGGTGTGGATCTGAGCTATGATGGACTTGGGGCACGCCCCCGCCTGGCTGTTGCCACTGGCGACCTGCGGCAGGGCTATGCTGCGGGAGAGGTTGTGACTTTCAGGGCCTCTTCCAACTATCCGGGCTGGATCGACCGTGCCGACGTCGTGGTTACGGACCGCCGGGGCCGCGAACTGGCTCTGGTGCCGATCGGGGTCAATGGTACCGCTGACTGGCGGATGCCCGCTGCCGATGCGGACCGGAGCGAAGGCGATTACCTCTATTTCCTGCGCGTCATCGACACCGGCGGCCGGCGGGATGAGACGCGCAGTCTGGTGCTGAACCGCACCGCCCGGAGTGCTGCCGCCGATCTGGACGGTCCGGTCACGGCTGCGGCCGAGGGAGACGACATGACTGCCCGCCGCGGCATTCCGGTGCGGGGCGGTGCCATCACCGTCTCTGGCCATGCGCTGGCCGGTCAGGTGGTACAGGTGCTGGGGGAAAAGATCCCCGTCGATCCGGCGGGCAATTTCGTGGTCCAGCGCATTCTGCCGCCCGGCACCCATGGCGTTGCGATTGCCATCGATGGCCGCAGAATGGACCGCTCGGTCACCATCGAAAAGTCCGAGTGGTTTGCGACCGGCATCATCGACCTTACGGTCGGCGACGATAATGAGGGCACCTGGAAGATGGGCCGCATTGCCGGATTTGCTCAGGGCACATTGGCCAATGGCACCCGGATCACCGCCTCGGTCGATACGCAGGAAGATGAGCTGCGTGACCTCTTCAGCAATTTCGGCCGCAAGAACCCCGATCAGACACTGCGGGAAATGAAGTCCGAGGATGTGTTCAACACCTTCGGTGACGATTCCGTCATGACCGAGCTGGCTCCCAGTTCGGGCAAGTTCTTCCTGCGGGCCGAGCGGGACGGAAGCCACTTGCAGTGGGGCGATTTCAAACCCCGCGAAAGCACCGGGCTCACCGTCCGCACCGACCGGGCACTCTATGGTCTGTCCGGGGAGTACCGCGATCTTGATGTCACTTCACGCGGTGAGACGAAGCTGCGCGTCACCGGTTTTGCCGCGCAGGCCGACAGTCTGATGCAGCGCGACGTGATGCGTGCGACCGGTGGCAGCGCCTATTTCCTGTCGCGTCAGGATATCCTGTCCGACAGCGAAAGCGTCTTTGTCCAGGTGGTCTCACGGACCACCGGGCTGGTGGTTGAAACCCGCCGCCTGACAGAAGGGACCGATTACCGCATCAATTCGGTGCAGGGGGTGATCATCCTGAACGGGCCGCTGTCATCCAGCACCGGCGGCGACGGGCTGATCCAGAACAACCCACTGGGTGACTATGATATCAATCTGGTAGCACAATACGAATATGTGCCGACCACCGGCGATATCGACGGCTATACTGCCGGTGCCCGCAGCGAAGGCTGGATCAACAACAACATCCGGCTTGGCGCTTCTGCTCTGCGTGAAACCACAGGCATTGCCGACAATACGCTGGCCGGAGTCGACATCCTGTTGCGGGACGGGCAAGACCGGGAGCTGCTGCTGGAGTATGCTACCAGTGAGGGACCTGGCTTCGGCTCCAGCTTCTCGCTGAACGGTGGTCTGGACCTGGAGCCGTCGAACCCCAGCTATGGCTTGCCTGGACTGGATGCGGCGTCCTGGCGGATCGGGGGCAAGACCGATCTGACCTTTGCAGGGCTGGACGGCGAACTGGCGGCCTTCTTCGATCACAAGGATGCGGGGTTCTCTTCGCCGGATGCCGATTTCGAATATGATCAGGATGCCTGGGGCCTGTCCGGTACCGTGGCGCTGAACGCCAGCACCGATCTGACCTTTGGTGGCGAAGGGTTGAAGCGCGACGATGGTGATCGTGAAGAAAAGGCCCGGATCGGCTTTGCCCATCGCATCAACGCGCAGTGGAAGGTCGAAGGTGAGCTGGCCCATGATCGCCGCGACGAAAGCGGATCGCCGCAGGATTTCGGCAGGCGGGCCGACGCAGCAGTCCGTGTAACATGGCAGCGTGATGCCGATCTTTCGGTCTGGGGCTTCGGTCAGGCGACATTGTCGCATGACCCGACCCGGCGCAGCAATGACCGGGTCGGGATCGGCAGCACGCTTCGGCTTTCTGAACGTACTGAGATGACGGCCGAGCTTTCGGACGGCAGCCTCGGCGGAGCAGGGCGGCTGGAGTTCGGATACCGGCCTAACGACAATACCACCACCACAATTGGCTACCGCCTTGATCCGCTGCGCCGTTTCGATGCCAGCGATTTTTCGGGGCGTGACAAGGGCAGCCTCGTCTTCGGGAGCAGCTCGCAGGTCAATGACAATTGGGCCTATACCACCGAAAGCAACTACAGCGCTTTCGGCACAAGGCCGGCACTGACCTCGGGCTATGGGGTCACCTATACCCCCGACCAGCGCTGGCGCTATGACGGCATGATCCAATATGGCGAAGGGCGTGAGACCGACGGCAGCAGCCTCAAGCGTGAGGGTCTGTCGCTTGGTGTGCGCTACAGCGAAGCAGAGGTAATGTCGGCGGGCCTGCGCGGCGAATGGCGGCGCGAGCGGTCGGATCGTCCGGGCAATGAACTTGACCGCGATACATGGCTGATTTCGGGCTTCTATGAAACCAAGGTCAGCCAGGACTGGCGCTTTGTCTCCTCGGTCGACGCGGTGATCTCGGAAAGCGACCAGTCCTCGTTCCGAGATGGCCGTTACATCGAGACCCGCCTTGGATATGCATGGCGTCCGGTCGAGAATGACGAGCTGAATGCGCTGGTCAGCTATACCTATCTTTATGACCTGCCGGGTGCCGATCAGGTCAATATCGACGGTGACGTCAATGGGCCGAAGCAAAAGAGCCATATTCTGAATGCGGCTATTAGCTGGCAGGTTGATCCGCTTTGGACCCTGGGCGGCAAATACGGCTATCGGCTGCGCGATAGCGCCGGGCGTGGAACAAGTGATTTCACCTCAAGCGAGGCGCATCTGGCTGTCCTGCGGGTTGATTACCACGTCGTTCACAACTGGGATGTGATGGCCGAGGTCCGCAGCCTTTATGCTCCGCGCTCGGATACCACCGAAACGGGCGCGCTGCTGGGCGTCTACCGGCTGTTTGGTGACAATATGCGGGTAGGTGGCGGATACCTCTGGGGCAAAGTCGATGATGACCTGCGGAAGATCGATGCGCCCCGGACCGGCTTCTTCCTGAATGTCACGAGCCAGTTTTAGCGGGGATGTTACAGGCGGCAGCTGGTGGCTTCTTTGAAGTCAACCGGCGGCCGCAGATGATGATTTTGTTGAAACGAACATAACATCCGATAATGCAACATTATTGGATATAATATAGATGTGACGGGCGCGGCGGATATTTTGCGCATGTATAGAGTAAAGCGCCGATTTTGGAAGTGCTCCGACATGGCCCGTGCCCGGAGATCTTCTCAGCTCGCGCCAGGTCTTCCGGCCTTAGCCGCGCTGGATCCGAGCGCGCGCTGTGAGGAACCGGATGCATCCCGTGGCGCTTTGGCTGGCGGATCCGCTTATGGCTCGGGCGACTTTTCGGCCGGGGGGCGCGGCATGGATTGTGGCCTGTGCGTCTGCCTGGGGCAGGGGGGCGGTTGTGGTCATTGATCTTCGTGTCGATCCGGCCCGCCGCGCAGATGCACGGACGACAGAGGACGAACTGGCGGCGCAGGCAGGGCCTGAGGTCAGTGACGGCGCGGCGCGGCGACTGTTCGAAGGGCTGACGTCACCCGGTCTTACTCCTCCCCGGCTTAGCACCATAGAACGAGGCAATTTCGGCCCCGCCTTCATGTCTTCGACCGTCTGAGGTTTTCGTCACGTCGCCACAGTCCTAGGTTTAATACCCGCTTCGCGGCTCAGTGCCGCAGTCAAAGCTTCCATTCGGCTCGTGTTGCTGCTCGGAAAGCGTGCGTGGTCGTGGCGCTGCCGTGACGAACTTGTCCCATAGGGCATCCTTCCATTCCAAAGAAAGGATCGCGCCAGCAAACCATGGGATCAAACACATGGGGTGCGGCGAGCGGATGCCCTATATGTCTCGGCTTGGGACCTTCGAGTGGTCCTCTGCAGATGCAGTATTGCTGCCCAGCTTACCTCGAAATCCTCTCCGATGGCGTGGGGACTTCACGTCGCCCGCACAGGCTGCCTGCTGTCGCTTCGTGTACGAACTGCGCATGGCTGTTCTCATCGCAGGACGCCAAAGCAGCGTCAGTCAGCCGCCGCGCAGCACGATGGCAGGGTCAATTCGGGCGGCGACAATGGCGGGGATCAGACCCGCCGTGACGCCTGCCGCCAGAAACATGGCTGCAAGCTGGATAAGGCCGACAGGAGACAGAACCGCATGTGCCGCCGGGTCCAGCAATCCGGCCCCCTGCATCTGCGCCAGGAGATACAGGCCGAGATATTTGCCGCCGATCATACCTGTCAGCAGACCACCAAGAACCAGGGCTGCGATCTCGGTCTGAACATGGCCGATGATCTGCCATTGCGTCGCCCCTATCGCGCGGCGAATGGCGATTTCCCGGCGTTGCTCCGACACCGAGAACATGAAGGTTGTGGCAATCGCGAAAGCACAAAGGCCCAATGCGACACCACTGATTGCGGCTGCTACGAAATTGTAGATTGCCAGGATACCCGCCGCGCGTTCGGCGTGATGCTGGCTGGACCAGATTTCCACCGCCCCGGCCTCCAGCCAGGGGGCCAGGCCCGCGCGCAGATCCGCCTCGCTCAAAACGGCGGTATCCGCCTGCAGATAGCTGCTCCAGAGAATGGTCTCCTCCGCCATGACCCGGTCACGCGCGGCCAGCCGCAGAACAGCCCGGTCGAGCGTCCAGAAAGGCGGGCGGGTCTCACCGTCAAAGACGCCGGCAAGCCTGCAGCGCATGGTGCCAAAATGCAGCCATTCGGGCAGCGTTCCCTTTAGCTGATCAGCAAGGCGGCGACCCATCAGGCAGCTTCCCGGCTCCGGCTTGCGATCGGGGCTGAGGCTCAGCCGGTAGGCCAAAGGGAAATGCGGATCGCTTGTCAGGATTTCCACCATGCCGGCGGCAGGCAGTTCGGCAATCGAGGCAAATTGCCGCGAATAGGGCGAGACGGAGATCCCCGCCCCGGCAAAGGCGGCTTTCAGCGCCTCCTCCGTCCAGGGGGCGAGATGGTCCGCGTCCGTGTGGCCCCGGCTGACCTTCTGTGCCGAGAGCATCGGAAAAGTCAGCACCGCCTCATGATAGAGGCTTGCGCGAATGCGGGCTCGAAGCCTTCGGTCGCGGCAGATGTGATGATGCGATTGGCAAGAATGACCGCGAAACAGGCCGAGACGAGGCAATAGATCAGCAGCCTGCGCAGGATCACGCGACGAAAGGGGCGTCGCACCTTCATCAGGCGACCTCATGCAGCCGACTGTCCCGCAGCACGAGAACGCGGTCGAAATGGCGACTGTAGGCATGGTTATGTGTCACCATCACGAGGCTGTGCGGGCTGTCCTGCCTTCGTCCAAGGATCATCTCCAGTATTTCATGGCCGGTCTGTGGGTCGAGGCTGCCGGTCGGCTCATCCGCCAGGATCAGGCGGGGCGCATGGATTGTGGCGCGGGCAAAGGCCACGCGTTGCTTTTCGCCCCCCGAAAGCGCGCTGGCGGGCACCGCAGCAAGATGCGTGAGGCCAAGGGCTGCCAGCCGTTCCGCCGCACGCTGATGAGCGCCTCGGCCCGGACGCCGTCAAGCCGCAGGGGCATGTCGATATTGGCAAGCGCCGTCAGCCCTTCGATCAGAGCATAATCCTGGAAGATGAACCCCAGCTGCTGACGGCGCAGCCTGGCACGAACCCGGTCTGCGGCCCCCGCCGGATCAATGTCGAAAAGGCGCACCCGCCCGGCATCCGGGCGCCGGAAACCGCTGATCACCTCCAGAAGCGTGGTCTTTCCCGAACCGCTTTCGCCAAGGATGCAAAGCCGCTCGCCGGGCGCGACGGTCAGATCGACATGGTCCAGCACCATCCGGCGGTCCTGGGCACCATGATGCACCACAACCCGCTCAAGAAGGAGCGGCAGCGCGGCCTCACTCATTGGCCGCCGCTCCGTCAGGCCCGCCTGGCTTCCGCGCAGCAGGCGTACACAAAAGGGCAAGCCCGGCTTCCAGATGCTCCTGCACCAGCCTGGCGCGACGCTTTTCCAGATCGTAAAGCCTGGCGGAAAGATCGGCGGCGCATCCGGTCTCTGCCCTGGCCGGAGGCGTCAACCCGGCCTGCAGCACATGGGCCTCGGCCAGGGCCAGGGTCAGCTCGGCATGGGCCAGCATGAAGGCCGCTTTGCTTTCACGGGCCGCGATCAGCGCATTGGCGACCGCGATCCGTGCCCGCTGCACCTGCCGGTCACCCTTGCCCTGATCAATCAGCGGCACCATCAGATTGAGCAAAAGTTCCAGCTGGGCCGGGCTGTCCGGCCCAAGCTGATTGGGCACGATGCCAGACAGCGCGATCCAGCGATCAATGCGGGCGGCGTCCAGCCCGTCTTTGGCAATCCGGTGCAAAACCGCGTTGCGCGCTTCCAGCGCGGAACCTTCATAGCATTGCTCTGCCGTCCGGGCACGCAAGGGCCCCGGGTGCAAAGCCGCGATCCGCAGATCCGGACCGAAGGGGGCGCCGCCTGTGCCATGGGCAAGACTGGCGCGGCTGGCCTCATACATGGTCCGGCGCGCGGCATGGGCGGATTTGCGGCTTTGCAGCGCGGTCTGCCCGGCCGCAACCTCGTTGCGCGGCAGGGTACCAAGCGCCAGCTCACCCTGCATGTCCTTTATGCGGCAGCTCTCGGCATCAAGGGTCAGGCCGGCCTCTTCAAGCGCCAGCCCAGCGTCTAGGGTATCTGCCAGCTGGTCTAGCAGTTGCTTTTCGGCGCCTTGCCGGGCAAGCGCGCTTTCCTGTGCAACCAGAATGGCGAAGATCTCGGGCGTATTCCGGAACAGGACATAGATCGCCCGGATGAAATCCCATTCGATAACAAAGGCATGATTGCGACCCCTGACCGAGAAGCCGCCGCTTTCATGCCATTGGGACCTGCCCTGAACCATGACGCTCAGGCGCGGCAATGCGCCCCGGCGCAGTTGATCCAGATCCAGCAAAAGCTCTGCCTCGCGCAGTCGGGCGGTGTGAAAGGCCGGGCCATAACGGCGGACGTGATCGCCAAAGGCAAGACCTTTGGCGGGCGCATCCTGCGCGAGATCCAGGGTAACCTGGTCGATCAGCGCTTCCGCCCGGTCAAAATCGGGCGCAGCACATCCCGCGCCAAAGGCCACCGCAAGCCAGAGCAGGCGGGAACGCAGGGTCATGGCGCGGCCTCTGTGATGGTTTCGAACAGGCAGCTTGCCGATTGCGGTTCGCTCGCGAGACCTGTCGGATCGAAGCGAATTTCAACCTCATGCGTGCTGCCATCGGGCAGAGGGCTGCGAAGGGCCGAGATGCGCGTGACCTGACCCGTCAGGATCCCCGCCTCCAGCGCTAGGCGGGCGGTGACGCGGCGATCGGTGAAAAGCGACAGGTCGCGCAGATGCACCGGAACTTTCGCGCGGAACATGCCAGGGCGGGCAAGGCTGATCACATGTTCGCCGCGCCGCACCGCGACAAGGGCACCCGTCGTCAGCGCGGGCGCCACAAAGCTGATCACACCAGCGGTTTCGCTGCGCAGAGAAAGTGTCCCGATATGGTCCTGAAGCGCCTTTCTTTCATTGGCGAGGGCCGCGCTTTCCTGCTGCAACTCAATCAGTCTGAGGGCATGTTCTGCCTCCAGCAGGGTAAGCGCAGGGGCGGTCTGCGCGGCAAGATCGTCAATTTCGGCAAGCTGATCCTCGGCAAGTTCCAGCGAGAGGCGGTCGAGCCTGCCTTCGCGATGGCGGGTGGCGGCAAGCGCCGCCGCCTCGCGCGCGCGCATGCGTTTGCGATCAACGGCGCGGGCCTCGGTCGCGTGACGGGCGAGGGCGGAGGCATGGGCGGCTGTTGCAAGGCGCTGCCGGTCCTCAAGTCCAAGGGCGCGCAGATCCAGCATTTCCAGCTGAGCGCGTTCATTTTCAGCGCGGAAGGTCAGTAGAACGTTGTCCGGCTGGACCAAGTCTGAAACCGAAAGCCCGGTTGACGCAAATCCATCGCGCAGAGCAATCAGTGGCGTCTCTTCGGCCCAGTCCAGAAAGCAGGTCCTGAATGTCGCAGGTTCAACCGCAGCCCCCGATGGAGACGTAGCCGTCAAAGCCACTGCCGCCCGGACCTCCGGTGCGACACTGGCGGGGCCATGGCCAAGTCCTGCTGCGACGGCACCGGTCAGGGCCATCGCAGCAAGACCTGCGGTTATGTAAAAACGCAGCACGTCAGGCAGCGTCAGGGGGCGCAGCCGATCTGCTGCACCATGCTGCGCGCCAACCCGGCGGACCGGGCATGGTTGTCGTAAAGCTGTTCCAGCGTCGATGCGGCTGTGCCGGCCCGCGCGTTTTCGACATAGACCTGGTAATAGGATTCTGCGGCCTGGCAGCTGGTGCGGGTCTGCACATTCTGGCAATTCGATGGGCAGGTATAGGCGGGCGGGCGAACAGTGACACTGCCACCACCGGTACCGCCAGTGCTGCCGGAGCCGCCGCTGCTGTCAGAGCTGCCGCTTTCATAGCAGCCGCAAGCACAAGAACTGCAGCGAGGGTCAGGCTGAGCTTCAGAATTTTCAAGGTATTACTCCCGTTTTATCAGCCGGGCAGGAAGACTGCCTCCCTGATCTGCCCGTCCTGAACCATGTGATCAGGTCAGGCCTAGCACCGGGCAACCGAGGCGGGCTGCACCCAAATGGGTGAAGACCCCGCCCGACAGCAGAGGAAACCGCATGGCGCGCGGATCGCTCCCCCAAACGGGTGAGGCGATGCCGGGCTGCATAGGGCAAGGCTTTCTGAAGATCTGATGGGGGAATATGCGTGATGTCAGTCGGGATCGGGATCCGCCAGACCGATGGCCATGCGGATAAGCTGGGGCTGGCCATTCGCGCCGGTCTTCGAGAAGACAGATTTCAGCTGGCTGCGCACCGTCTCGACCGAAAGCGAGGCTGCCGTCGCGATTTCAGCCGGCCGCTGTCCGTCAAGGATGGCGGTGAGAACCCTTGTCTCGGCAGGCGTCAGCCCATAGCGCCGGGCAAATTCAAGCGCCGGTGCAGCGGTCCGCGCCAGAACCGGAGTGAATACGGCAGCCACGGTCTGGCCGCTGAAGGCAATGCCCCTTCGTTCTGGCCAACCGGCATCAGGGTGATCCCGAAACCGCCATCCTGCAGGGTGACGGGCAGCACGGCCCGCGGGCCACGCAGCATCTGTTGCAGCGCGCTCTGGATATCGGGATTGCGAAACCGCAGCGTCGCATTTGGCCCAAGGCTCGCCGCGCGGCCATCTGCCAGGTATTTTTCGGCGGCGGGGCTGACATGGCTTGCCCGGCCCACCGGATCGACCAGCACAAAGCCGACCCCGCCCGCTTCGCTCAGCCAGCCGGTCAGTTCAGCGCCGATGCCGGAATGATGGTTGCGCCGGTAAAACTCCGACGCGCGGCGCAGATGCGGGGCAAGGCGGCTCAGAAGCCTGGCCCGCGCGGCATTGCGTTCCTCATCCACGTCTCCGCTGAGGGTGGACAGAAGCAGGAAACGGCCTTCGGTGCGCTCGATGGTCACGCCGACCCCGGTCTCCTGGTCAAAGCGGCGCAGGAAGTCGTTGTAATATTCGGTCCGGTGGAACCTGTCGCGTGCGACCAGCTGCTCGCCGACGATTGCTGTACCGACAGGGGTGCGCCCGACCTGCCACATCCAGGGGTTCAAGGCCCCGTAATGGCTGAGATAATCGCGTTGCGCGACATCCGGGATGCCCGACTGAAGGGTAACGGCGCCTCTGCCGCTCTGACTGTCATGAAAGAAAAGCGTGGCGCATTCCACATCCGCCAGTGCCGCAAGACGACCGATGAACTCCTCCCAACGGGTCTCTCGCAACAGAGAGGCATAGATCAGGGGAATAAGCTCGTCGGCAGCATCCATGGGCGGCGACAATCCCTTCTTTGACTGGTTCTGGTTGAAATGAAAATCACTTCAAAAGGAAGAAAGATGAAACTTCAGACTGTATTTGCTGCTTTTATACTGACCGCGCTGGCGGGCTGTGTCGATGGTTTTGACGACAATGGCGGCTATCTTACCCATTCAGACCATCGGCTGAGCCGGGCTGAGACGGCGCAGATCCAGTCCCGGATGGACAATTATCTGAAGCAACCAACCCATCTTTCCGGCCTGCGGGCGACCTATAGAATGAGCAATGGCGTGGTGCCGGTCTGCGGCTATGTCACGGATGGCCGCGCCCCGCCGGCTCTCTTTGGCGGCGTGCTGGGCGCCGGTCAGGGAGGGGCTTTCGTGCTTCATAATATACCGGGCAAAGGGCAGGATCCGGCACGGATCGCGTCGGTCCGCGCCTTTTGCAACGCCCATCACATCGCGATCTGAGCCGATCGTGCAAATGCCTCACAGATAGACCGCATTGCCCCGATGTCTGAACGTGTCAGACATCGGGGCAATGTTTCGGGCAATATGGCATGAGCATAAGAGCTCTGTTGCCTGCTCCCTTGTGTTTAAAAACGATGTTCAGACCGAAGCAGGCCCAGGGCGTTCAATCGCACCCTCAAATCCTGGGATCAGACACACGAGATCGCTCGGGCAGAGATATCCGAACGGTCCTTCGCCATCTTCGATTCAGGTCTTCCCAAGTCGCATTTCTTACACTCCCTGCGCGGGAGAAGTCGTGCCTTTGCCGCTTTCCTCCTCGGTCAGGACGACAACGCGCGCGCCGGACCGGACGAGCGTTTCCAGTTCGATCACATCCTGATGGAACATGCGGATACAACCGGCCGAGGTCGCATTTCCGATTGACCCCATGTCGGTCGTGCCATGGATCCGGTAATAGGTATCGCGATTGCCTTTGTGCAGATATAGCGCTCTCGCCCCCAGAGGATTCATCAGGCCGCCCTCCATGCCGCCACTCAGATGGGCATATTGTTCGGGGAACTCGCGGATCATGTTCTGCGTGGGGATCCAGCTGGGCCAGTCCCGCGAATAGGGAATATGGGCGGTTCCGGAAAATGCACGTCCCTGATCCCCGACTGCAACAGCATAGCGGATCGCCCGGTTTCCCGGCTGGACATAATAGAGAAACCGCTGCCAGGGATCGACAATGATGGTGCCTGGCTTTTCATCCGTCCAGTAATCCACTTCGCGCCGGATATTGCGGTCGCTCAGATATCGGGAGGAACGGCGGGAATCTCGAACCCGCCATCCTGCAGACCGGCATAATGGGCGGCAACCTCCGGGGGCAGTTCGGGTTGCGGCGGCGCAACCGGCTCTGGTGCAGTGGCACAGGCCGCAAGCAGGCCCAATGCGCCCGCCGCCATCAGCATTCGACAAAATCGGTTCAGCATCAGTTCGTATCCCTGAGAAAGGCGATACCGGCCAGCAATTGCGCGCGAGAGATTTCCCCCAAATGCGCGGCTTGCAGCCGACCATCGGCATCAATGAACAAGGTGGCGGGCAACCCCATGGAGCCGAAATGCCGCATCATCTGCGAGCCGGGATCCATTACCGGCGCGATGACAATGCCCGACTGCGCCAGATAGGTGCGGACAGTTTCGGCGCCTTCGCCCTGGTTGATGAAATGCAGGTCGACCCCCGTTTCCTGCGCCGCAATCTCTGCCATCATCGGCATTTCACGCCGGCAGGGCGGGCACCAGGTGGCCCAGAGATTGATGACCATCGGCCGCCCCTGCCAGCTTGCAGGCAGGATCGGATCACCCGACAGTGCGGACAGCAGGACGTCTTTCGGCAAGGCCACATCCGGCCCGCGCGCCAGCTGATGCACGACATTCAAGGCCGCAAATGCGATGACCACGCTGCCCGCAACCGGCAAGACAAGATTAGCCTGCCGCCGGAGATACCAGACCGTCACCATGGCAAAGCCCGCAATCCCCCATAGCGGGCTGAAGCCGCCCTGCCAGAAGGCAAAGATGCTCAGCGGCTCGGCCAGATAGACAGAGGCATGTTGCGCAACAAAACCCAGCCTTGCGGTGAGCGCCGCGCCGATGCTGGCCGCGCTGGCCCAAAGGCTGATGGCGGGCCCGGTCTTGCGGGCGATCAGGCCTGTCACCAGCAAAAGAACCAGCACTCCGGCAATAACCGGCGCGCGCTCGGCCGAAAGGGCGAGCGGCCCGAATGAAATCCCGCCCATCAGTCCGCAGCCTGGACCAGAGCTGCCGAGGCCCGGATGTCTTCGGCCCGATGGTGCCGATCAGGCGGCTGTCTGCGGCTTCGCGGCTATGGCGGTCGAGGAAGATCATGGTGGGCGGCCCGGCGGCCCCGATCATCTGCATCAGCTCCCGCGCATCGACACCGGTCTCGCTGACATCCGCCTTGACGAGAAGAAAATCGCCAAGCGAGGTGGTGACGCCCGGATCGGGCATGACGTTGCGCTCGATCCTCTTGCAGGTCACGCACCAGTCAGCGGTCAGATAGACCATTGCCGGGCGATCCGCAGCGGCCAGCGCGTGGCTCAGCCCGGCCGTGGTTGTGACCTCGGCAAATGTCATATCCGGACCCGCAGCCCGGGCAGACCCGGTCGCGACCGAGAGCGGGGCCAGCGGCGCAGCGGGTCCGTGCCACCGAGCGCCGCGCCGAGGCCCAGAACTGCCGCGGCAAACAGGGTGACAACGCCGCCGGTGCGCAGCAGACGGTTCGCAGGTACTGCCCCGGATTCTGGCCGGTCGAGCACGCCCAGAAATACCGCGACCCCGGCCAGCAGCACGGCCCAGAGCAGAAGGATCGCCGGGCCAGGCATCAGCCGTTCCAGCAGCCAGATCGCCATGCCAAGGAAGACCACCCCGAAAATGCGCCGCATCGCCTCCATCCAAACGCCGGCTTTCGGCAGGATCTTCGCGCCGAACGTGCCTGCAAGGAACAAAGGCACGCCCTGGCCGAGGCCCAGCATGAACAGCGCTGCCGCGCCCAGGGTCACATCGCCGGTCTGGGCGATATAGATGAAGGCACCGGCCAGCGGCGCCGTGACACAGGGCCCGACGATCAGCGCCGATGTGAAACCAAGCGCCGCCGCGCCGCCAAGCGAGCCGCGCCGCCCTGCTCCGCCCGAAAGCCGGGCCGTCAGCCCCGCCGGAAGCCGGAGGTCGAACAGGCCAAAGCTCGACAGGGCCAGCGCCAGAAACAGCGCCACCACCGCGCCGATCGCCCAGGGCGATTGCAGCAGGATCTGCAAATTCTGGCCGGACCAGCCGGCCACCGCACCCAAAAGCGCGAAGGCGGTGGCCATTGCCAGAACATAGGCCCCGGATAAAGCCGCGCCGCGCGCCGGTGTCAGGGTCTCGCCCTGTCGCGCCAGCATGCCCGCAAGGATCGGCACCATGGGAAAGACGCAGGGTGTCAGCGCCAGCATCAGGCCAAAGCCGAAGAATGCCAGCAGCACCAGCGCGGCGCCGCCTTGTCCGGCCAGGCTGGCCAGAAGACCTTTATCTTCGGCCAGATGCAGACCGCTGCCGCCGGCGGGTGTGGCAGCCACGGCGCTTTCAGCCGGCGGGGCCGCGCCCGACCAGTCGGCCAGCATCAGCGTGCTGGTCACAGGCGCATAGCAGATCCCGTCTTCCTGACAGCCCTGCCAGGTGATACGCACCTCGCCCCCCGCTTGCGACAGAACCGCCGTGGCGGCGTTGTAATAGACCTCCACCGCGCCGAAATTCGGATCTTCCTTCAGCTTGCCGGCATGGGTTTCGATATCAAGCGCCGTGCCATCCACCGTTTCCGCCTTAATGTGCTCACGATAGAGGTAATATCCCTCTTCGATCTGCCAGCCGATCTCGCTCCGGCCCTCCGCGCTGTCCAGAAGCTCGATCCGGAAGGCGATTTCCGGGTCCAGCGGCTGGGTGCTGCGGGTGGGAAAGCTGAATTGTTGCGCGAGGACCGATCCGGCCACAAACAGCCAAAGCAGGGGATCAGGACCAGAAGGCGGATTATACGGGGGGAGGAGTTGAGGCTTTGCATCATGAGGCCCCAGTTCCCGGGGCGGGCTTAACCAAAACTTAAGCCTGCCCCGTGTCGAAAACACGAAATCGCGATTGGCTTACAGCAGGTCGCGCCGTGCCTGTGCAACAAGGGCGGTCAATGAGGCCAGATCCTGCCCGCCAAACAGCCCGTCATGCCCCGCGATGAAGGTCGGCGTGCCGGCAAGGCCCAGGTGATCGCCAAGTTGCATCGAGTGATCGATATGGCCCAGCACTTCCGCACTCTCCATGTCGCGCTTCAGCCGCGCTTCGTCGAGCCCGGTCTTGCGGACGACCGCCATGACCGAGGTCTCCTCGGCCTTGCCCCTGATCTGCATCAGCGCCTCGTGAAATTCCCAATACCTGCCCTGCTTCAGCGTGGCCAGCGAGGCCTGGGTCGCGAAATACGAGCCCTCGCCGAAGATCGGCCATTCGCGGAACACGACCCGCAGCTTCGGATCGGCGGCAATCAGGCGTTTCATCACGGGAACCGCAGTCCGGCAATGTGGGCAATTGTAGTCGAAGAATTCGGTGAGGGTGATATCGCCCGCCGGATTGCCCAGTACCGGCGCAAAGGGCTGGCGTTCGATCTCGTCGCGCAGTTCGGGCGGCATCGGGTTGTCATGACCGAAACCGGCCCGGGCTCCAAGTGAGAGCGCACCAAAGCTTGCCAGACCGAGTCTGAGCGCTCCGCGCCTGTCCATCAGCTTCATGTTTCGCTCCTTCACCCGGTTATGACTGGTGCGGCCCGGTCCGCCGGGGCAAGACCAGCACATCGCTGCCGCAGGATGCCTGCAATCAGCCCGGACTTAAGCCGGGCTTAAACCGACCATGCAACTGGCAGAAAATGATAACGTAAAAGGCGATTTATGCGGGTTCTGATCATCGAAGATGATGACAAGCTGCGTGACGGCCTGACGGCGACCCGAAATTCGAGCCGCCGCGCAAGTAGGCAAGGCCACTAAAATGTCGGGCGCCTGGTGCGAGAGACAGACCAGGTTTGGGCTGGAGCCTTTCGCCCGGGCAGACATCTGTCTTCACATCAACCCCGGCCATTCTGGACAGACCAGGCCATTGAAACAAAAGCGCGCCACCCAGAACCAGTCCTGCGCCCAGGACCCGCCAGAGGTCAAAGGGTTTGGGCACCAGCCCCGTCAGCCCGAACCGGTCGATGATGAGAGATCCGATAAGCTGGCCCGCGATCACGGCGATCATGAAACCCGCCGCGCCCATCATCGGCATAAGAAAGATCGCCGCAGAGACATAGATGATCCCCACCAACCCACCGATCCATATCCATTTCGGCTGTGCGAGGGCCGCGCCCGGATCCGGCATCGGCACCCGCAATGCGATCAGCGCCGGCAGAATGCAGATCAGGCTGACGATCAGTGAGGCAATTGCGGCCCAGAGCGGATGACCAAGTGCCCGGCCAAGCGCGGCATTGGCTCCGCCCTGAAATGGCACCAGCGCGCCGGCAATCAGGGCAATAAGAAAAAGGACAAGGGCTGGCATTCCGGACTCCGTTGATTGGTTGGTCACGGAATACGTTATTCTCAATGTATATGGGAAATTCGATAGTCTGCCCATACTATGTCTGGTATGAATAATCTTCGGTCCATTGACCTGAATCTGCTCGTTGTGCTGGAGGCCCTGCTGGCCGAACAGCACTTGTCCCGTGCGGCGGCCCGGCTGAATATGAGCCAGCCCGCCATGAGCCATGCCCTCGGCCGGTTGCGGCTTCTCCTCGGGGATCCGCTGTTCCGGCGTGAGGGCGGGCAGATGCTGCCGACACTTCGCGCCCTCGCACTTGCCGGGCCATTGACCGAAGCCATGGCGCAGATCCGCAGCGTGCTGGGGCCGGAGGGCTTTGATCCGGCCACAGAGCATGTGTTTCGCCTTGCCATGTCGGATTACGGGGCGGGCCTTCTTCTGCCCGGGCTGATGCAACGCCTGCGCAGTGAAGCAGCTAGCATAGAGCTGATCATTACCCAGCATAGCCGCGAAGCCATGATCGCGGGCGTGGCAGATGGCACGCTGGACCTCGCGCTTGGCGTCTTCCCTGCAGTGCCCGCCCCGTTGGCGCAGGAGCTTCTGTTGGAAGATCGCTATGTCTGTGTGGTCGATCCCGCCCATCAACCGTCCCTGCCTGACGGGATGACACGCGAAGCATTCCGGGCGGCAGCCCACGCGCATGTTGCGGTGCAGGGCGAATTCGCCACCGAGCTCGATCTGGCCCTTGATGCACAGGATGGGCCCCGGCACGTGGCGCTTGTCCTGCCGCATTGGGGCATCGCGCCTCAGGTCATCCCCGGCACCGATCTGATCCTGACCGTGGCCCGGCGCAGCCTACCGCTCAAAGTTCATCCGCTGACGGTTCTGGAACCGCCATTTCCCCTGCCCCTGATCCCGTTCAGCGCGCTCTATGCCAGACGGCGCCGCGCGGATCCCGCGCTGCGCTGGCTGCTGGCCCGCATCCACGATGTGGTTGAACCGGCGGCGCTGCAGGTTCCGCCCTGACGATTGCGTGCCAAAGCCACGCCCGCCCCTGAAGGGCTGACGTGGCCCGCCTGTCACATTAGGACTGAAGCGCCCAACGGCGGTGAAGCTCCGCGACGTCACCGCTCGTCAAAAGGGGCATCGCCGCCCTGAGCTGGTCCTCCGGCCAGTCCCACCAGCGCATCTCCAGCAGCATTCCGATCAGGTGGTCTTCGAACCGCTTCCGGATCAGTCTGGCCGGATTTCCACCCATGATGGCATATGGCTCGACGTCTTTGGTGATCAGCGTCCTGGTACCGATCACGGCGCCATCGCCGATCCGGACCCCCGGCATGATGATCGCCTCGGAGCCGATCCAGACATCGTTGCCAATCACCGTATCGCCGGCCGGCAGGAAACCATTCCCGGCACCCGCGAAGGCGGGCACTTCCGGCATCCAGTAAAACGGAAAGGTGCTGATCCAGTCGGCGCGGTGGCCCTGGTTTCCGGCCATGATCAAGGCCGCGCCGGAGCCGATCGAACAGTAACTCCCGATGATCAGCCGGTCCGCGCCCTGGTCCGGCAAAAGGTAGCGCGCGCAATCGTCAAAGAGGTGACCATGATAACAGCCGGAGTAATAGCTATAGCGCCCGACGATGATATTCGGATTTGTGACCTGCTTGTCCAGCGTCACGCCCTTGAACGGGCTTTCGAATGCGTTCTGCATATTGGGTCTCACTTGAAGATCGATCTGATCGCTTGCCCTGAGGGCACGCGATTACCGCGCACTGCCGGTCAGCGGCGTGCGAAGCGGGCCTCCGCAAAAGCAGAGGCGGTGTCAGATCGTTCGTCGAGCGGCTTTCATGGGGTGGCAGAACCTCTCCTATACGCCGTCGATCTTCGCATATTCCGGCGCCTCATCGCAACCGGCGCGGATCTTTCAACTTCACCCGTCATGAAATCGGGCTGGCGCATATGCGCGGAGAGATGCGCAGCCTTACATAACCGGGTGTTCTAATGCAGCCGCCGGCCCATGCTGACTTCCATGACTCACGCAATTCAAACCGGCGGCGGCCTGATTGGCGTTGCAATCTGCCAGAGCCTTCCGCGAATGGGCTGGCAAGCGGCCTCGTTCGACCTGAAACAGTGCCCTTTCCAACCCCCGGCCTGTTCATTGCGATATGGCCGATGATCAGATCGGGCGGACCGGCCTTCCTGATCGCGCGGCGAAACAATGCGACATCTGATCCGCTGCACCGCGATCATCGCCCCCATGTGCTTTGCGGCACGGGTTGATCCGAATGACCGGCTGATCAAGAGCCAGATGTAAAGAAACTGTCATCAGCAGGGATGGCTTCCACCGCATCCGGCACTACGGTCTGCTGGCCAGCTCGGCCCGTAAGATCAACGCCGCGAAGACCAACCCGCGCATGAAAGCTTGCTCAACCGTTGTCTCAGTTCCGCCTCCTGCCCTGCACCTCCACACCCAAAAGCACCCGGCAGCGCTGGATTAAATGGCCTTGAATAAGGGGCTGAATGCGATCGTGAGAGTAGGGTTCTGATTTAGTCTGGCACTGAGAGATTTATTCCCTGCTCTTTCTGGGGGTAGGCTTTCTCATCTGGGTTGGCTGGCGGGTTGCCGCCGTGTCGAACCCGGCGAATGGCGGTGGATCAAGTCGATTGCGGCCTGCCGCTCGGCGCGCCGTAGCGCGGGTGAGATCGGCGTCGACGATCAGCCCGCTGCGGTTCTCCATAAGCCCATGACCGATGAAACACAGAGCAGTGCCGGTGCAGGGTGCTTTCTTGTAAAACCGCGCATCCGGATCCGTTGTCGAGGCGTGGGTCGCATTCGAACGCTTCTCGCCTCTGAAGTCCACTTCGGCATTGTGAGGAGTGGGTTTGGTGCGGGGCATCGGATCGGGCTCGGTCGTGGTGGCCTGATGATTGGATGCTGTGTTTGGCTTCTGATGCGCGACAGGTTTCACTTGCCGTTGACCAGCCTGAGGCAATCTCGGATTTCAAGCCCACGGTGATTCCTGCGCTTACTTTCAAACCAGGCGTGAAGGGGTATAACCTCAATACAGATATTACACCCGCACGCGCAGACAGAACACAGGAGCAGGCCATGCCGGATCAGCTGAGGATGACTGTTGCCTGGGGTGGTGATGTCAGCCTCGCCCGCAGGCAACATCTGTTGCTGTCCGCATTTGCGAGTGGCACCGAAGAGGGGGAAACGGCTGTCCATCTGCCGTCTTTCAGCGGTGCAGATCTCAGGATGGTCAATCTCGAATGCGTGGTCTCAGATCTTGGAGAACAGGGCGCAGATAAGAGCGAATCCGGACCCTATTACTTTCGCGCGCGTCCTGAGATGACCCGCGTCCTTCAAAGGTTAGGGGTCGATCTGGTTGCCACTGCGAATAATCATTCCGGCGATTACGGACCCGAGGCGTTGCTTGATCAGGCCTGTTGGCTTGAACTGGCAAACATAGCCCATGCAGGTTCGGGACGGGATCGCGAGGCCGCGTTTGCGCCGCGCTTTTTCTGCCGCAATGGCCTTGCCGTCGCGGTGTTCTCACTTGATGCCACCCAGGCGGAATTCGCCGCGACCGGCAACCGGCCCGGGCACGCGTTTCTGCCGCTCTCGGACCCTGCGCTCTGGCAAAGGGAAATGCAGCCGCGCATTCAGGCCGCGCGGCGCCATGCGGATGTGGTGATCGTTGCGGTGCATTGGGGTCTGAACCTGAAACCGGTTCCCGGCCCCGGCGAGATAGCCGCCGGCCATGCGCTGATCCGCGCCGGAGCCGATGCCGTTCTTGGTGCCTCGGCGCATATGTTGCAGGGTATCGAGATTTTTGAAGGCCGGCCGATTTTGCATGATGCCGGCAATCTCCTGTGTGATTTTTCCGAAGGGAGAGGTGACAGTGCGGTCTTCCGGCTGGAGCTTGGACGTCAGGCGTGACCGGCATCGAAGTGATACCGGTCACCGTCGCCCCGGGGCGGGCCTCAGAGGCCGAGGGAGACGCCGCCATCTCGATCGCCGCAGATTTCGCCGAAAAATGCGCGGCCTTTGGGACCGTCACCATTCCGGGTTCGGACGGACGGCTTCAGATCCCGCTTTCTCCGCCCGGGCGCATACCGCAGGATTACCGCCTGACTGCGCTGCGGTCCCGCCTGGCTGCGCCGCCCGTTCCGGAAAGCGCAAGGATCGCGCCGGTCGCCATCGGACCTTTGACCCTTCACGGCGTCAGCCTCGGTCCTGAAAGGCTTACAAGTCGCAACATGCTCTGGGTAGAAACCTGGTGGAGTGCCGAAGAGCCGGTCAGCCGCCGCCTGACCATCGCTTTGCATGCTGTTCCCGCGAAAAGGGTAATATGCCGATATGGGGCGCGGCATGGCGCATGAGCCGGGTGACTGGCGATTGCCGACGCCGAATTGGCAGCCGGGAGAAATCTATCACGAGCGCTTCGGCCTGCGCCCGCCGCCGGGATCCCGGCTGGAAGACAATGTCCTCGACCTGGAAATATCGGTGTTCGACCGTCTCAAAAGGCTGGGGCGGCTGCGCACCGGTCTTACGACCACACTATCCTTCTCGGGCAAGATGGCCAGGAACCCGGGCAGCGCCAGGCCCGCAGACCTTCCCGGATGGAGTGCCGAAGAACTCGCCGGGCTGACCGGTGGCACCTGGATCACCCCGCCGCCGCCGGGCTGGTTCTGCCGTTCAGCCGTCGCAGGCCGGACCCATCTGGCGCTTGTGCCCGAGCCTGTGCTTTTTGCCGCCCACAGCCGTCAGGACCGCAACCGTCATGAAAGCATGACCGCAGTGTCGAAAGACAGCTGGGACAGCCACGCCTCTCTGCACAGATTGCAGGATCGCCTGGCTGGCGCGCTGGTACGGGAACGGCCGCCGGGGCTGCGGCCGGAATTTCCGCTTTTGCAGGTGGAGGATCCACTGGCGGCGCTGATGCAGATCGGTGCCGCAGCCCGTGACCGGATGCGCGGCAAGGTCGTTTGCGTCACCGGCAGTTCGGGCAAAACCACCACGGTTTCGATGCTGCAAGCCGCGCTCTCTCCTCTGATCAACTGCCGCGCAACATATGACAATTACAACACCAGGGTCGGCATTCTGGTCAATCTCGCCTCGGTCCAGCCTGAAACGGATGCGGTGATCCTGGAAACGGCTCTCAGCGCGATCAATTCCACGGGTCAGGCCCATATCCGCCGTGTCGCGCCCGATATTGCCGTGATTACCAACATCACCACCGCCCATCTGCGCGAGGGAGAGACCACCGGCGATATCGCTCGCAAGAAATCGAATATTTTTCTGGGGATGCAGCCTGGAAAGAGTGCAGTGATCTGGAGCGGCAGCGACCATTTCGATGAGATGGCCGAACGCGCCAGAGAGGCCGCGCTGAAACTGGTCACTTTTGGCGCAGCGGATGGCTCGGATTTCCGGCTCCTGTCTTACGATCCCGCACGGCGGCTGGTCGAGGCTCAGACCCCACATGGCCAACTGACTTACCGGATCGGTGCCAGCGGCGTTCATATGGCGCTCAACAGCCTTGCCTCCCTGGCAGTGGCGACAGAGATGTCGCTTGATCTCGTGAAAGTGGCCGAAGGGTTTGAAACATTCCGCCCGCTCGCGGGGCGTGGTGAGACCCACAGCCTTTCGATCGGTGCGATCAGATTCCAGCTGCAGGATGAGGCCTATAATGCCAATCCCCTGTCCATGCGCGCAGCCCTCCAGAGCTTTGCTGCCGCTCATGCATCCGCAGAAAGAACGCTTATTCTCGGCGACATGCTTGAACTCGGCGAACAAAGCCCCCGGCTTCACGCAGAACTTCTGTCGGATATTCTGTCGCTGAAACCGCGCCGGGTCATGCTGGTCGGCGCATATATGACCGCCCTCGGCCCGGCCCTGCACAATGCCGGGATAGCAGCCGAAACCGCCGCAGATGTCACTGCCGTCTTTGATCGTTTGCCAGGGTACATCTCCCATCAGGGCGCACTTCTGATCAAGGCATCAAACGGTGTCGGTTTGTGGAAACTCGTGGATCACCTGACCAAAGCGGGAGAGGATATGCGCTCTTCCGCGGCTAGCGGATAGTGACGAGAGCTGTGATCTGAGGTTTGCTGGTCTCCAACGACGATGAGATCATGGATGCGGACAGGCAGTCTGCCAGGACAGCTTGCGTGCGCATGGCGCATCCTTTCATTCCAAAGAAAGGAGCGCGCCATCAGACCCAGGGATCAGACACTCCGGGGCCCGGTAATCAGGTCAGTTGCAGTCCACCGAAGTGGCTGACAGCGCGCGCGCGATCCAGTCCAACAGGCGGCGCTGGACCCAGGGGTTGCTTTTGAACGTGGCGTGATCGTCGTTTGGCGCAATCAGCATGTCATAGCACTTACCCGCTTTGGTCAGTGCTGCTGCAAGTTGCAGGCTGAGCGCGGGCAGCACGTTTTCATCCATATCGCCAAGTCCGATCAGCAGCTTACCTTCCAACGCATGGGCCAGACGGGCATTGCAGGCGCTGTCATAGCTTGTGCTGCCATCGGGGTTGCGGACCAGAGGGCCCTGCCATTTTTCTGGCCAACAGCGGTTATAGCCGGTCAGATCATGGCTGCCTGCGGTGGAAACGGCCGCGCGGTAGGTGCCGGGATGGGCGAGGATGGCACGCGCTGCAGCATGACCACCGGCGGAATGACCCATGATCCCGATGCGGGACAGGTCCAGCCAGGGTCGGTTTCTGGCCAGCTGCGGATAGGCGGCGACATGGTCCGAGAGGAACCCCGGATCACTCAGATTGCCATGGCAGAGATCGTGAAACGCCTTTGATCGCCACGGCGTGCCGCGCCCGTCCATCATCAGAACCGCGATACCGAGCGCAGTGGCGGCATGAACCATTGCGAGCTTTGCGACCTCGTCATGCGGCAGCGCCGAGCGCGGGGTCTGAATGCATTGCGGGCCGGGATAGACCATGTCGAGCAGCGGACAGCGTTGATCTGCTGCCATGTTCACCGGGCGCCAGAGCATCCCGAACAGCCGCGTCTCGCCATCGGCGGCCAGCAATTCGACCCGTTCCGGCGTGACCAGATCAAGATCGAAACTGCCGCATTCCAGGACTGTCACAACCGCATGGTCCGCGATGCGCAAAAGCCGGGTCTCGCCCAGATCACCGGCGGTCGCGCTGGTCACGACGATATGCGCCAGATCGGGTGAGAGGGGGCGGGGAACAGGACCCGCACCTGCCTCGATCAGCTCGGCCCAGCCCAGCTCGCGCAGGAAGGGCGCATGGTCTGCCGCTTCCGGCGTCAGCACCCGCATCGTGTCATGATCGAGGCCTGAAATACAGATACGCCGCGCATAGGGATCGCGGCTGTTCTCACCGCTGCCGGCGAGGAAAATCACCTCGCGGCTGTCCGGGTTCACTGCGAGGATCTCGACCACCGGCCAGTCACCTGCCGTGATCTGCCGGATCACCGCCCCGGTGCTGAGGCGGCAGAGGTAGAGATGCGCATATCCGTCGCGTTGCGAAAACCAGATCAGTTCATCAGTGGCGTCCAACAGGCAGATATTCGGCATGCCGCCATAGGCCATATGGATGTCTACAAACCGCGCGGATGTCTCCGAGATCACCCGGCGGGCGGCACCGGTTTCTGCGTCGGTTTCGATCAGCGTGATCTCGCGCTCATGGCGGTCATGCTCCAGCCAGAAGATGCGGGTGCAGTCGCGGCTCCACCAGGCTTCGCGTTTCTCAAGGCCGGAGGTCTCGGTCACATCTGCCGGGCCGCATGGGACAATGCGCCCGCTGTCGACCTCAATCACCGCCTGATGCGCGATGGGCAGGGCTTCATCACCTGCAAAAGCATTGCGCAATTCATGCAGGATCGGACCCGGGCCACCATCTTCGGTGACGTTCTGCACCAGAGCGATCCGGCGTACGGCACGCTCATCCAGCTGATAGGTAAAAATCCTGCGCGAATCCGGTGACCAGAGCGCGACGGGCGGCAGCCGGATCCCCCTGAGCTGCAGATGTACGGTCTCAAGGCTCTGATCCGGCGATTTTGCCCATTCGAAATGCGGCTCTGCGGTATCGGTCAGCCGCCGTGACGTGCCACCCGCTGCCGGGCGCAGCCAGAGATCGCCCGCCTCGCGGTAAAGCACCCATTGGCCATCCGGGGACAGGCTTTCGTCATCGGCATTGGGGCGGGGCGCGAGCGGGGTCAGCTGACCTTGTGCGAAACGCCAGCGATCCCGTCCCGAGGCGAGGATGACAGCACCATCCGCGACCACAAGGATCATCAGCGCAGCGAATGCGGCGTCATCCTGCAATGCTTCGCGCAAAGCTGCATGGTCGAATGCGGGCGTGCGCGCGCCGGTAACTGTCACCAGCACATATTCCGGCAGCCCCGTCGTCTCACGCCGATACCAGAAGCGACCCGTGTCCAGCCAGTAAGGTGCCACTGTCAGGTTGCGGCAGGCGGCGCGAAAGGCGGCGGGCAGGCGGGATTCGGCCTCGGCGGGCAGACGCAGATCAGCAGATTCAGGCATTTACGGAGGCTTCCATCGGGAAATGGCAGGTATAGCTGACAGGACCTTCCTCGCGCAGCGACGGCGGTGTGCTGCGGCACAGGTCCCGCACAAAGGGGCAGCGGCTGTGGAATTCGCAACCCTTCGGGCGCCGCACAAGGCCGGGCACTTCGCCCTTCAGGTAAAGCCGTGTCTTGCGGGCCTCGGGTCGATGATCGGATTGGCCGAAAGCAGCGCCGCTGTATAGGGGTGGTGCGGATGCGCGAAAACCGGCGCGGTGTCCCCGGTTTCGACAAAGCGGCCGAGATACATGATCGCCATCCGGTCGGCGATATGGCGCACGATGTTGAGGTTATGCGTGATGATCAGCAAAGAGAGCCCCAGCCTTGTGCGCAGATCATTGAGCAGATTCAGCACCTCGCTTTGCACCGAGACGTCAAGGCCTGCAGTGGGCTCATCAGCGATCACAAGGCGCGGTTTCAGGGCCAGGGCACGTGCCACCCCAACGCGCCGCGCCTGGCCGCCGGAAAGCTCATGCGGGCGGCGTTCGGCGATGGTGGCGGGCAGGCCGACAAGACGCAAGAGCCGCTCCACCTCGCCTTCGGGGTATTGGATTCCATGGATGGCAAAGGGTTCGCGCAACAGCGCCCGCACCGTCAGGCGCGGGCTGAGCGAGCTGACCGCGTCCTGAAAGATGAATGCGATATCGCGGCGGATCTGCCGTCCGGAGGTGTTGAGGGGGGCTCCGTCAAAACGGATTTCGCCCGAGACGAGGCCGCCCAGCCCGGCAATCGCGCGGGCCAGTGTGGTCTTGCCAGAACCGCTTTCGCCGACAAGCGCCATGGTTTCGCCCCGGGCGAGGTCAAAGCTGACCCCGGCGACGATCTGCAACTGGCCTGCGCCGCGCAATTTAGCCATCAGCCCGCCGACCGGGTAAGAAACATCGAGATTGCGCACGGAAAGAAGCGGGGTCATGTGGAAATCTCCAGCCTTGGGGCCAGCGGGTAATGGCAGCGCACCAGGTCGGACTGGCCGGCCTTATGATCGGCGGGATGGCCGGTCGTGCAGGTCTCATCCGCGCGCGGGCAGCGCGAGGCAAAGATGCAGCCTGGCGGCGGCGCGGTCAGATCCGGCAGATTGCCGCCGATAGAGGGCAGATGCCGCAACGGCTTGGCGATCTGCGCCGGGTCGCAGGCAAAGAGCAGCTGCGTATAGGGATGGCGCGGGTCCTGGAAGACGGCCCCGGTTGCGCCGCTTTCGACAATCTCGCCCGCATACATGATGTCGATACGATCACAGAGTTCAGCCACCACCCCCAGATGGTGGGTAATGAAAAGCACCGCGCAGCCAATTTCGGACTGCAGCTCGCGCAAGAGGTCAATCGTGGCGATTTCCAGCGTGGCATCCAGCGCCGTGGTCGGCTCATCCGCCACCAGAAGCGCAGGCTTTGCCATCACTGCCATGGCAATCGCCACACGCTGACGCATTCCGCCCGAAAACTCATGCGGATAGCGGTCGATCCGGCTTTCGGGGTCCGGGATACGCACGCGGGCCAGCATCTCGATGGCGCGGGCGCGTTTTTTCGCGGCGGCTGAGTTTGCTGCGATGCTGGATGTCGATCATCTGCCGCCCGATGGTCAGAACCGGGTTCAGTGCGGTCATCGGGTCCTGGAAGACGACGGAAATCCGGTCGCCCAAAAGTCCCCGCATCTGTCTGGAGGAAAGGCCGGTCAGATCCTGTCCCTCGAACCGGATTGAACCTGACCTGATCTGCGCAGCCCCCGGCAAGAGGCCCAGAATGGCCTGCATCAGTGTCGATTTTCCCGAACCGCTTTCGCCCACCAGCCCGACGATCTCGCCTTTGCCGATGGACAGGTTCACATCGCGCAGCGCCTTCAGCTCGCCTGCGGGGATGTCGTAGGAAAGGGTCAGACCGCTGACCGTCAGGACCGGATCGCTGGCATCCAGGACATGATCACCTCTTTGCCAGTTTCGGATCAATCGTGTCGCGCAGCGCCTCGCCAAGGAAGGTGAAGCCAAGCGCGGTGATGACGATGGGCAGACCACCGGCCACAACCATCCAGATGCTGTCGCGGATATAGGAGAACCCGTCGAACAGGATGGTGCCCCAGGACGGCGTCGGCGGGCGTACCCCAAGGCCCAGGAAGCTGAGCCCGGCCTCGATCCCGACCACGATCGGGATATCCATCGCCGCAAGGATCAGCGGCGGGCCGATGATATTCGGGACAACATGCAGGCTTGCGACGCGCAGGAAACCGGCACCAAGAGCGCGTTCTGCCTCGATAAATTCGGCATTCCTCAGCGCGAGGACCTGGGTGCGCACGATCCGCGCATAGGTGGGGCCATTGACCAGCACCACAACCAGCAACACCGCCCAGAGGCTTGGCCCCGTCCATGTGATCAGGACCAGTGCCAACATGACGGTGGGCACGCTTTTCATCGCATCCATCAGCAAAAGCAGGATACTGTCCAGCCAGCGCGTCCGAACCCCGCCAATACGCCGAAGAGCAGCCCGACCAGCAGTGACGCCACTGTCGCCCCGATAGAAATCACCAGCGCAATCCGCGCACCATATAGCATGCGGGTAAAGAGATCGCGGCCCAGATTGTCGGTGCCCAGCCAGTGTTCGGCCCCGGGCGCGGCGAAACGCACCATCGGGTTCAGCTTGACCGGGTCATGCGGCAAAAGCCCCGCCGCAAGGGCGGCGAGCACCGTCACCACGATCAGCCCGAGCCCAAGCGCCCCCAGAGGGTCACTGACAAGGCGACGCATGGCGCCTCTGGCTTTGCGCGGCTTTTTCACCACAGCTGCGGTGGCGGTATCAACGGCTGACGACATTGCGCACCCTCGGGTCAAGGAAGGCGATCAGCAGATCGGCAATCAGGTTAACAAGACGAAGAAGCCGGTGGTCACCAGCAGAGTGCCGACCACGATGGGGTAATTCCGCGCTGCGATGGAATCGTAGACCAGCTTGCCGATGCCGGCGGCGGCCAAAGACGATTTCGGCAAAGACCGCGCCGGACAGCATCTGGCCGATCCCCATGCCAAGGACGGTGATCGTCGGCAAAAGCGCGATGCGCAGCACGTAATCAAACATGATCCGCCGCTCCGACAGTCCAAAGGCGCGGGCGGTGCGGATATGGTTTTCGCCCATCACCTCCAGCATCGAGGCGCGCAGGATCCGTGCGATATAGCCGATCCAGGCCAGCCCGAGCGCGACCGAGGGCAGGACCAGCCGGTGCAGCCGGTCGGCAAAACCCTCGCCCGCGCCGATGGCGGGAACCAGGACAGGTGGATGGCGAAGATCAGCAGGAGATAGATCGCGATCACGAAAGACGGCACCGCCATGACCGAGACCGACAGGACCGAGGTCACCCGGTCAAAAAGGCTGCCGCGATGCGTGGCGGACATCACGCCCAGCCAGATGCCGGGCACCACTGCGACCACCATCGCACCGGCGACGAGGTAAAGCGTATCGGGAAGCTGCGCGAGGATGATCCGTGCAACCGGTACACCCGATATGGCATCACTGCCCAGATCCCCCTGCAAAATGGTGCTGAAAAACCGCCAGATCTGCACGAGAACCGGCTGATCCAGCCCCATTTTCACGCGATAAGCCTCGACCATTGCCTCGCTTGCGCGCGGGCCAAGCGCGGTTCTGACCGCGTCACCGGGAATGGCATGCATCATCGCAAACAGGGCTGCGATCACGGTGAGGACTACCGCGACCGACAGAAGGATGCGCCTGGCAAGATAGCTGAGCATCGCAGGAAATCAGGCCTTTGTGAAACGCGACAGGATCGGCCAGCCATCGGGCCGCATCGCGGGCATGACGCCTGCGGCGGTCAGGGTGCCGATCGGCTCGAAGGTCAGGAAGACGAAATCGCCAGATTCCTCCATCAGCTCCTGCATGCGGAAATACATCGCGCCCCGCTTTTCCATGTCCAGCTCGGTCGAGGCCTCCTGGTTCAGCCGGTCGAATTCCTCATTGCTGAACCGCTGCCAGTTCCAGACGCCCACCTGCTCCGAAGTGAACCAGGCGGTGGCCCAGCTGGGATCGGGTTGCATGGTGAAGCTGAAGAGGAAGAGCTGCAGGCTCTTCCACTGATCGCCATCGGCCTCGATCCCGAGGCTCCAGAAGCTGCCGCTTTCATACTGGTCAATCTGCACGGTGACGCCGATATCGGCGAGCAGCGCCTGGATAATCTGGGCGGCGGCCAGATCTTCGGCGGTCTGCTGGATTGAAAGCGTGACATTGAGATTCGGCACCCCGGCCTCGGCCAGCAGGCTGCGGGCAAGATCGGGGTCGTAATTATAGGTGTTTTCCGCGCGGTGCCCCGCAAGGCCCGGCGCGATGATCCCGGCGGCGGGCGAGGCAGCCCCAGATAGGCGGCCTCGACCACCGCATCGCGGTCGATCCCGTGCTGGATGGCGCGGCGCACTTTCTGATCTGTCAGATCGGCATTGGCCTCATTCATGCCAAGCCAGTAATAGTTCAGCGCCGTAAACTCATCAAAGCGCCCGCCATTCGGTGCGACGGCAGCAAAGCGCGGGATCGACGAGATCGAGGTCTGCGCATGATCCAGATCGCCCGCTTCAAAGCCCAGCTCGGCGGTCTTGGGGTCTTCGATCGGGATCAGGACGAGCTCATCGAATGCGACATCGAACAGCGTGAAATCGGGGTTCTTTTCCAAAACCAGCCGGGTGCGCGGCTGCCATTCGCGGATGCGGTAGGGGCCAGAGGTCACAGGCGGTTCGGTCGAGAACTGACCACCCGCCGCCTCAATCGCGGCTTTGGGCAGGATGATGCCGCTGGTTGCGGGCAGGGTGGTGGTGAACAAGGGCGCGAAGGGCGATTTCAGCAAGATGGTGCCGCTATAGCGACCGGTCACCTCGACATGATCCAGCTGCGCCCAATCCGCCGCATAGGGCGATTGTACCGCCGGATCCGCGATGCGTTCCCAGGAGAATTTGGCATCCTCGGCGGTCATTTCGCCATATTCGCCGGAATAGAGGATGCCCTCATACAGCTCAAAGCCGATATGGGTGTCATCGATCACATTCAGCGCTTTCAGCGCCAGTGGCAAAGCGTTGAATTCATTCGTGCCGGTCTCGAACTGCATTGCGAAGGCGAAGATGCATTCCATCACCAGCGCATCCGAGCCCGAAGTCCAGAAGGCCGGATCGAGATTCGAGATATCGGCATAAAGCCTTGCGCGAAGGCGACCGCCTTCCGTGCTGACCTGGGCCAAAGCCGGGTGGCCGCGCAGCGCAAGCCCCGCTGCCCCGAGCGCAAGTGATGAGGCGATGAAACCACGGCGCGATACGCCGGTCATCTCTTTCACGGTCATTGTTCCGGTCCCTTCCTGTCTTGCATCCTGAGGATGCTTTTTTATCGGATTGTCAGCGGCTTACAGCCTGCGCACAGAATCCTGGTGATGGCGGTCAAAGACCAGCCTCTCGCCTCCCAGGCCTGGATGCGCTGAACGATGTGGAAATCTTCCGCGTCGCCCCAGAGACTGGTCAGAACGCGACTGCGGGTCTGCCAGTCTCCCCGGCCAAGGCTGCGATCCCAGGTGATATCGACCCTCGCGCTGGCGGGGTCGCCGTCCCGGATCGACCAGATTTCCTCGATTTTCGATCCGGTGGTCAGGCCGTGCGTCAGATCCTCGGTCAGTGGTGTGGTGCCGGAGATGATGATCCGGGTTTCGCCGGTCGCGGGGTCGGTCTCGACATGTTTCGATTCGAGTGTTTCCGAATGGTATTTAAGCGCCAGAGGCGGAGCGCCGGTCGGTTCAGGAAAGCTGATCTCGTCACCTGTCGCCAGCGGGCGCAGCGGCAACGAGAGGCTGCCCCCGAGATCGTCACCGTCAGAGGCTCGGGTTCGGGCCAGATGAAGGGCCAGTAGCTGGTGGAAACAGCAATTCGCATCCGGTGGCCTTCGGGCAGGCGGTAGGCGATCTGGTCCAGATCCAGCGTGACCTCTGTGGGCTGGCCCGGACGAGATCCTTCATTGCCTCAAACCCGTCACGGTGGCGCAGGTTCAGGACGCCCATCGTGATCAGCGCCGAACTGCCATCGGGCGCAGATCGCAAAGCCGCACGGCGA
Organism: Gemmobacter sp. 24YEA27; assembly: GCF_030052995.1. Taxonomy (NCBI): domain Bacteria; kingdom Pseudomonadati; phylum Pseudomonadota; class Alphaproteobacteria; order Rhodobacterales; family Paracoccaceae; genus Gemmobacter; species Gemmobacter sp. 24YEA27. The sequence goes on along the minus strand of NZ_JASJPW010000007.1, from coordinate 49,415 downwards.
TTTGTCCGCGATGCTGATCGGCGCTGAGCGTCAGGGTGACACGCGGTGCACCGACAATGTCGCAGGTGTCATTCAGCATGTCGAGTCAAAGCAGGCCGAAAGCGCGTCATCACCCTGCTGGTCATCGGGCAATTCACCCGGGCCGAAGCCAAAGGGGAAATACTCCCCCGTCGCCATCCCGACCGCCGTCGAGGGGCGCGCCTGCTGCACGAAAGCGGGGCAGGGTGTCGCCCAGCCGGGCCTCGCCAAGGTGGAAGATGCGTGGCGTGATCCGGGCGAGGGCCATTCGGCCTCGGTAATCCAGCGCCCGGGACGATGCCCGAAAGAGGTTGCGGGCTTTACGCTGTCCATCAGCCAGGCGGTATAGGCCGGGGCCCGGTCGGCGCCGTTCCCGATGCCTTTCAGCCAGTGATCCCACCAGGCCAGCGCCTCTTGCAAAAAGCCGATCCGGGGTCCGGGCACCGCCATATGCGGATATTTGTGGTTCCAGGGGCCCATCAGCGCGCGCACCGGTGCGGTCAGATTGGTCGCGAGATGAGAGGGAGTGTTGCGATAGCCGTCATGCCAGCCGCCAATGGCAAAGACTGCCGCCGTGATCGCATCATAATTCTCGCAGACCGAGCCATGTTTCCAATAGGCATCGCGGTTCTGACGCTCGTGCCAGGTCTGTGCAAGGAAGGGCATTTTCTCCAGCCGGTTCAGCCAGATATCGCGCCAGGCCTCGCCTGCCAGCGCCGGGTCCGGCGGTGGCGAGAACCAGGAAGCCGCCGTCGCAGCCCAGCCGATATTCTCGCCCAGAAGGCAGCCGCCCTTGAAATGGATGTCATCGGCAAAGCGGTCGGTGGTCGAGCAAAGCGTGATGATCGCCTTCAGCGCGGGCGCGCGATTGGCCGCAGCCTGCAGCGAATTGAAGCCGCCCCAGGAAATCCCCATCATGCCGACATTGCCCGAGCACCAGTCCTGGCGCGAGATCCAGTCGATCACATCCAGCGCGTCCTGCATCTCCTGCGGCGAATATTCGTCGTCAAAGAGCCCCTCGGATTCGCCACAGCCGCGCATATCGACGCGCAGGCAGGCGTAGCCCCGAGCGGCAAACCAGGGATGGGTGATCTGATCGCGCTCTGCGGTGCCATCGCGTTTGCGATAGGGCAGAAATTCGAGGATCGCCGGAACCGGCTGCGCCACTGCATCCTCCGGGATCCAGCTGCGCGCCGAGAGCCTGGTGCCATCGGGGAGATTGATCGCCATATCGACGGTTTCATGGATCACGGTCATGCCCGGCACTCTTCCCTGGTTATTCTGGCCTCGCAGCGAAGCACTGCCGCGCAGAATGAGGGTTGAGGACTTCTTGCCAATTGCGCGGATTTGTATCAATTTGTGCTGGTTTACGCGAACAGATGCAAAGGAGCGTAAAATGTCCGTGCTGTCAGCGCGCATCGGCGAAAATTTTTCCCGTAATTTGCGAAATCTCTGTGCAACAAGGGTGTCAGTCTCGCTGATCTGCCGCGAAATCGGCATCAACCGGCAGCAATTTGACCGCTATCTTACCGGCTCCGCCATGCCCTCGGCGCATAACCTGCGCCGTATCGCGGCCTATTTCGCGCTGAGCGAAAAGGAACTCCTCTCGCCCCGTCTTGAGGATTCGCGCAGCGGGCCTGGCCTCGATCCGCAATCCTCTTTCGCCGCCGCCCTGCGCCCCGAGCCGGGCGAACTGGCATCGCTGCGGAACTATCTGGGCTTCTATCATTACTATTTCCTGACCCCGTCATGGCCCGGGCAGGTGCAATGCGGCCTCTTGCAGCTTTATGAGCGCGATCATCGGGTGTTGACCCGCTATGTCGGGCGTGTCGAGAATCCTGATTACGGCAGGATCACCCGGTCGCGCTTTGACGGCCATGCTGTGCTGCGCGGCGACCGGATCTTCATTCTGGAACATGCGCGCGGCCCGGTGGATGGGTTTGGCCAGACAATTCTCTATGCCGCGCATCGCCATCAGGCCAATTACCTGACCGGCATGGCGTCCGGGATCGGCTGGCATCCGCATCGCGGGCCCTTTGCATCGCGGCTGATCATCCGGCGATTGCGAATAACGCACTCGCTGCGCGAGGCCATGGCGCAATGTGGGCTTTTTCGGGTCGATGGCAGCAATCTCGACCCGATTGTGCGCAACTTCTTCAGTTCCGGGGAAAGCATGTTGATGACGGGATAAGCATCAGTCCTGATGCGGCCGTCACAGGCGGATTTTAGCCGCCCGGGACATCCCCGCGCGGCCTCCCTGCTCATAATTATGGCAAGGATCGTAGGCTCCAGACTCATTGAGTTTCATAGCCAGAAGAGGACGGTCGCAGCGAGCATGATCGCGGAGAAGAAGGTTTCCGGGCACCTGTCGTACCGCGTGGCGACGCGTCTCCAGTCTTTCAGGCGCCCGAACATGATCTCTATGCGGTTGCGCCGTTTGTAGCGTCTCTTGTCATATTTGACGGCCTTTTTACGGGACTTCCTGCCGGGGATGCATGCTTTTATCCCCTTGTCTTTCAATGCTTCTCTGAACCAATCAGCGTCATAACCTCTATCGGCCAGCAGCCAGTCCGCCTTCGGCAGGCTGCTCAGCAGAGCCGCTGCGCCGGTGTAATCGCTGACCTGGCCGGCCGACATGAAGAACCCGATCGGCCGCCCCTTCGCATCGGTAACGGCGTGCAGCTTCGTGTTTATGCCACCTTTGGTTCGCCCGATCTGACGCCCGCGCCCCCCTTTTTCACCCGCAGGCTCGACGCCGTGCGGTGCGCCTTGAGGTAGGTCGCGTCAATCATGATGGTCTTGTGCTCGGCGCTCTCAGCGGCCAGGCCGACCATGATCCGGGCGAAGACCCCGCTGTCACTCCAACGCTTCCAACGGTTGTAGAGGGTCTTGGCTGGTCCGTATTCCTTCGGCGCATCGCACCACCGCAACCCATTGCGATTGATGAAGATTATGCCGCTAAGGACACGGAGGTCATCAACGCGCGCCTTGCCATGGCTATTGGGGAAAAACGGCTGCAAGCGCGCCATCTGCGCCTCGGAAAGCCAGTAAAGATTGCTCATCGGTCAGTCTCCTTGCAGAGCCTGAATCACGCACAGAACCGGAAATCAATGGGTCCTGAACCTAATCGGCTGGAAGCGGATCTCTGCCTTTCCCGCGTGACGTTCAGCCCACGGCAATGATCTCGGCGGTGCCGCGAGCATTATACTTGTTCATGCGGAGCAGGTGAACGCCACTGGTTCGAGAGGACCTGCGACACAATGCGGATCTGGATCTCTGCGGTTTGCCGATCTGGGTCGCGTGAGGCGATGCGCTGGCCAAAGGCCTTGAGGCAGTTCATCCGCGCCTCGACCCGACTTCGGACATGGCAGCCGGCTGATCGCTTCCACTTGGCGCGTCCGGGGCGTCGTGTTTCGTGCAGGATGTCGTTTCGGACGCGGGCAGCAGGGCAATCCTCTTTCCACGCGCGGCCGTTGCAGCGGAGAGGGATGCTTGCGCGCGAGCCATTCTCCATCGCCGAGGAACTTGATCCCTGTGCTGTCCACCAGCAGGTTGAGAGGACCGGACGCACGGCGGTTCGATATCTGCACCGTGATGCGTTTCTGTCGGCGGCTCAGGGTCGAAAAGTCCGGCACCGGCCAGTCGAGGCCAGCCATCGACAGAATACTCTCCACCATCCCGGTCGTTTGTCGGAGCGGAAGCCCGAACAGGACCTTCACCATGAGGCAGAACTGAATGGCCGCATCGCTGAAGACTGCAGGCCGACCGTTACCCCCGGTCCGGGGACCGCGCCACGACATCTCTTTGTCCAGCCAGATCAGCAAAGAACCACGCTGCTTCAGCGCCCTGTTGTAGGACTTCCAGTTGGTCGTGCGGTAGCGGGCGGGTTCAGGCTTGGTCATCCCAGCTCTTTAAACCCATGGGTTCAAAGTGTGAATCCTGCTCGCTGAGGAGTTCTGCAACAACGCCGATCCGCAGCCTTATGGAAAGGCGGCCGGATGTGACGACCTTGCTGGCGCGGGTCGCTGGTATCGATCTCGACCGCCGGGTGGTGATCACCGATGACGGGGCGGCGATTGGCTATGACACCCTGGTGATCGCCACCGGTGCCACCCATTCATGGTTCGGCCATCCGGAATGGGCGCCCCATGCGCCCGAGTTGAAGACCATCGAAGATGCGACACGGATCCGCAACCGTATCCTGCTGGCCTTCGAGCGGGCAGAACGCGAAGCCGATCCGGAGATAAGGCATGCGTTGATGACCTTTGCCGTGATCGGGGGGGGCCGACCGGGGTGGAACTGGCGGGCATTCTGGCGGATCTGGCCCGCAATATGATCCGCAATGAGTTCCGCAACATCGACACACGCCAGACCCGAGTCGTTCTGATCGAAGCGGGTAAAAGGATACTCTCGTCCTTCCCCGAAGATCTTTCAGATTATGCGGCCCGCGCGCTGGAACGGCGGGGGGTGGAGTTGCGCTTTGGTGCCCCCGTGACGGATTGCACCGAAGAAGGCGTCCAGCTGGGCGATGACTTTCTGCCATGCCGGACGCTGATCTGGGCAGCGGGCGTCGCGGCGTCACCGGCCGCCAAATGGCTGGGGGTGAAGGGCGACCGGGCGGGCAGGGTGCCTGTGCAGTCTGACCTGACGGTTGCAGGCAGGCCTGAGATCTTCGTAATTGGCGATACCGCTGCGGTGCTGCAAGAGAATGGCGATCCGGTCCCTGGAATCGCGCCAGCCGCAAAGCAACAGGGCAGTCACGTCGCCCGTCTCATTCGCGCGCGGCTGTCCGGCCAGGCCACGACCGAGCCTTTCCGCTATCGCCATCAGGGTGATCTGGCAACCATCGGCAAGCGCGCGGGGGTGGTAAAAATCGGGATGCTTCGCCTGAAAGGCGCACTTGCCTGGTGGATCTGGGGTATCGCGCATATCTTCTTCCTGATCGGCACCAGGAGCCGGGCCGCTGTCGCATGGAACTGGCTCTGGACCTACCTGCGCGGCCAGAACAGCAGCCGCCTGATCGCGCATCCGAAACCCGGAGACGAGCCTGCCATCGACTGACCCCGCAGCAGCAACTTCCGGCGGCATCAGGCACCGACCCGGCGCCTGACCGGCGGGATCGGTTGCTGTAGTCAAGTGACAGTCACGCAGGAGTGCGGTCAACGCCTCGCTCTTCATATTCGCTGGAGCGGAACATCGTATTGCTCTGCAGGTTGCACTTAACGCACGTCTGCAGAGGAGATAGCCAGATGGTGGAAAAGAAGATCCCCGCGAAGGAAAATGCAGCATCGTTTAAAGATCCGAAGGGCCCTTCGGACCCGGGGGTGAAGGTTGACGCTGGTGAAGAGCATCACTTGAAACAGGCCGCGGCTTCACTGAATGAGCCTGATGCCTCTACGGCTCAGGGTCAACGCGAGGATCAGCCCTTGCGGCATGTCAATGACGCGACCCAGCCTGAAGAGAATGCAGGTAAGGCTGCGGATGTGCCTGATGATTATGTCAGGGTAGCCGGGCGCAAGGAAATGCTGATGCCACCCAAAAAATGGGACAAGGTGGATGAAGAGAGCGACGAGTCGTTCCCGGCCAGCGATCCTCCCGGAAACTACTGATCCCTTTGGTATCCGTCGCGTCTGGAAGCCCCGCTCGGTCGTTCAAATAGTGGTCTGAGGTTCCTCAGCGGCTTTAACGGCTGAGATAATAGCCCAGGACGGCGGCAAGCAGGATCGCAGCTCCGAGGAGGAGCTTAACGCCGCCATTTCCGGTCCAGCCGTCCAGCTCCGGTCGCGGCGTCGGTTCTTCTTTTACCTCATGTCTGCGTGCCATTGCGATCTGTTCGGGTGTTGGCGGGTGGCCGGCAGCTTCGTCATCGGTTCCGAGAGGCGCTGCTGCGGGATCCGGAAACGACACTTTGTCTCCAGCCTGACCGTGGTCGATCTCGTCACGAAGTTTGGCGGAGGTCACTGGGTCTTTCATAGCTCATTCTCCTTCAGCTCCCGGATCGAACCCCTGGCGACTGAACATGTTCCTGACCTGCCGTTCGCCCGGAACGATCTGTCGCATCGCCGGTTATGCAAAGGAACCCGAACTGGAGGTGATGTCCCATGGCCCCACGCGCGAATTGGAAAGGTACGCTGAAGATTGCCGAGCTGGCCTGCCCGGTGGCGCTTTATACGGCGGCCTCCACCTCGGACAGGATCGCCTTCCACACGATAAACCGCGCCACCGGCAACCGGGTGCGGCGGGAATTTGTCGATGCCGAAACTGGCGAGCCCGTGGATCGGAACGATCAGGTCAAGGGCTACGAGGTCTCGGACGGAGAGCATGTGCTGCTTGACCCCGAAGACATCGCAGCCGCGGTTCCCGACAGCGACAAGGTGCTGGCGATCGAAGCCTTTCTGCCCTGTGGAGAGGTGGATGATGTCTATTTCGACAAGCCGTATTATCTGGCGCCCGCTGATCATTCGGGCATGGAAGCGTTCGGTCTGATCCGTGACGGTCTGGCGGCAAAGAAAGTCGCCGCCATCGCGCGTACGGTGTTGTTCCGGCGGATGCGGACGGTGCTGATCCGTGCTGATGGGCAAGGGCTGGTCGCGACCACGCTGAACTTTGATTATGAAGTCCGCTCAGTAGAGGCTGCCTTCAAGGACATTCCTGCCCCCAGGATCGCGGGCGAGATGCTGGACCTGGCCCGCCACATCATCCAGACCAAGATGGGCACATTCGACCCTGCCGCGTTTGATGACCGATACGAGGCCGAGCTGGAGGGACTGGTCAAGGCCAAGATCGAGGGCCGCAAGATCAAACCGCGCGCAACCGAGGCGCGCGGCAAGGTGGTCGATCTGCTGGAGGCGCTGCGCGAAAGCACAAAACTGGACGGCAAGCCCGGCCCCGCCCGAAAGCCGCGCGCCAAGTCGACTGTAAAGCCCGGTGCAAAGCGCAAGGCGGGTTAAGCCATGGCGCTGGAACACTACCACCAAAAGCGTGACTTCACCGCTACCTCCGAGCCAAAGGGCAAAAAGGGACGCAAACGCGGCGACAGTTTTGTCATCCAGAAACACGCGGCGCGCCGCCTGCACTATGATCTCCGGCTGGAAATGGACGGTGTGCTGCGCAGTTGGGCGGTGACGCGCGGACCCAGTCTGGTAGCAGGGGAAAAGCGGCTGGCAGTGCATGTCGAGGATCACCCGCTGGCCTATGGCGCGTTCGAAGGCACCATTCCCAAGGGTGAATATGGCGGCGGCACCGTGCTCCTGTGGGACCGTGGCACGTGGTCCCCTATCGGTGATGCAGCCAGGGGCTATGCCAAGGGACATCTGGAATTCGAACTGTCGGGCGAGAAGTTGCAGGGCCGCTGGCATCTGATCCGGATGCAGGGCAAGCCGGGCGAAAAGCGGGAGAACTGGCTGCTGATCAAGGCGGATGATGAGGTCGCCCGACCGGGCGATGCACCCGACATCCTGGAAGAGCTGCCACTGTCGGTCAAAACCGGTCGCGACCTCTCCGAAATCGCAGGCGATGTGTCAGGTCAGCCTGCGAAAGACGGGACACCCCGGAAGACCCGCGCAAAGGCCGAATCCGCAGAACTCGACGAAACCGAAACTCGGCTGCCCGATCCCGCGACGATCAGGGCCGCAAAGAAGGAACCTCTGCCGGATTTCATTCCGCCGATGCTGGCGACGCTTGCCCCCGCTGCGCCGAAGGGGGATCGTTGGCTGCATGAGATCAAGTTCGACGGCTATCGACTGCAAGCCTGGATTGACGTCGGGCAAGTCAAACTTCTGACCCGCAGCGGGCTGGACTGGACCGACCGCTTCGGCAAACAGGTGCCGACGGCCTTGCGCGACCTTCCCGTCGGCACCGCATTGATTGACGGCGAGATGGTGGTCGAAAGCGGCAATGGCGCCTCGGATTTTTCCGCCCTTCAGGCAGATCTGAGCGAGGGGCGCGAGGACCGATTTCTGTTCTACGGCTTTGACCTTCTGCATCTGGATGGTCACGATCTCCGCGGGCTGCCGCTGGTGCAGCGTAAAGAGATACTGGAGCACCTTCTGGCCACATCAGGCGGCCCGTTGCGCTACAGCAGCCACTTCGAGGAAAGCGGCGCGACGGTTTTGCGACATGCCTGCCGCCTGAGTCTTGAAGGGATCGTGTCCAAACTGCGCGACTCGCCTTACCGGCAGGGACGCGGCAAGGCCTGGATCAAATCCAAATGCTCGGCCCGGCAGGAATTCGTCATCGGCGGCTATATGCCCTCGACCGCGTCGCCAAACGCCATCGGCTCGCTGGTCCTCGGTGTGTATGAGGGGAATGATCTGATCCATGTTGGCCGCGTGGGCACCGGGTTTTCGGCCCGCATGGCGCAGGATCTGTTCCGGCGGCTGGAGAGGATCCGCAGCGAAGACAGCCCCTTTGCGGCCCCTTTGACGGCGGAACAGGCGCAGCAGGTGCGCTACTTGCGGCCCGAACTTGTGGCCGAGGTCGAATTCCGCGCCTGGACGGCGGATGGCCATCTGCGCCATGCGTCGTTCCGGGGCTTGCGCGAGGACAAGCCCGCCTCTGAGATCCGCAGTGAGGCTGCGACCGCCGTGGCGAAACCGGCCAAAGCCGCGCCGCGCCCCAATTTCAAACTGACGCATCCCGACCGGATCTACTGGCCGGACGAGGGGATCACCAAAGAGGGTCTGGCGGATTACTACACTCAGGTCTGGCGGCAGATCGCGCCTTTTGTGGTCAATCGCCCCCTGGCGCTCTTGCGGTGCCCCGAAGGGATCAGCGGCCAGAGTTTCTTTCAGAAACACGCCTGGAAGGGGATGAACAGCAATATACTGCTGGTCGAAGACCCGAAGGACCCAGGTGATCCGCTGATCAGCATCGACAGTCTGGATGGTCTGATCGGGCTGGTGCAATCGGCGGCGCTGGAGATCCACCCCTGGGGGGCTTCGCTTGAGGATTCAGAGCGGCCCGACATAATCACTATGGATCTGGATCCGGGCGAGGGTGTGGAGTGGCCGCGTGTGATCGCAGCAGCGCATGAGGTGCGCCAGCGGCTGACCGAGGCCGGGCTAACGGCATTCGTCAAGACCTCGGGCGGCAAGGGGTTGCATGTCGTGGCGCCGATCAAACCCCATGCCACATGGCCCGAGGTGAAGGCGTTCACCAAGGGTGTTGCGCAGGCGATGGCCTCCGATGCCCCCGGCGACTATGTGGCAACAGTTGCGAAGGCCAGGCGCAAGGGGCGCATTCTGATCGACTATTTGCGTAATCAACGCGGTGCGACGGCGGTAGCGGCCTATTCTACCCGCGCGCGGCGCGGGCGGCGGTGTCGACTCCGTTGGAGTGGCAAGAGCTTGGGCCGGAAATCGGCCCGGCGCATTTCACCCTGACCAATCTGCCTGCCCGACTGGCCGCGATGACAGGCGATCCGTGGGAGGGGTTTCGCAAGTCAGCCGCGCCGATGAAAGTCAAGGCGCGATAGCTATTTGCCCTTCTTCTCTGCGGCAAGGCTGCGTTTCAGCGCATCCATGATGCTGACGACGTTGTCCTTGGCCGCAGGTTCAGCCTTCGCCTTGGGCACACGCTTGCGGCCCCTTTTCTTCGCGGCGATCAGATCAAGTAGCCGCGCCTGGACAGGGTCGGACGCCATGTCAGGCGACCAGGGTTTTTTGCGCTCATCTATCAGATGCTTGACCAGCGTCATCAGTTTGGGATCGGGCTTCTTGTCCTCGACCTTGCCGAAATATTCCGCCGCGCCGCGCACCTCATCGCCATAGCGCAGGGTCCAGACCACGATGCCATTGCCGCGCGGCTCCAGCATCACAGCGCGTTCGCGGCGATAAAGGACCAGCCTTGCGATGCCGACCGTTCCGGTATCGGCCATGGCGGCGCGGATGACGGAAAACGCCTCCTCGCCCACCCGATCCGCCGGCGAGAGGTAGTGCGGCGTATCATACCAGATCCATCCGATGGTATCGGCAGGGACAAACATGTCGATGTCGATGGTGCGTGTGCTTTCCAGCGCGACCTGATCGATCTCGTCATCCTCAAGGATGACGTAATCGTCTTCACCCCGGGCATAGCCCTTGACCTCATCCTCGTCGCGCACTGGCTTGCCGCTGACACTGTCGACATACCGGCTGACCACACGGTTGCCGGTTTTGGAATTCATCGTGTGAAAGCGCACCTTTTCGGCCTCGCTGGTCGCTGGGGCCATGGTCACCGGGCAATTGACCAGCGAGAGTTTCAGATAGCCTTTCCAGAACGGCCGGGGTGCCATGCGTCACTCCTCAGCAGTCGTTCTCTTTGTCGACCCGGCCGGGATGGTCGCGGTCCTCGCACATGGCTGTGTCAGGGTTGCGCCCGCGCGGGATCGAGGGTTCGTCGGTCCCCTGTGCGATTGCATGGTTGCGCACTTCCTCCGGGGTGACGCGCTTCTGTTCGGGCGTCAGTTCATCTCCGCCAGGGACAGCAGCTTCAGCCTGCTCTGCCGGGCTGGTTGCTTCCCAAGCCTGACTGGTCAAATCGGCCTCAGGGCTTTGCCCCAGTGATTTCTGCTTCGGATGAGTGGCGGGGTCTTCGGTTTTACGGTTCATCGTACCTCTCCGATTGATGGATATCCAACCATTCAACACGCGCCTTGTTCCCGTGGTTCTCCCCCGCCCCCGCTATCGATGTGGGAAGTGGCGCTGACGGGACAATGAGCTCACGGTCCCGCTGGCTCGTGTCGCGCGGTCTGTCTGCGAAACTGGAGCGGGCATTTGCAGGGTCGGGATTCCGAGCTCCGCCAGCAACGCCACGCATGTTCTGGATCTTTGATCACTCAGCGGAAGGTCAGCTATCCTTGCGCTGAAATCTGCCCGCTCTCCTTCAGCGACAGCAAGGGCCGCAGCCCGTTCCAGGATCAGACCGACAATGTTGAACCCTCGCGCTTCGAGATGCGCCGCCATTGGAATAGCGACTTCAAGCCGGTCCTCAATGATCACCACATTTCTGGTCATGGGATCGCTCACTGCCTCCACTTAGGCGCAGGTGTGGCGCGGACCCAACTGTCTCCGCCACAGTTCGGGCAGGGCGCGTGGGGGTCAGCAACCATCCCGCAGTGCTCGCAACAGGCAGTAGCGCCCCGGTCAGGCACATCGCCTTTAACTTCCTCCCTCGGCGGCATGATCGAGAGGCCAGGCTGCGGGTTTTCTGCCGGAAACATCGATAACTTGCCGGAAGGCTCGAGATACACAACGCGGAGGGAGGCAAGGTTCTCAACGCCTTTAAGGCGCAGCATTTCCATCAGCTCAAGTGATCCGAGCTGGCGGGCGCTCAGGCCATCACAAAGAATAACGCCATTGCGCAGGATCGCCACAGGTTGTCCTTCAATGATGCGTTTCGCGAGGCGGTACCGCCGGATTGCATAATCGACAGCTTTGTCCAGCACCACGAGGACGGCAATGACCAGCATGGCATGGGCGAGCGGCACCTCGGGGTAGAACATCGCATCTCCGACGGCGGCGCCGAGTGCGATGACAAGCAGGAATTCGACGACCGAGAGTTGCGAGATGCTGCGCCCGCCAATCCAGCGCAGCAGCGCCATGGTCCAGATCCAGATGACCAGGATGCGAAAGACGATTTCCAGGTAGAAGAGCGGCGGATCTTCACCAAGGAACAGGCGAACCCAGTCAAAGGGAGTTATCGCTTGCATGTGGCGGATTTCCTTCCCCGAGCACTGCGGTGAGAGATTCAGTGCGAGGTCAACTGGCTGACCGTGCAGACATCTGGTCAGTCAGCAGTCCCGGCCCACCAACAACGGTCAAGAGGGCAGTGAGGTTCCTGTACTGCCAGAGTCGGAGGGACATTGGCCGTTCGCTGAAGAAGCGTTCTCATTTCCCATGATCCGGCTGTGCCAATTCAGTCCGATACGCAGCGACATAAGCCAATGCGACCAAGGCACCGCCGATCAGATTGCCCATCGTTGCAGCGAGAAGATTGGCGAATATCCCGATGACGGTGACGTCATAGCCCGCATGGTCGCCCTTTATAAAAAGGCATATGGCAGCAGATACATATTCGCGACCGAATGCTCGAGCCCGGCGGCGACGAAAGCTGCAATGGGCAGGAGCAGGGCTGCGAGTTTCTCAGTCACAGTCTGACCGCCATAGGCCATCCAGACCGCAAGGCAGACGAGCATGTTTGCCAGAATGCCGCTGGCGAGCGTGACGCCAAAGGATTTGTCGAGCTTGGTCAGGGCGAGATCCAGCGCCGCCCTGCCGACCGCTCCTTCGCCGCCCGCATGGACGTCGGCGAGGGCGATCAGCCCGGCAAGAGTCACCGAGCCAACAAAGTTCGCGATATAAACGATGCAAAGCGCGAGCAATGCCCGAGATGCCGCCAGCTGGCCGAGGGCAACCGGCCCTACCATCAGGGTATTGCCCGTGAAGAGTTAGGCACCTGCGACCAGAACCAGCACAAGGCCGAGCGCAAAGACCAGACCTGCAAGGGCCTGCGCCACACCGAAGGGCAGGTCATCGCCTTGTGCAAGCGCAATCGTGGCAAACAGCCCGCCCAGCCCGATGTAGATGCCTGCAAGGACGCCAAGCACAACCATAGGACGTAACGACAGATTGGCCTTGTCGGTCACAGCGTCGAAGACTGCCTTCGTCAGGACGGGCGGTTCCGGCAGCGTAGTATCAGACATGTGCCTGGGCCTCCGAACTGACCCGCACCGGAACCGATTTAGCGGCCGGTGTCTTGCTCTCCTGTGCATATTGCCACAGCGGGATCAGCGCGTTGCATTCGGGGTAATAGGCGGCAATGGTGCCTTCAGGGATATCATAGTCGATGACCTGCAACCCGCCGACACTCCGCGACACACCATCTTCCGCCGCAGTGGTCAGCCTTGCCAGGCCGTCCTTTGCAATCTGGAAACGCATCCGGTCGTTCGGGTTCATCATCACGATCATGCGCGAGCCGTGTATGCCGCGCAGCCGATCGGCATTTCCGTAGATGGTGGTGTTGAACTGGTCGTTCGACCGCAACGTGATAAGGCGCAACACACCGGGATCATCGTCGGTATCAAAGCTGGCATGCAGGGCCGAAGGCGTCTTGAAGTTCGCTTTACCGGTGTCGGTCTCCCAGATGCGTTCACGAGCCGGAACAGGGCGCGGGAAGCCGCCGGGCAGGTCGAGGCGGTCGTTGAAATCGTGGAAGGCGTCGGGAAAGATCGCTGCGATCTCGTTCCGGACCAGCCCGTAGTTGGCGACCCAGAGATCCCATGGCACCAAAGGGTTCTCTGGCAATGTGGCTTTGGCAATTTCGGCCACGATCTTGGGCTCAGACAGCAGTTGGGGGCTGGCCGGGCGGTATTTTCCGCGCGATGCGTGAATGCAGGTGGTCGAATCTTCCATCGTGACGATCTGTGGCCCAGACGCCTGTTCATCGATTTCCGAGCGCACGAGGGTCGGCAGCAGATAAGTCGTGCGCGCGGTTATCAGATGGCTGCGGTTGAGCTTGGTGGCGATCTGCACAGACAGATCGAGATCGCGCCATTTGCGCTCCATCAGCTCGCGCTCGGGGATGGCCCGGACAAAGTTGCCGCCCAGCCCGATGAAAGCGCGGACCCTGCCGGCGACGATACCCTCGCAGGCCTCGACGGTGTTCATGCCGTCTTCGCGCGGCGGTGTGAACCCATAGCGCTCTGCCATCGCGTCGAGCGGCACCAGCGCGGTCTTTTCGGCAATGCCCACCGTGCGTTGGCCCTGCACATTCGAATGCCCGCGCACAGGGCAGATACCTGCGCCGGGCCGGCCCATATTGCCGCGCATCAGCAGCAGGTTGACCAGCATCTGCACAGAGTCGACGCCCAGCTTGTGCTGTGTCAGGCCCATACCATAGATGGCGATGACCGATTTTGCCTCTGCATATGTCCGTGCTGCCGCCTCGAGAGCCTCGCGCGGCAATCCGCAGGCGGCTTCGATCTCGGGCCAGGTGGTGGCGCGCACCATGGTCTCGAATGTCGCGAACCCGGCGGTATGGGCGTCGATGAACTTGTCATCAAGCACGCGCGGCTCGCCCGCAGCCTTTGCGGCATCGTCCCAGGCGAAGAGTGCCTTGGCCATGCCGGTCATCACCGCGATATCGCTGCCCGCGCGCGGTTGGTAGTATTGCGTTGCGATCTGCGTGGCCTTGTTGGTCAGCATCTGTCCCGGCCGCTGCGGATTGACGAAGGCTTCCCAGCCTCGTTCGCGTAATGGATTGAACACCACGATGGGCACGTCACGTTCGCGCACCTCCTGCAACGTGTGCAGCAGTCGTGGCGAGTTGGTGCCGACATTCTGGCCGAAGGACAGAATGCAATCCGTGTCCTGAAAATGCTCGAGCAGAACAGTGCCAACGGGGGTTCCGATGCTCTGCGGCAGCGCCACGGAGGTGGTTTCATGGCACATGTTGGAACTGTCGGGCAGATTGTTGTTGCCATAAAGCCGCGCGAGAAGCTGATACATATAGGACGTTTCCAGTGAGGCGCGCCCCGAGGCATAAAAGACAACATCTTCAGCGGCATATGACCGCAGATGGGTGCCGATGTCGGTGAAAGCCTCGGCCCAGGATATTTCGATATATCTGTCGCTGGCCGCGTCATAGCGCATCGGGTGGGTCAGCCGCCCCTCGTTCTCAAGGTCATAATCCGGCCACTGGAGCAAATCTGAAACGCGATGCCGGGCAAAGAACTCTGGTGTCGTGCGTTTCGAAGTAAGATCCCAGAATGTTGCCTTGGCACCGTTTTCGCAGAATTCTGCAAAATGGGGTTCTCCAGGTTTCGCCCATGCGCAGCTGGTACACATGTAGCCGCCGGTTTTGTTGTGGTCCCGCATCAGACCGATACCTTTAGACATCGCGCCTTGCCGAACGGAATGCTTCAACAGCGATTTGACCGATCCCCATCCGCCGGTCGGTTGGTGATAGGCTTTATGGCTGGCGCGATCTGACATGGTTCTCTCCTGACGTTGTTTTTATTGAAAGTTCCGCCGGTCGCAGATGTTCCCGCCCGTTGATGACAACGCCTGAGATATGAGACTGCGCTCTGGCATCTCACCGATCAGTGGGTCAGATTTGTGTGCTGAAGCAGCTGCGCTGGCTATCGCTGGCCAGTCCTGCGAGCGAGATGAATGTCTCAACGTGCCCCTGGCAGAAATCGTCCGCCCCGGGTCGGTCAACGCCCTCGTCCAGCGTCAATGGCCGCTGCCTTTATTGCCGTGCGAAATATGCTGTAATGTGCCAGCAGGTTTAAGCATGCCTTTGAGGGGTGGGGGGCTTTGGCGTGTTCAGGCCGTTAAGGTTAAGGCACTCCGCGATCAGCCGACATTTCTTCGCGCGAGGCGGCCTGCTTGCCAGCTTAAAGTGAGGAGCAGCACAGAGGGCATGCGCCATGACCTTATCATTCACGCCGCCTTTCGATCCTGAGCTGGACGCATGTGCGCTGGCTCGCAAGCTCATTGGCGCAGCTCTGTTGGTGCGTGGCGTGGGAGGAATCGTCATCGAGACGGAGGCCTACGCTGCAGATGATCCGGCATCCCACAGCTTTCGCGGGCCAACCCTGCGTAATAGTGCGATGTTCGGCCCTGCGGGCCATGCCTATGTCTATCTTTCCTACGGGATGCATCTCTGTCTGAATGTGGTCGGTCGCCCGGGTGAGGCAGTGCTGATCCGCGCATTGCGCCCGGAATGGGGATTGGATGTGGTGCGGAAGCGCCGCCCGACGGGACCTCTGTGCGCTGGACCGGGACGATTGTGTCAGGCCCTGGATGTACGGAGTTCCGACAATGGCAGGCCCTTCGACGGAGCCGATCTGGTGCTCAGACCCGCAGTCCGGCCGACCGGGGAAGTGATCAGCGGTCCTCGCATTGGGATCTCTCGCGCGGTGGACCTGCCATGGCGCTTCGGGCTGACGGGTGAGACCGGACTGAGCCGGAAGTTCTAAACCCCGGCCACCCGGAGCACGGGTCAATCTCAAGATCGGCGCCACATCGTGGAAAAGTGTGGCCACAGAGATTTGGGCACACCTGCTGCAAGGAACAGAAGCGAAGGGAATACGCGTTACGCGCTGCTCAGCCCTTTGGCCAGTTTTCCAAAGTTTCCTCGGTATCTGCCACCTCAATCTGCGTATCGAAACGGCTGGAGTAGAGATCCATCAACTCACTATGTGTGCGGTCGGATGAACTGCAAAGTGCATCCCTGACCATGACCACCCGAAAACCTCGATCAATAGCTCCCAATGCCGTGGCCAAAACGCAGATATCGGTCTCGCCTCCGGTCAGGAGGATCGAATTCACCTTTGCCCGAGCGAGGAGACGGTCCAGCGCCGGATCAAACCATGGCGAATAGACCATCTTGTCGATGATCTTCGCTGGCGGGGTGTGGCGCACCAGTTCGGGCAGGAGGTGTACCGCCTCGGCTCCGATCCTGTCCAGAGTGACGCAGTCCCACTTCCGATAGTAATGTCGCCATGCTCCGATTGTCTCGTCGGGGTTGGCAGGGGGCAGGAAGCGAGTGAAGATGGTGCGTGCAGAATTGTGACCGCATATCGCTTCGACATTCGGCATAATCTGGTCCAGCCACGGTACCGCCCAGGGATAGCCGGGGCCAAACAGACGTTGCATATCGACACAAATATGCACGCAGTCGGGCCCCAGTGAACCATGTCTCAGCCCCTGTCCCATTCGCGTCAGGGCTTTAATGCGCGTTCGCGGGCCCAGAGACGTATCTGCCGACAGGTGGCGACAAAATCGGCGCAGGTTCCAAGGTCCAATGGCAGCAGCCCCTCATCCGCCGTTGGCTCAATTCCGACCGCTTCCAGCAGCGCCGTAGCCCCCTGCGTATGCGCAATGAACTTGCAGTGGGCAAAAGCGTCACTGACAAAATCGCGCGCCGCCACATCCCCGGCCAGCCTTTCGGCTCCTTCCGGTGTCAGGATCAGTGCCACCGCATCGAAGAGCACCGACGGCCCGCCATCCACCATATGCATGGCGGGGATGAGACTGCCATCCGCAGCCCTGGCGCCGCCGATCTTAGGGGCGATCACTTCCAGCATGGCGCCTTCGCTGGCCAGCGCATCCGCCAGTTCCTGCACCAGCGCCGCGTCCACGCCGTCGCAGATCAGCGCACCGACCTTGCGGCCTGCGAAGCTTTCAGGGGGATTGCTGAGGATGCTGAGGGCCGGGGATTCCGGAAGATCGACAGGTGCCACGGCGGCATCTGCCGGATCGGGCAGCATCTTGATCCCCAGCTTTTCGGCAACCGTCTCGGCCAGCGGTCCGTCGATGTTCAGGAGATGCGCGATCATGCGCTCGCGGATCACCGGCAGCTCGCATTTCGCCAGCTCGAAGACCAGAGCGCTGGCGATGTGCTTCTGCTCGACCGCCGTTTGCGACAGATAGAACTGACGTGCCTGGCTGTAGTGATCGGCAAAGCTTTCAGGACGCAGGCGCTGTTTCGGGCCTTCGGGCGGGGTAGCATGGCTGCGATGGCCACGTTGCGGGTCTTCGCGGGGGCCAAGCCCGTGCGAGTTCGGCTGGTAATTCACCCGGCCTTTCGGGTTGCGCATCGCCATATGCCCGTCTTGCTGGAAATGCGCGAAGGGGCATTTCGGCGCATTCACCGGGATGTGGGTGAAGTTCGGGCTGCCAAGCCGCTTCAGCTGGGTATCAAGATAGCTGAAATTGCGGCCTTGCAGCAGCGGATCGTCGGAGAAATCGATCCCCGGCGGCACGTTCTGCGTCATGAATGCGACCTGCTCGGTCTCGGCGAAGAAGTTGTCGGGCATGCGGTCCAGCACCAGACGTCCGACCGGGATCGGCTTGATCAGTTCCTCGGGGATCAGCTTGGTCGGGTCGAGAACGTCGAAGTCAAAGCTGTCGGCGAAGTCCTGATCGAAGAGCTGCAGGCACAGCTCCCATTCCGGGAAGTCCCCGGCCTGAATGGCGTTCCACAGATCGCGGCGGTGAAAGTCGGGATCGGCACCGTTGATCTTGACCGCCTCGTTCCACATCACCGATTGCATGCCCAGTTTGGGCTTCCAGATGAATTTCACGAAGGTGGACTTGTCATTCTCATCCAGCAGACGGAAGGTGTGGACCCCGAACCCCTCCATGAACCGGAATGACCGGGGGATGGCCCGGTCCGACATCACCCACATGATCATATTCATGGATTCCGGGGTCAGACTGATGAAATCCCAGAAATTGTCATGCGCCGATTGCGCCTGCGGAAAGCCCCGGTCGGGTTCGGGTTTCACCGCATGGATGATGTCGGGGAATTTGATCGCATCCTGGATGAAGAAGACCGGGATGTTGTTGCCGACAAGATCCCAGTTGCCTTCCTGCGTGTAGAACTTCACCGCAAAGCCACGCACATCGCGGGCAAGATCGGCGCTGCCCTTCGATCCCGCCACGGTCGAGAAACGCACGAAGACCGGGGTGATCTCTCCGGCGCGCTGGAAAATGTCGGCGCGGGTGAATTCTATCAGCGGTTCATAGGTTTCAAAGAACCCATGCGCGCCGTAACCCCGGGCATGGACCACGCGTTCCGGGATACGCTCATGGTCGAAATGGAACATCTTCTCACGAAAGTGGAAATCCTCGATCAGGGTCGGGCCGCGAGCCCCGATTTTCAGCGCGTTCTGGTCATCTGCGACCGGCCCGCCCTGTGCGGTGGTCAGGGTATCGAACCCGTCCTCCGCCGTCTGATGCAATTCGCCACCCGCACCGCGGGTCAGTGTCTGGTCATGGATCCTGGCGCTTTTGAACTTCGGCATCTTATTCTCCAGAGCTTGCGGGGGGCTTGCTGGCAGTCCCGAGCGAGCCGGGCTGCTTGGTATTGGTGTCGGGCCGGGCATTGGGGTCGATCCGATGCTTTCCGGCCGGGTCTATCTGCTGTTGGCGCTGATCTATGACGTTCGGTGCGACGCGACGCTGAACCTCGGGCGGGATGGGATCGGGCTTTGGATCGCGGTCAGTCATGGCGCGCACCACCCATCAGCCCGTCGTCTGTCGGTTCGGCTGCAGCGATGAACGCCATCAGCCCGAGGATCATGGCCGTCAGAAAGGGTTCGAAAATCATGACATTCTTCCCTGGTTGGGCGTCAGCGCTGTTACTGGCCGGTGACTTCAGCCTTGGCCAGAACGGGGCCGCGTATGGCTGGTCGCGGCTATCAACAGGGGATCGCTCAGAATGTTCCTGCCTCTGGGTCAGAGAAGTGAGGCTTCCGCGATTTCTCAGGGTTTGGCTGAAACAGGCGGCCCATTCTGAGCAAAAGGCAGCACCAGATTGCTGATTGCGCGGGCGAGTGGAGCGTGGACGCTTCTGGTGCCCTGATCGACAGCGTGCCCCAGC
This sequence comes from Gemmobacter sp. 24YEA27, assembly GCF_030052995.1. Classification (NCBI taxonomy): domain Bacteria; kingdom Pseudomonadati; phylum Pseudomonadota; class Alphaproteobacteria; order Rhodobacterales; family Paracoccaceae; genus Gemmobacter; species Gemmobacter sp. 24YEA27. Next base: position 30,026 of record NZ_JASJPW010000007.1, on the reverse strand, counting down.
AGGCCATTCTGGCACAGCCGGTCGTCATCCCAGCCCGGATGGTTCGCAATGGGGTAGAGGCAGATCCCTCAACCCGCACACCCCGCCGGGACGCCCGCGCCGTCTCTGCCACGACATAGTCCAGCCAGGCGGCGCGGCGATCCCCCTCGATCCCGGTTTCGGCGATCAGAAGGGGCGGTTGTAGCGGGCAGCCACCTGGAACAGAAGGTCGGACAAAGGCGCGTAGTGGAGGGAATCCACGTCAACGGGTGGCCCGCCATGCACCCATTGATTGTTGAAGTAATAGTTGACCCTACAATATCCAGGAATTCTGGCGCCCCGTCGATTTGCGGCCAGATGCGCCCCGCGATCAGGTCAAAGGCCTGAAACTGGGCATCATGCCAGCCCTGCGCCTCCCACAGCGGGCGGCCGCTTTGGGGATCGTGATGAATGGCGATCAGCGGCTCGGCATGCACAAACCGCGCGCGCGGATCGACGTCGCGCAAGGCCCGCATCGCGGCGATGGCCGCACGGGCCAGCTGGACCTTCAGCTCAAACCCCCGCCCTGAGGCAAAGGGGTTCAGATAGCGGGCATCACCGCCCGCCCATGAAAAGAAGCTGATCTCGTTGATCGGGCACCAGAAAGGCACGGCGTCGCTGCGGTCGCGCAGGTGCAGAGCGGCGGCACGCGCGAAGGCGGCGAAACAATCGACAAAGGCAGGCGACCAGATGTCCAGCCCATCGGGCCAGCCATAATGCATCAGATCCCAGATCACCTGCGTGCCGGTGCGGGTCGCGGCATCCAGCATGGGGGTGAAAGATGCGAAGTCGTAGCGCCCGGTTCGGCTTCAATCAGATGCCAGCGCAGGGCATCGCGGCAGGCGCGGATGCCAAGACCTGACAACTGGCGATAGTCACCCTCTCCATTCGTGTCGTGGTGGGTGGCGGCGATCACATCCAGCCGCGTGCCGCTGCGCAGACGGTGGGTGGAGCTTTCCCATCCGCCGAGGATGAAGCTCTGGAACAGTCCGCTGGGCGGGGCTGGGGGGCGTTCGTCTAGAACCTGCGCGAACAGCCGCTCCCACTGCGGCACCACCACGGCGGCGGAATAGGTGTTGCGGACATGGGCCTGCAGGGCCATCCCTAGGCGGGCGCGAAGGGCCGGGTCCGCGATCAGCCGCCGCAAGGCCGTGGCGAGTTCAGCGGGCGCTTCATGCGGCACGAACACCCCGGTGTCGTCTTCGCGGATCTGCTGCAATGCGCCGTTGTCGGGCGTGGCGATCACGGCCAGCCCCGCCGCCCGGCCTCGGCGATCACATGCGGCATCCCTTCCCCGCGTGACAGCCAGCAGAAGATGTCCATGGCGGAGAGCAGCGCGGGCACATCGGCCGGTCGCCGATGAAGATCAGCCGTTCCGACAGCCCGAGGGTTTGCGCCAGCCGATGCAACGCATCGGCATAGTCCGGCATGAAGGCATCCGGGCCGCCCACTATGACAAACCGCGCCAACGGTTCGGTCCGGGCGACGTCGGCCGCCGCACGGAGGAAATCCTCAACCCGCTTCTTGCGGTCCAGCCGCCCGACCCAGCCGATCAGGATCTGGTCCGGCGCAACGCCAAGGCTGTGCCGCATCGGCCCGCGGGTCGCGGGATCGAACTCGGTCAGATCCACCATCGAGGGGATTTCGATCGCATGCTGCGGGCGATCCGGCATCCGGCCCGCCGCAGCCGCGCGGATGGTGTCGCAGACGCCGACATAGCGGGTGGTCAGATGCTTTGGCCCGGCCAGCGCCTCTGACACCAGCCCGCCATGTTCGATCAGCGGCGGATGCAGGGCCAGACCGTCCATCGCGGGGTAAATATCGGCCACATTCTGCGATGAGATCACGATATCCGCCCCGGTGATGCGGCGGCGCAGATAGGCCACGGTATCCTCGAACCCGAGCGTATAGGCGGTGGTGTCGACAGTCACACCAAGCGCGCGCAGCTGATCATGACTCTGGTCCGGCATCCCGTCTTTGCGGAAACAGGGCAGCACCTCGATCCGGTATTTCGCGGGGTCAAGCGTGTGGGCCAGAAGCCGCACCTCCGTTTCCTCACCCCAACGACCAGCCAGGCAAAGACCCACAGGATACGGATCTTGCCCGCATCGGGATGCGGTTCGGGGATGTGGCCAGTGGCGAGGCTGGCGGCCGCCGCGCGGTCGTCGCGTTCGCGCTCGGTCAGCGGAACGGGGCCGTCCATCAGCGATGCTCCAGCACGATCTGGCAGAACTCAGGGCGATCTTGCAGCAGATGCCGCAGAAAGCCCGGCGCTTCATAAAAGGGGATGACATGAGTGATCATGTGCTGGCGGATTGCGGGGCCATCCGAACCCAGCAGGGCCAGCGTCTCTTGCGCCAGCCTGCGCTGGTCCCATGACTGGGCCAGAGCGCGCGGCATCCGGTTGATCTGGGCGCATTGAAGCGACAGGCCATTATGGTGGAATTCCTCGCCCAGCCGGGTGGCCTCCATGCCGCCCTGATAGAAGGCGAGGTCTATGACCACCCTTGTGGCCGCAGGGCGCGCAAAGCCAGATGCAAGCTCTCGGGTCGTGCCCGGGTCTGGATCACCACCTCAGCCCCCCGCCCACCGATGGGCGAATGCCAGCGCGCCTTGGCATGGCGCCAGGCGGCATCCTCATCCAGCGCGTCAAAGCCCATCCGGTTGGCAAGGCCGCGCCGCCAGTCCGACGGTCAACCACCACAACCTCGGACGCGCCGGCACGGCGGGCAAAGAGGGCGCAGAAGAGGCCCACCGTGCCGCCCCCAGACCAGCACCGGGCGTCCGGCGAGGCCAGCCCCCAGATGCGGCACATGTGGGCCGAATTCCAGGGTATCGGCATGCAGGATGCCATTGGCCGCAATCGGCCCCATCTGCGCGGCAAAGATCCCAGCATCGGATCCATGTCACCGGGAAGGTGCAGCAGCAGATCGTGGTCGGGATGGGCGGTATGGCCGGTCTTGTGGCCAAAGGTCGTGGCCAGCACATCGCCATCGGCAAAGCCGGGCGCGCGGGTGTCGATCACCCGCGCAACCTCCATATAGCCGAGGAAGTTCACGGGGAACCGGGCTGAGGGTTCGCCTTCGACAAAGACGCCCTGACCCGCATCCCAACGGCTGTGGAGATAGGGGTTGGTGCCTTTCAGGAAGGTCAGCTCGGTGCCCGCGCTGATGCCGCTGAACATCAGGTCAAGGCGCAGCTGGCCATCACCAGCGGGACCCTCGTCATATGCAAAAATGAACGGCGCGCCGGGGCGTTCGACGCCAAGGCTGCGGATGCGTCGGGGCTGATCCGGCAGGGCGGGCATCCTAGGCAACGACGCGGCGAAAAAAGGGCTGCGGGTTGGCCCGCAGCACCTCCATCTGCACGGGCGCACCGGTGAGGGCGGACTGTTGCACGGCCAGCGCCACGCGATGGGTTTCCAGCGCCTGCGCATAGGGGCAGCGGATGCGGTTCTCGCCCCCCTGCACCGCGTCGATAAAGGCGCGGTCTTCGCGCCAGACCGGATCGCCTTCGGCCCGGCGAGCGGGGCGGCCGTGGCCCACGTCGATCATAAGGTCGTGGTCGGTGATCTCCATCGCCAGCGCATCGGCGAATACATGCAGGGCGACCCCGTGGTTCCATCGCAGCAGGCAGGTTGAGGCCAGGGTTGCCACCGCGCCGCTGGCAAAGCGCAACGTGGCGGCGGTGGCGGTTGGCACGGTCAGCCCGGCGAAATCCGGGCGGTCGCGGCGGGCGGTCATGGCGGACACCTCTGTCACCTCACCGGCGAGACACCGCGCCATGTCGATCACGTGGGTCGCCTGTTCAACGATCTGCCCGCCCGAGGCATCCTCACGCCACCACCATTCCGGCGGCGGGGTCTGGTCCAGCCAGAAGCCGGTCATCAGATGCGCCGGGTTACCCGCCAGCTGCGCCCGCGCCTCATCCACCGTGTCGAGGTAGCGCCAGTGATAGCCGACGGCAGTGATCAGACTGGCCGCCGCAACCTCTGCCGCGATCGCTTCGGCCAGGGCCAGATCCAGAGACAGCGGCTTTTCCACGAAGAACGGCAAACCGCGCGCTATGCAGGCGCGTTCGGCATCGCCATGGGCAAAGGGCGGCACGCAGATATAGACCGCATCAACGTCGACCTCGGCCAGCATGGTGGCGTGGTCCTCAAAGGCGCGGGCGTCCAGCCTTTGTGCGGCCTCTTCGGCGCGGGCCAGATCGGGGTCGGCTACGGCCACGATGCACACATCCGGCATCTGCGCCAACACGCCAAAATGGCGTTGCGCGATACCGCCCGCGCCGATGAATGCCAGTCTTGTCATAGCGGGGCCTGTCCTTTTTCTGCGGTCGCGTGTTTGGGCATAAAGACCGGCGGTGCGGTCTGCCATGTGACGCGCGGTGAAGAGATGGCGGAACCTGTCCGCCTGCTGCGCGGCGACTTCCTCGCGCCGTTCGGGTTGGTCCAGGGCCGTGGCGAGGGCTGCGGCCAAGGCGATCGGATCACCGGGTGATACCAGCCAGGGGTGATCTGGCCCCAATGCATCAATGTTGCCGCCGATGCGGCTGGCGACCACAGCGCGATGCGCGGCCATCGCCTCAAGCACGAAAAGTGGCAGACCCTCAAACGCCGAGGGCAGGACCACGATTGCTGCGCCCGCGATAAGGGTCGGCACATCGTCGCGCTGGCCCAGCAGCTCGACCGAGGTCAGCCCGAGCTGGCGCAGCTGGTCGCAGATCGCCTGTTCTTCAGGACCGCTGCCCACTAGTTGCAGCCTGGCCGCCGGGTGGCTGTGCCGCAACCTGTGCATGCCATCGATCAGAACGCTGTGGTTCTTCTGCGGCGTGAACCGGGCGACGCAGAGGATGATCTGGCCTTGCGACACATTGGGCGCGCCTGCGGGTGGGGTGATGCCGTTTGGGATGGTGATCACGGGCAAGTCGATGCCGCGCATCCCGCCGATAGCAGCGTGCCAGCTTTTCCCGGCAGCCTCGCCCACTGTGGTGATCGCATCAACATTCCCCAGCATCTGGGCATAATCGGCGACCTGTCCCGGATCGGTAATAAGCCAGGGCAGATGCTCGGTGCGGATCACGGTTGCTCCGGCGCGGCGGGCGGCGGCGCAGATGCCATGCCCCTCCCATCCGATGCCGGCATGGACATGCACCAGAGATGCGCCTGCTACCGCCGTTCTCCAATCATTCTCGGGAACCGTTCCCGCCTGCAGCCCAAGATCGGCGGCTTGCCGGACAAGGTCATGGCCTTCCATATGGTCGCCAAACAGCAGCCCTGGCCTCCATTCGCGAGTCAGGGCCGTGGCAAGCGTCAGCATCACCCGCCCCACACCCGAGGGGGCGGCGCTGTCTGTCGCCAACAGAGTTTTGACTGCGGCCATGACTTAGACGCCATCATGCGCAGCGGGCGCCTCTTCAATCGCATGGGCAAGAGCGGCTGCCGCCAGAAGGTCGTTCATCTGCCGAAAGTTGGCGTCCCAGCTGACGCTGGAGAGCATCCGGTCAACTTGCGGCAACCAGGTCGCGGAAGCGCCACGCCGGGCCAGAAGTTCTGCGCAGGCGGCGATAAAGGCGGGCGTGGTACCTGCGATCTTCAGGGCGTCGAGATCAGAGTAGTGCCGCACCACATCGCGCACCGGAGTCGAGACGACCTGCCGCCCGCCCGCCAGATATTCCAGCGTCTTGGTCGGGCTGATATGGCGCGTTGCCTCATTGATCGCAAAGGGCATCAGGGCCAGATCCCAGCCCGACAGATAGGCGGGCAGCTCTTCATAGGTTTTCTGTCCCAGCCAGTGGATGTTCGGCGCGTGCGGCAAATCGGCGGGGTCAAGCTTGGCCACCGGGCCGATCATGACGATCTGCCAGTCCGGCCGTGCCGCGGCCATGTCGCGCAGCAGGCCAAGATCCAGCCGTTCATCGATCACGCCGTAATAGCCCAGGCGGGGCTGCGGGATCGTCGCCTGATCCGCCGGATCGGTCAGTCCCGCGCGGGCGGTGGCGAAATGCGGGGTATCCACACTGGAAGGAAAGGGATGGATATTGGCGTGCTGGTCGCGCTTTGCCTCGTAAAGGCTGTAGCCCCCTGTAAAGACCACATCTGCCGCCGCCAAAAGCGCCGCCTCGTTCTGACGCAGATCCGGTGGAGCAAAACGGAAGGACGACAGCTCATCCATACAGTCATAGACGATGGCCGAGGCGGTGATGTGCCGCGCCAGGGGCCACATCTGGGGCGTATAGAACCACAGCACGGGCGCGTGGATGCCGGTGATCAGCAGCAATTGGTCCAACCGCCGCGACAAAGCCAGCGCAGCCTCTGCCGGAGCGAAGCGGATCGGCACGCGGGGGCGGATCGCCTGAACGGTGGTTCCGGCGAAGGCATGAAACTCCAGATACGGCAGGTGGTGATCCGTCGGGATCGCCTCCTCCCAGAACCAGACCGGACGGTGCCGGGCAAAGCGCCGCATCAGATGCTGGGGCCGCTGCAAGACGAAATCCCACCGCAGATGCGAAAAGCAGATCAGCGGGGCAGGCGTATCACAGGCCGCAAGGGCGGCAGTTTTGGGCGACAAGACATTCATGCGCTGATCTTCTTTCTCAGCCGGGCCTGCTGGATCAGCCGGCCAAGGCGCCGCACCGAATGCGGCCATGTCCAGTGCTGCTGGACCACAGGTCGGGGGAATAGAGATGGGCCGTCTCGATCAGCCGGTTCATGGCGGCAGGGAAGTCCTGCTCGGTCGCGGTCAGGCCGGTGTCAGGGCGGATGTATTGGCGGCCGCAGACCAGCCCCGCATTGGCCAGCACCGGCAGGCCCGCCAGCATATATTCGGTCAGGATCGCAGGCGCGCCATCGTGAACGCCGCAAACGACGCCGATCTTCGCCCGATTGATCAGACGGTTCACCTCGTCATGGCCAACGGGGCCAATCCAGTCGATTGCCAGACCGCGATGATCCGCCTCACCTTTCAGGCTGTCGGTCAGGTGACCGTAGCCGACGACGCAAAGTGCACGGCGCTCCGGCAGATGTGACAGCGCATCCAGCAGCAGATCATGCCGCTTGTAGGCTTGGGTGGCCGCGACATAGACCACGTCATAATCCTTGGCTGCCCCGGTGGGATGGAAGGTCTGGTCCGAGGCGAATTCCGGCCCGATCGGCATCACCTCACACAAGGCATCAGGATGGCGGGCGCGGATGTCCTGCGATTGCCATTCAGCCCCGGTCAGGAAGAGGTCAAAATGGCGGCTGATCTCGAAGGGGATGCGCAGGGCGGGCGCGTCGATGGAATTGTAGATCTTCACGCTGTTGGCGCAGGCGGTCAGAATGTCCTCGGTCACGCCCAAACCCCAGACGCACAGGATCGCCGGAGCTCCGCGTTCCCGGATGGCGGCCAAAGCTTCAGCAGACCCGTAGGGCGCGCCGTGACCGTCGGCGCGCAAGGTCCGGTAGGTCAGCCCGGAAGGGCCGCTTTTGCCTGCGATATCACGACCGGCATCCGTGCCCGCAAACCGCCAGACTTCGGCAGAGGTGGCCAGACCTGCGGCAACACAAGACAGCGGCAGCCGTTCAAGATAACCACCCACAACTTCGGGCCGCAGCGACGGGCAGGACGGCGGCAGATTGCGCCAGCTTTCGCAAAGCGCTGCCGGGCCGATCCCGCTTTCGCGGGGCGGGACAGGATCGCAGAAATCCGAAATCGCAATGATGCCCGCGTCCATTGGTTCTCTCGCTGAGGATGCGCGGGGTGCGGCCTGTCTTCTGGGCCATTCCGCAGCCTCTCAACCGGGCCGGCACGCCAATGTTCCCGCATATGATCGCTGGCGCAGTTTGGCTGTCTGCCGGAACATAATGGCAGCATTCCTGTTGGAGCGACCAAGCATGTGGGCCCTGGGTTGCGCATGCGCTGTAAGCCTCATCAAACAGCGGAGCATCGCGTGGCGGGAACGATCATGATCGTCGGAGCGGGCCTGTCGGGCGCCGTCATTGGTCGCACATTGGCCGAGCAGGGCGTGCAGGTGCGCATCGTTGATCAACGCGACCATGTGGCTGGCAACTGCCACACGCTCAGGGACCCGGACACCGGCGTGATGGTCCATACCTACGGGCCGCATATCTTTCACACCGATGATGCCGGGGTCTGGGACTATGTGAACCGCTTTGCGACGTTCCGGCCGTTCCTGAACGGGTCAAAATCACCTCAGGGGGCGCGGTTTATGCGCTGCCCGTCAACCTCCATACGATCAACCAGTTCTTCGGCGCGACGATGAACCCGGAAGAGGCCCGCGAGTTTTTGGAGACCAGGGCTGATCTCTCGATAACCGATCCGCAAACCTTCGAGGAACAGGCGCTGCGCTTTGTCGGATCTGATCTTTATGAGGCGTTTTTCAAGGGTTACACCCAAAAGCAATGGGGCTGTTCACCGCGCGATCTGCCCGCCAGCATTCTCAAACGGCTGCCGATCCGCTTTAACTATGACGACAACTATTTCTTCCATGCGTTTCAGGGCATGCCGAAGATGGCTATACCGCGCTGGTCGAACGCATCCTGGATCATCCCGGCATCCATGTGGACCTGAACAGCCGATTTGATCGCGGTGAGGCCGGGCAGTTCGACCATGTGTTCTACTCAGGCCCGATAGATGGCTGGTTTGGCTATGACATTGGCCGTCTGGGCTATCGCACGCTGGATTTCGAGCGATTCACCCATCTGGGGGACTGGCAGGGCTGTGCGGTGATGAACTATGGAGAACTGGCCGTTCCCTACACGCGGATCACCGAACACAAGCATTTCGCCCGTGGGAGGATCACGCAGGTTCCGTGCTTTACCGTGAATACAGTCGCGCCTGCGGCCCTGACGATATCCCCTACTACCCCATTCGCCAGATCCGCGAGAAAGATCTGCTGAGACAATACGTCGCCAGAGCCGATGCCGAGACCCATGTAACCTTTGTCGGACGGCTGGGCACCTACCGCTATCTGGACATGGACGTTACCATCCGTGAGGCGCTGGACTGCGCCAACAGATTTCTTGTCGAGGGTGGCGCAGCCCTGCGGTTCTCGGCGGCGCCGCTGTGAGGCTGGCTCGGGCTACTTCGGCATCTCTCTGCGATCTGTATCAGGTGTCTGCCGGGTTTCTGGCATCTGATGCGGCGAAAAAGAAGCGCACCATGGCGGTGCTGGCGTCGGGGCCCTGCGCATCGGTGTAAGAGCCGCGGGCAGAACCGCCGGACCATGCATGACCCAGGCCTTCAATTTCCCAATGCTCGACCAGCGGCGCTCCCGCACTGTCTTCGGTCACCGTGCGGCGATAGGAGCGGCCGCCTGCCTGGCCGCGATCCTCGGACTGGAGGGTCTGCCGAGGCCCAAGAGCCAGCACGCGCCGGGCGATCTGCTCTCCATTCACCGGACAGACCGTGGTGTCGGCCGTGCCGTGCAGGATGATAGTGGGCATCGGCGTGGTTCCCGCCAAAGGCGTAGGGTCTCCCCCGTTTCCGGCCATGGCCGCAAAGGCAGACGGCACATCTTTTGCCGCACCGCCAGGAAGGCCGGAATGCGCGCCCACCGCAGCGAAGACATCCGGGTAGGTCTCACCCAGGATCACCGCCATCGCAGCCCCGGCGGACAGGCCGGCGACAAACGTCTTGCCCGAGGGCACAAAGTGTTCTGTGGCCAGCTTGCGCGCCAGACCGGCAAGAATGGCAGGCTCACCCAAGTCACGCCGCTGGTCACCCCGGCGGAACCAGTTCCAGCAGGATTGCGCATTCTCGCCGCGGGATTGATGCGGGTAGACCACGATGAAGCCATGCGTCTCTGCCAGAGCGTTCATCCCGGTGCCCGCCGCGAAATCCTCGGGCGTCTGGGTGCAGCCATGCAGCATGACGATCATGCCCGTGGCACCGCTTTGCGCCGATGCCGGGATATAGGTGCGATAGCGACGGCTGCCCGCTGCACAGCTGAACTGATCCTCAGAGAAACGGGCGCCTTCGGGTAGAGCCGGCTCTGAAGCTGTGGTCTCTTGCGGCCGAAAGCGGGCCATCATCTGCTGCAAGGAGCCTGCAGCCTGAGGGTTGGGCGCAGTGCTGGCCCCGCCCTGAACGAGGCCGTGTTGCGCCAGGGTCCGCATGACCAGATCATTGGCAGAGGACGGGTTGGCAATTAATGGGGCGCCTGCGCGCAGCCGGGCGATCGCCGCGCGCGATGCCCCTGTGGGAAAGGCTTTCATTTCATATTTCCTTTTCGGGGCTACCGGATGCGGTCGATGAGGGCCTTCCTGACTTCTGCAGATGCCTGCAGCCCGCCAAGAACGGTGATCGAGCCGATCACGGCCCGTGCGAGCTCGGGTGAGACGTCAGATGCGATGCGCGCAAGGCCCAGCACCCTGACGTGCAGGATCTCTCCGGCATCGCGCAGCGCCTCGAGGTCTGCCCGGGTATAGTCGCGCAGCCCCAACTCCAGCGTATGGCGCTGGATCGAGGTGTTGACCGCGTCCCCATGGGCATCAAGCTGCTTGCGGATCGCCGTGCGGATGAAATCGCTACGGTTGGAGTAGAACCCTTCCTGGACCAGCAGATCGATCCGACCGAGGTCGACATAACCCAGATTGATGGTGATCTTTTCGCTCTCGGGCTGCGCATCCCGTAGCTGTTTGACATTACTCAAAGCCATTCTCCATCCGTGCGGATGGTATATGGATGTATATTTATGGGTTTCAAGAGCTGTGAGTATTTGCCTCTGCCATTCGAAAGAGCCAAAGACGCCGCTTCACGAGAGGCGGTTCGTCCTGTCCCGGGGTACGGGCGTCCCCCGGAACATTTCTCGCAGCGGCAGGTTGAGGGGATATCAAGTCCTTACAACTTCAGGAGTTCCCCATGACCAGGCTTCTTGCTTCCACCGCACTGCTCGCAATCCTTGCGATGCCGGCAGTTTCGCAAACAACAGATGATCCTGCAGCACCAGCAACCACAGATGCGCCGGCAACCAGCGATACACCTGCTTTGGATGGCACCACGGCGCCCCTTGATGGTATGGCACCAGCGCCTGCCGATGGCAGCACGAGCACCGGCGACGCTCCGTCAGGTGAAGTTTCTGCCACCGGGTTTGGCTATGCCTCGGCAATGGGCGACATGTCTGCCAATACTTTCATCGGCAAGCGCCTCTATGTGTCAGAGGCTGATGTCGATGCAGCCGTTGAAATGACGGAGGCCGGCGAAGGCTGGGATGACATTGGGGAAATCAGCGATCTCGTCATCGGGCAGGATGGAAATGTGAAAGCCGTTCTGATCGATATCGGGGGCTTCCTCGGCATGGGTGAGAGAACGGTTTCTGTCTCGAAGGACCAGATCGACGTGATCCGGGATGGCGACAGTGAAGATGACTATTTCCTCGTTTTCAAGGCGGATCGTGCGGCCCTCGAGGGTGCCCCGGAATATGTGTGGCCTGCTGATCAGTAAGGCTGACAGGGAGCGGCGGCTGCATCCAGCCACCGCTCCCAAACGGAAGCCTTCAAGGCGCGTAAACCTGTGCAAGGCGCTCGATGGGGAGGAACATCGTGTTCGGCGTCCTCCATCCTCGCTGGCCCGGGTCCTTTGACAGTGATTTCCGGACGGTTGTTCATTCCTCCGGTGGAAGCAACTCCGGGTTCCAGACGATTTCCCAAAGATGACCATCCGGGTCTCGGAAATAGCCCGCGTAGCCGCCATAGAAAGTTTCCTTCGAGGATTTGATCACCTCGGCACCTGCCCGTGACGCAGCCGCCATCGCCTCATCAACCTCTTGCCGACTCGCGACATTGTGCCCGAGGGTGACGGCGGTCGGGCTCACCGGCTGCATCGGCAAACCGGTGTCATGGGCTATATCGCGTTGTGCCCATAAGGCGAGTTTCAGACCGCCCGACAGGTCGAAGAATGCAACTGCCCCATGTTCGAACTCCTTACCGGCGATACCCTTCGTCGGCAGTCCGAGCCCGTCACGGTAGAAGATAACCGACCGCTCCAGGTCGGTAACCCCAAGCGTTAAAACAGAAATTCTGGGTTTCATCTCATGCCCCCTCTACCGGCATCCACATCGCGCAGACGCCTTGATAGTCTTGGGCCGCTGGGTTTCAACGGAAGGACCCGACTTGCGGGGGCCGGGCCAACCTTCCCGAGCCTTACCTGTTTCAGACAGGTAAAGCCTATGCCGGGTGCTCGGGGCGGTCAATGCCTCCATGGGACCTCATAGTCACCGTCGTGGCCGGGTTTTTGCAACGCTACCAGACGGTCGGGAATATTCTGGACTGCGGAGTAGCAGCATTGTTTGCGCCCGACCGTCCGGAAAGGGCCGCGCCTTCCACTGCGTCAGCAAGGAAAATCGAAATGCGGCTCTTCGCGCCGATCTGAGCGCTTTCGGCCCATAACAGCGCCAGCCTATCCACCGCTTCGGCGCGCCGGGGATCATGAATACCGATCAGGGCAGCCAGTTCACGTCCTTCGCCTGGACTGATCGGCTGAAGCGCGGCGGCACCCGCATCTCGATGGACGGCAAAGGACGCTGCATCGACAACGTCTTCATCGAGCGCCTGTGGAGGTCCCTGAAATACGAATGCGTCTACCTGCACGCCTGGGAGACCGGGTCGCAAGCAAAGGCCGCCATCGGATCTTGGATCACTTTCTACAACCATCGGCGCCCACACATTGCCCATGGCGGGTTGCCCCCGCCGTGGTCTACTTCAACAGGATCGAAGCCGACCGGCAGGCACTGGCAGTAGTTTAAATATCTCCGAAAACTGTCCAATGGTCGGGGAGTAGCTCAGAGGCAGATCCTGCAACCTTCAGCCATGCTTATTCGCACCGTTAAGATGGCAGCGGACAAAGCGCCAATCCGGACTGACGGCCTTCTAAGTTTGGCGGACCAGCTGCTCGAGAACGTTGAAGAGGTGGCTCTCGTTTGTCGGCTTGCCGACGTTCGGGACACTGGCAAGGATGGCGCCTCCGAACAGCTCTGGGCGATCATATGCACTGGCGAGGGCGAACGGCACGCCTAGAGATTTCAGGGCTTCTGCAACAGGGGTAACCATTTCGGTGCCGAGATTCACGTCGAGCAGCGCCACTGCAGGGCGCTCGAGCTCCAAGAGGCGGAGCGCATCCTTTACGGAAGGGGCGAGGCCAGTTACGCGCCACCCTCGGTCCTCGAACATGGTCTCTAAGCTCATGGCGATCATGAACTCGTCCTCGACGATCAGAACCGTTTTTTCCATTTGATAAAAAGCTACTTGGACAGGCTTTCCTTGAGCGGAATCGTCACCTCGATGCTCAAACCATCAGGAGCATAGGATGGTTCCACGGTGCCGCCCAATGCGTAAACAATCGCAGCTTTAATGACCTTGGTGCCGTAGCCTGTGGTCTCCGGAGTCCTAACAGTCGGCCCCCCACGCTCAGCCCAAGTCAGTTTCAGAACTCCACCGTGGTCGACGACCTGCCATCCGATCCGCACTTGACCGCCCGGCGCCGACAGCGCGCCATACTTGACGGAATTTGTTGCCAGCTCGTGCATCACCATGCAGAGCGTCATTGTCTTCCGAGGCCCGAAATCGACTGGCGGACCCGGTTCGATGACGACCCTCGCTGGTCCGCCCATGTATGGGGCCAAGACACGTTCCAGCATCTGTTCGAGGCCGAGGTCTTCGTCGTCGGAGTAAGCAAGCTGCTGCGCTCCAACGAGCGCACGGAATCGGCCCAAGAACGCATCACGATACTCTTCTGCGGAGATGCCCTTCACTGGCATCTGCCGAGCTATCGACTCTGTCACTCCGAGCAGGTTCTTCATCCGGTGAAGAATTTCGCCGAACAGCAAGTCTTTGCCAACATCGCTGCGCACGTTCTCTGTGACATCAGCGAACGACAACAGCATCGTGTGGTTGGCGCCGTCCGGATGATACAAAGTCCGCGCAGTCAGCAGCATGGTCCTGCGCCCGAGCGTCGGGAAATCATGATCGACACGATAGTTGATGATGACCGAGGCTTTCGGAATGACATCCGTCAACAGGCGCCGCAGGTCTGGTATATCCCACTGACCATTGCCGAGTTCATAGATGCCTTTGCCGATCGTTTCATCCCGGTCCACCCCAAAGATGCTGAAGAAGGACCGGCTGGCCGCCTGCACGCAGAGGGCGGAATCGAGCACAAGCAAAGGGTCTGAAATGGTATCGACGATGCCTTGCAGCTGGACATGCCCCGTCCGCAAGATGCGGTAGAGATCTTCTGTGTACATGGTGCAGGCCTCCGTCCGTTGCTGCCCACTCTGCGCGCGCAGGCCGATCCAAGCAAGCAAGAGGTCCGGTACAGCCGAGCATCCTCACAGCTTTCTCGAGATCATATCGGAAACTTGCCCGGTGCCGACGTCTTCCATCACAGCCGCGCAGGCGCGGCGCTCGCCGCAATCGTCATCTACTGATTATGAATCCTGACCCTAAAAAAGGGAAGGCAGCCGCTTATTTCCGGCCAAATAAAACACAGATCCACGCGCCGACCCTTCACTTTCTTGATTTGAAGCCGCTGTCTGACCTGATCGTAACTGCGCTTAGTAAAGAACTGGAACGTCGCTCAAAGATCAAGCGCGGCAAGAAACTTGCACCAGCGAAAGTGACCATCACCCGTGAGGGCCGAGACGCCGCGCCCTGAATGACCATGCCGCTACGGTTCGCCATGGCTCAACGAGACATGGCGGGACGTTTTCAAGCGGCAGGGAGGGCAGGGTGCTGTGGCTCGGGTCGTCGGCCGGTTTAGCCGGCGCACGACCAGGGCACGGCCCGGCTTGCCGGGGTTCGTCCAGCATAGATCAGGAAAAAGAACGGCCCCACCGAGGCGGGGCCAGAGTACTTCCCTCACCACGAAGGAATTTGTGTTGCGCGGACGGATAGCATATATGAATATTCAAGAAACGTGAAAATGGATATTCTCACATGCCGCTCTACATCCGCAGTGAAGAGGTCGACACCCTCGCGATCAAGCTATCCCTCATGACCGGCAGCACGAAGACTGATGCGGTCAAGACAGCACTTATCGACGCCATAGACCGCGCGAAAACGAAGCCTGCCGTCCTCGATCAGATAGCATCCCTTCAGGCCAAGGTGAAGGAAGACGGGTTCCGGGCCATGCCCGACCAGAAGGCGTTTGACGATGAAATGTCGGGCGGAATCTGATGTTTCTCGACAGCTCTGTTTTGATGGCGATCCTTCTGCAGGAACCTGATGCCGAGGATCTGGTAAGGCAGATCATGGGGTCGAAGAAGAAGCCGACGACTTCGCCGGTCGTCCGGTATGAGGTTGTGGTATCGTTGGCGCGCAGCCGCAGCGGGGGGAAGAAAATCACGCCTGAAGACACAGAGCTGGCGGCAGAACGCTATGAGGAACTGCTGAAGCTACTGGACTGCACAGAGGCAATGATCACCCCTAACGTAGCCCGGCAGGCGGTACAGGCGGCATCCACCTATGGCAAGGTCTCGGGGCATCCTGCCGATCTGAACATGGGAGACTGTTTCAGCTATGCGATGGCATCGGCATACAAGATCCCGCTGCTTTACAAGGGCAATGATTTTGCGAAAACCGACTTGGGCTAAAGCTCCGTTGATAGCCCCAAGCCTGATGCTGTCATGCCTTCCCGCGGTTGCGACTGAAGACCTGCGAGGCCGGGTTTCCGTGATCGACGGGAACATTCTTGAAATGCACGGTCAGAGGATCCGCCTATTTGGAATGGATGCCCCGAAGGGCGGCAGACGTGCAAGACTGCCAGCTACAGGCCTCGATGGTCCGACAGCCGGGAAAACGGTGATCTGCGAACAGCGCGATATAGACCGTATGCCTGGGTTGTCGCGGTCCGCCGCATAGCTGACAATACTCTGGGTGCGATGCTGGTGGCTAAGGGCCTTGCAGTAGCCTGCCGGTCCTACAGCCGTGACTATGTGGCCGCAGAGGAATAGGCTCGCACCGCCGGTATGGGCACGTGGTCAAGCGACCTCAAGAACCCCATGGAATGGCGCAAAATCAGTAAATTATTGATTTGTTTACATAATAACCCTTATGCGACGCTGCTGTGTAAGCGGGGTGGGTTCTATTTAGAAACGCGACACGCCATAGTTTTCAGGCTGTTGCAATTCGAGGAGAACCCCGCTTGGCACCGCATCTCACCCTTAATGAGCGCCGGATCGTCGCCGGGCTGCTGCACCGCAAAGTCAGCATGACGCAGATCGCGGTTCGGCTCGGTCGCCATCGCTCGACCATCCACCGCGAGATCCGGCGCAATTTCTGGCATGATCCCGAAGTGCCGATGGCGACGGGATATTGGCACCTGAATGCCCAGCATATGGCTTCAGCGCGACGGTCGCGGCAGCGCAAACTGATCTGGCACGATGACCTGCGCCTGGCTGTGATCGATCGGTTGAAAGACGGCTGGTCGCCAGAACAGATCGCTGGCCGTTTGCGTCACGAAGGCCACCTGCCTCGGGTCTGCCACGAGACGATCTACAGCTACGTCTACTCGAAAGACGGTCAAGCCCTGGAGCTTGGTCGCCATTTGCCTGAACGCCGGCGCAAACGGAAAGCGCGCTATGCTCGCAAGCCACAAAGCCTTGTATTTCCAGAGCGTTGCATGATCCGCTATCGTCCTGATCTGGTCGGGGCGCGTGAGGTTTTCGGCCATTGGGAAACGGATCTGATGATTTTCCGGCGTGAATTTGGCCCGGCCAATATCGCAACCGTGGTGGAGCGTGTCAGCCGCTATACGGTCCTGTTTCGCAATAATGACCGCCGTTCGAAGCCGATCATGAATATCCTGATCGGCCTGCTGTCGCCCCTGCCCGGCTTTGTTGCGCAAATCCGGTTATGTCCGGAGTTCCCCTTTCCCCTGACAGACCTATCCCGCGCGCAGCGTGAGGGGCGTTCCAAGGGCGGTGAAGCGGTTCAGGATGGCCGCCCTGATCTGAAGCTCGGCCACCTGTCTGTCGAAGTCGCGCGACATGACGCGCTCTCCCAAGAGTTTGAAGCAGCGCATCTTTGCCTCGACCAGGCTTCGTCGGTGATAGCCGGCCCAGCGTTTCCAGATCGCTCGGCCAAGACGGCGGCAACTGCGCAGGGCGTTGTTGCGCGCGACCGCCCCTGCCGTGTGTTCCTTCCACGGCTTGCCGTTCCTGCGGGGCGGGATGACTGCCGCTGCCCCGCGCGCCGCAATGGCGGCGTGACAGGCCCGCGTGTCATAGGCCCCATCGGCGGTGACCATGCCCAAGGGCTGATCGCCAGGGATCTGGTTCAGCAGGTCGGGCATAACGGGCGCATCGCCGATCCGGCTGCCTGTGATCTCGATAGCCCGGATTTCCAGCGTCTCAGCATCAATCCCGAGGTGAACCTTGCGCCAGTCCCGCGGCTTCGACGGGCCGTGTTTCTTGGCCAGCCACTCGCCATCGCCCTCGGCTTTCACGCCAGTGCTGTCGATCAGCAGGTGCAGAGCGCCTGAGCTGGGGCGGCAGGGGATGTGGACGATCAAGGTCTTTTGGCGACGGCATAGGGTGCTGAAGTCCGGCACCGGCCAATCAAGCCCGGCAAGCTCAAGCAGACTGGCGATCATGCCAGTCGTCTGCCGTAGCGGTAGTCCGAACAGGGTCTTCAGCGTCAGGCAGGTCTGGATCGCGGCATAAGTGAAGACGGGCTGACGACCACGCTTGCCGGTTGGCGCGGCAAGCCACTGCGTCCTGGGGTCAAACCAGATCGACAGCGACCCACGCCGCGCAAGCGCAGCATTGTAGTCATGCCAGTTCGTGGTGCGGTAAGTCGGCGGCTTCGGTCTGCTCATACCGCCTGACTAACAGAGTGGATTCGTGAGGTGAATCCTACGCTGCATTTGCCCAACAAAGCCTCCCTGAAGCGGCGTGGCTCCCTGATGGTGTGGTTTGATCCGGAGATGGCCTGGTTCGCGGTCCCGAGCGGCAAGGCGGGTCACCCTGAGAGGTTTTCGGCGGCGGCCATACAGTTTTGCCTCTCTATCAAAGTTATGTTCGGGTTGCCGCTTCGTCAAACGACAGGGTTTGTGGAGAGCCTTCTGGCCCTGTCAGGGCTCGACTGGCCCGTGCCAGATTACACAACGCTCTGCCGCAGGCAGAAGCACCTTAAGGTGCAGATCCCGTATCGTGCGGCGTCCGGGCCGCTGCATCTGCTGGTGGACAGCACCGGAATCAAGTTCTCGGGCGAAGGCGAGTGGCAGGTCCGCAAGCATGGGGCCAGCCGCCGTCGCCAGTGGCGCAAGATCCACATAGGTGTTGATGCTGATACGCTGGAAGTCCGGGCCGTCGAGATGACCAGCAACCGCATCGGGGATGCGCCTGTTCTGCCCGATCTGTTGGCGCAGATCCCGGTGCATGAGCGGATCGGCAGTGTCACCGCCGACGGCATTTATGACACCAAGGGGTGCCATGCCGCCATCGCAGCTCGAGCGGCCGATGCCATCATACCGCCACGACGAAATGCCCGGGACTGGAAGGACATGATCCAGCCTCCAGGCGCGCAACGAAGCCCTGCGTGCCTGCAAGCGCTTCGGACGGGCCAACTGGAAGAAATGGTCCGGATATCATCGACGAAGTCGCGTGGAGGCCAAAATTAGATGCCTCAAACTGCTGGGCGAGCGCATCATGGCCAGAGACTTCGACAGGCAGGATGCAGAGGTTCAGATCCGCATCGCACTCATGAACCGCTTCACTTCACTCGGGACGCCCGAGACCGTGCGCATGCGATGACACAAGCCGGGAAAGGGGCACATGCGGCCTCAATCAGAATAGCGCAACAAAGCCCCGTTGAGGCGACATCAGAACGCGGTTCGCGGCAAAGGGCGGACCGTCAGCCTGATGAAAAGTCAGAAATATTCCAATAACACCAAACCTCGCCTGACGGGCCTTCCCTCTACATCGACCCCAATTTATCGGAATCTTGCCATTCCGCTACGAGGGCCTGAAAAAGCCACGCCACGGGCGTCGCGCGCGCCATCGGCGCGCCCAGCCCCTCCCCCCGCAAGGCCCAGCTGACGCAGCGGAGCCTTGCGGGGGGCATTCAGGGAAATCTTCGCTGCGACAGCTCGCTTGTGCGGCCAACCGGGCGCGGCTATCACACATGGTAACTTTACCAGATGCTCTCAACAGCTGTGATCAACTGCTCTATCGGACCGATAAGCGCCTCTGTCCGAAAGCGGCCGGAGCGGTCACGGAGCACCTGCGAGCGCATTCCGGAAAAGGCAAAAAGAGGCCTCGGAGCGATACAGTATGCTGGAAATCAAAATCCCGGAGTCGCTGAAGGCCCTTGATGATCGACTGGGCCGGAGATTTTCCTCCGCTCCGGATACGGCTGACTTCCTACCGGAAGAAAAAGTTGACCTCGATGCAATGGAAAGCATGACTGTCGAAAAGCTGACATCCAGTAAGGATGGCCGACGGGTCGACATGGCGCATCAGATCAGGCTGTTGTCAAAGATTTTCGCCGGCCGATCTGAGCTTGAATTCCTGCATGCAGTTGTGATCTCATACCTGCGGCGGGACACCCCCCACACTCGCAAAGCTTGGCACCTTTTCAGAAGGCTTTGGCAGAGAAAGCCGATTTCCTTGTTGAAAATCTGAGCGCCCGCTGGCTGATCTCAGCCCTTCAGACATTCTATGATCATAGTGAGGTTCCGGAAGAGCGCATCGCGGGTGGCCTGGGGTTCACCTATGGCAATCTCATCAAAATCTATGAGACGGAGCATCATGCGAGGCGGCGCAACAGGCCGCCCGAAGCGCATGCGTTCAGGAATAAGAGCGTTCCAGGAATGTTCGGTTTCAGCCCCGGGGACGATATTCTCATTAACCTCAACGTGCTCGTGCTGGATGCCGCGAAGCGGGGCGGGCTCGCCGCTCCTGCCCTTATTCGACTGATCGCGGCCGTCGCTGCAGGCAATACGGTGTTCCAGCGCACAGACGCCCTTGCCACTGTCCCTCCCTTTTCGGATCACCCACACTTCACATACTCCTTCGATGGCAGGAAGAACCAGTCATGAGCCAGTTACCCGGAATTCTCTGCATTGGCGCTCAGAAAGCGGGAACATCCTGGCTGCATGAGAACCTGTCACTGCACCCTCAGGTATGGGTCCCTCCCTTCAAAGAGCTTCATTTTTTCGATTTCAAGTTTGTGGAGGACAGCAAAAAATGGGCGAGATGGCATGTTAAATCAAATGTCAAAAAGCTCCTCGCGGGTGGCAACCTGACCGCAGCTCGGGAAAGCCATTTTCGTTCCCTGATCGAGGAGCCAATTCTCAACGGCACCTGGTATAAGAAGGTTTTCAGTGAGATGCCTGATGACAGGGTCGGTCTGGACGTGACCCCGGAATATTGCACGCTTCCGGAAGAGGGCATTACCTTCATGAGGAAGTATCTCAAGGATCCAGTATCATATACATTATTAGGGATCCCGTGGAGCGGGCGATCTCACAGGCCAAGATGAATATGAAGCGCAAAGGCCTTCCCTTGCACGACGAGGCGTGCTGGCTGGAAGCGGTTCGCGACCCGGTTATCAATGCCCGTGGGGACTATCGGAGCTATGTGCCCTTGTGGGACGCGGGCGGCATGAAAATATCCTATATGGCATTTGGCGATATCGCGAGCAGACCTACAGAATTCCTCAAGGAAGTCGAGCAGTTCTGCGGCCTTGAATTCGGGCATTACCCTAACGCTCACAGGCCGGTCTTCGCGACAGGGCAAGGGAACCCGCCCGCCTCGGTCAGAGCACTGCTGGAGCAGCAACTCACCACACAGCGGCAGTTTCTGATCGAGAGGTTCGGCCCCGATTTTGTGAGCCGGACCTGAGTGGGGAACGGCTTCTGTCGGCAATGCTTCATCCTGCCTCGCCGAGGCCGTTAACTTATTATTAATATGGCGCATTCATGATCAGGGAAGCGAGAGCGGCTCCGAATGCCCGGTGCGTTCGCACGCATGCCAGGATTACGGCTGGCATACACCATAGTTTCGGGAGGTTACTGAGCGATGGATACGTGTCTCACCAGATTACTGGAGAAGGCCCTCCTGGAATATGTTGAGCGTTATGGGGTGACAGAGATGGCGCGCTCTGCTCTTATAGCGTTGGGTCGAAGGGCTTGTATTGAGGGGGCCCTGCCCTACCCAGGTGTTGAAGATGGACATGCTTAGGGCTATGCGGGATTTTACGGATCGCAGTAAATGTTATTAACATGTCTGCCTTTGCGATCCATGAAGATCTTAACTCTGCTCCTGTTTGAGGTTCAACCACAGGAGTAGACTTGGGGGATAATCACGGCATTGTTGCACTTATCGGTGAGGCGTTGGCCGGAAGCGCCTCTTTACCCTTTGGGTTCAAGCCATGCGTTCGATTTAGATCTCGGCAGTGACGAGCAAATTTTAGCAGTTCATGAGCGCGCTGCGGATCTGGACTTCGGCTGTCTTGCGGTCCGGGTCGTGTAATGGGATGCGTTCACCGAAGGCCTTGAGGCACCGCCTCTTTGCTTCGATCCTGCTTCCGATGGGATTTCGGACCACCGTTTCCACGGGGCTCGGCCAGGGCGCTGCGTGGCCTTTAGGACCTTGTTGCGAGCTTTGGCGGCGGGGCGGTCCTCCTGCCATTGTGGTCCGTTCCTGTGGATGGGTATGACCGCCGTTCCGCAGCGCTTGGCGATCGAAGTGTGGCAGCGGCGGATGTCGAAGGCACCATCGCCGGTCACAGTGCCGATCTGCTCATCGGGCGGGATCTGGTCAGGCAGGTGGGGCAAAACCGGACTGTCACCGTTGTCGGTCGAGGTGAATTCTACGGCACGGACGTCGCCGGTGGCCGTGCCATCGCACGCGGCATGGCGGTCGGCGCCTCACTCCGCCAGCTGGCGCGTGACTTGGGATGGGGACCGTCAACTATCAGCCGCGAAGTGGCTGGGAACTGGGGGCGACGGCGGTATCGGCCATCCCGAGCTGAAGAGCGCGCATCGCAACAAGCCCTGCGCCCCAAGCCATGTCGGCTCGCGACCGATCCCGTTCTCTGTGGCATCGTAGCGGACAGGCTCGGGAGACGTTGGTCCCCGCAGCAGGTCCCGGGTTGGCTGAAGGCCACGTATCCCGGCAGGAGTGAGATGCAGCTGTCCTGTAACGCCCCACTGAACTTCTGCTCATGCTATAAGGAGACAGGTAGCAATGAGTGTGAGTATGGAAGACGGCGTCAAACGGTGGACCGCGAAGCGCAAGACAGCGCTGGTGATCGAGATCATTCAAGGCAAGACGACCGTTGCGGAGGCGAGCCGGTCGTCTGATCTGTCGCCCTCGGAGATCGAGGGTTGGGTCGATGACGCGAAGCGCGGGATGGAGAATTCTCTGCGGGCGAACCCGCTCGACATCCGGGAGCAATACGAGAAGCAGCTGAAGGACCTGCAGGAGGCCTATGGCGAGGCGATGCTGGAGCTGCGTGCGCGAAAAAAGTTCCAGGCCCTGCTGGATGCTCAGGACGAGAAATGATCCGCAGCATTCACCGGGGCCTGCTCGCGGAAGGGTTTGCCGTGCCGCTGACGAAACTCTGCGCCTGGTTTGGCGTCCCGCGGCGCACGGTCTACTATCTGCCGACGAAGGGGGCGCCGAAGATCGCAGCGCGCTTCGCCGAACCGATCAAAGCGATGATCGAGAGCAATCCGTCCTTCGGCTACCGCACGGTCGCCTGGCTGCTGGGGTTCAACAAGAACACGGTTCAGCGGATCTTCCGGCTCAAGGGCTGGCAGGTCCGCAAGCGGGTTCTGGGCATGCGACCGCGGATCGAAGCGATCCCTTCGGTGGCCGCCGCGCCGAACGAGCGGTGGTCGACCGACATGTGCCGGGTCTGGGCCGGGCGCGACGGCTGGACTACCCTTGCCCTCGTCATCGACTGCCACACACGCGAACTGCTCGGCTGGCACCTGTCCCGATCCGGCAAGGCCACGACGGCCGCCAGTGCGCTGGAGCATGCGCTGATCACCCGGTTCGGCACCCTCGGCCGGGTGCCAGAGCCATTCCTGCTGCGGTCGGACAATGGTCTGGTCTTCACCAGTCGCAAGTTCACGGGTTTGGTGCGCGGCTACGGGCTGAAGCAGGAGTTCATCACTCCGCATTGCC
Organism: Gemmobacter sp. 24YEA27; assembly: GCF_030052995.1. Classification (NCBI taxonomy): domain Bacteria; kingdom Pseudomonadati; phylum Pseudomonadota; class Alphaproteobacteria; order Rhodobacterales; family Paracoccaceae; genus Gemmobacter; species Gemmobacter sp. 24YEA27. Next base: position 6,872 of record NZ_JASJPW010000007.1, on the reverse strand, counting down.
CGCAACAAAATGGCATGGTCGAGCGCGTGATCCGGACGCTGAAGGAGCAATGCGTCCATCGCCAGCGCTTCGACAGCATCCAGCACGCCGCCCGCGCGATCGGTGAATGGATCGGCTTCTACAACCATCAGCGCCCGCATCAGGCGCTGAAGATGAAAACGCCAGCACAGGCATTCGCCTTAGCGGCTTAACTTGAGCAGAAACTGATGGGTCATTACAGGTTGGGCTTGGTCAGCCTGTGCTCAATCCCGTTTGCCTCACAAATCATGTCGAAGCGCATCGGCCGGGAACAGATGGTGTTCCGGTTGCGAGGCTGCTCTGCGAACTGAATGCCGTTGTCGGTGAGAATGGTGTGAACCTGATAAGGCACGGCTTCGAGCATGTGCTGAAGGAATTCCCAGGCTGTCTTCCTGTCAGCTTTATCGACGAGTTGGGTCACGGCGAACTTGCTCGTGCGGTCGATGCCGACGAACAAATATAGTTTGCCTTCAGCGGTCTGCACCTCAGCGATGTCGATGTGGAAGAAGCCGATCGGGTAGCGTTTGAACTTCGACCGCTTCGGCTTGTCGCCCTCCATATCAGGCAGGCGCGAGATGCCGTGGCGCTGCAGGCAGCGGTGCAGCGCGGATCGGGTCAGATGGGGAATGGATGGCTGCAGGGCGTAAAGGCAGTCATCCAATGGCAGCAGCGTATGGCGGCGGAATGCTACGGCCATTGCTTCTTCCGCCTCGGTTAGGACAGTGGATCGTGGCTCCGAAGGCCCCGTCTTCATATCCTCGACGCTCGCCCGCTTGCGCCACTTCGCAACGGTCTTGGGATTGATGCCCAACTCACGGCTCAACTGCGCGAGCGAAGCTTGCGATCGCTGTATTGCTGCTCGGACAGCGTGCGTTGGTCTTGGCGCTGCCGTGTCGAACTTGTCCCATAGGGTATCCTTCCACTCCAGAGAAAGGATCGCACCATCAAACCGTGCGATCAAACACGATGCGACTTATCTGAAAGCGCATCGCACGGCCTCCAGCCTGCGGTTAAAAAAGGGGCGCGCGGCAGGCTGATCGGGCGCACGAAGGGTGGGATGAACACGAAGCTTCATGCCGTCGCCGATGCTCAGGGCCGCCCGATCCGTTTGTTCGTCACCGCAGGCCCCGTCAGCGGCTACACCGGAGCCGCTGCCATGCTGAGCAGCCTGCCGCAGGCAGAATGGATGCTGGCCGACCGGGGATACGATGCTGACTGGTTCAGAGATGCGTTAAAAGACAAAGGGATAAAGGCATGCATCCCCGGCCGGAAGGGCAGGAAGAAAGCCATCGTCCTGACACCGGACACGGTGAGCGGTGAACTTCAGATTGAGGTCCGAGGCGATCTGGCGGGCATTCTGACGATTTCTTTGGAACGCAAAAATCCCGCCTTTTGGCGGGCAGTTCGCAATTTGTTTTGGTTGCGGGGACGCACTTCCAGAAATTCTTGCCTTTGCATCATGAGTCCGGCAGTCCCCTCCGGAACTTGCGGCCTAGCCTTCTGTCCAAGGCTGGCAGATCAATTTTTCAATAGTTTCTCGACCGTCATCCCCGTGCATGCTTCAGCCTCCAGGACAACCAGTGCAGCCGCGCGCGCGTCCTCTCCGGCATCATGGTGTTCAAAAACGAGATTCGGTCGCTCCTTCAGATGGGCGAGACCATGGCCGCCGTTGCCGCGGAACTCGGGCCAGGCGTAGCGCGCTATCCTGACACTGTCGTGCCAGCGCCAGCGCGACGGATCCAGGCCGCCACGGAACAGGCGCCCAAAATCGCCCGCCGATCAAAATCGCTGTGTTGGATCACCTGATGCCTGTCGAGCAACGGCGCCAGCGCCGCAATCACCGGCGTGAAACCCGGAGCGCCACGCGCCTCATTGGGTCCGCTTCCATGCAGCCGGGAATTGAAGGCCGAGAGATCTGTGCCCGGATTGACATAAACAGCCCACGCCTCGACCAGATAGTCCGCCCTGAGTCAGGCAATGCCGATCTGACAGATGCTCGCGCTGTCGCTGTTGGCCGCTCAGGCAGAAAACCAGGGATCAGCCTGCGCAACGGCCCGGGCGTGCGCGGTGCGGTGTCACCTACTGCGCGCGCGCGCCGCCCGCTCGGCTCGCAGAACCAGAACGCCTATTAGACCCACCGCGACCAGCGCAGCACAAAGGGCCACTCCCCCGGATAGGCCGGCGCGATGCAGCAGAAACGTCACCGCCATGCCCGTGGTGTAGTGGTTCAGATACAACGGATAGCTCAGATCCCCCAGAAAACGCAGGACCGGCTGCATCCGGCGCGGCGCATCCCAGTGCAGAGACCTGATCAGCACTGCCAGCGACAGAAGCCAAATCAGGACCGACGCCACCCTTGCGCCCACTCCAGCCCCGGCCTGCAGCGCAATGTCTACGAGGCCAAGCGCTGCAAACACGCCCATGGCGCAAAGCATGCCGATGTCGGGCCGGGCACGCCGCGAGCCATGGATCATCATGCCAAGCGCGAAGAACACCCCGTGTTGCAACAACAGAAGCTTAAAGGGGAAACGGCCCAGCAGGGCCTGAAGCACTTCCATCCCACCCAGAGTGGCCCAGAGCAGCAGGGCCAGATGCACCGCGCTGAGGCCTCCGATCACCAGTGCCACACGCAGCAGCCGTCCTGTGCGACCGCAAAGGATGACCAGCGCGATCCAGGTGTAGAACACCGCCTCGACGACCAGGGACCACACGACCCCGTCGATATAGGGCCCAACCGGCAACAGCAGCGCCGAGTGCAGGAATCGGGGCAGCAGGGGCAGAAGATCAGCCCCCGTCAGCCAGAGTGCTGCTACGCTGATCGCACCGGAAATCCACAGGGCAGGCAAGATGCGCCAGCCCCGCGCCATGACAAAGCGCGCCGCACCCCGGGCACCGCTGCGGCCCTCCGCGCTCATCGCGATGACAAAGCCCGAGATGACGAAGAAGATCTCAACGCCGACCGCCCCGGTGCCGATCATCGGCGCCAGCCAGGGCCAGGCGCGCGCGTCCGGCACGAGCGTCACCTCCGGCACACTGGCCCGATAGACGGCGAAATGGTTCAGCAGCACCAGCACGGCAGCGAAAAAGCGCAGAAGGTCGAGGCCATGAAGATGGTGTTGGGGGGGCATTCTGGCCGGGCAGAACTTGCAGCAGCAGACATGGTGCTCTCCCGCAGAACCGCGCGAAGATGGGTGCCTTTGCGGGCAAAGCTGCGGCTGTTCCGACAGGCTAGCGCATCAGGCCTGTTATGGCGAATCCAAAGCCGCAACTGTCGGTCAGAAATTCCTGCGTTTTTCGCCTCGCAACAGTCCGGATCCGCCCGCCTTTCCGCTATGAAACCATGGCGATTCCCGTTATTCTTTGCCGCGGAACGATCCTGACGCGAGCCGCCTGCTTCAGACGGATCCGCAAAAGATGAACATGCGCTGAATATCCTTACTACATCTGCCTGAGACGCCCTTTTTTCAAAGGTTCGTATTACCGGGAGACAAAGGAATGAAGGCCCAGGAAGACACAGCCGTGATCGCGCGCTTTCCGGTCTCGGTCAATCAGCAGCGATGTCTGGTGATGGAGCAGGTGAGCCCCGGAACGAAGGGGCTGAATCTTGCTGTGCGGTGGGAAATCCGTGGCGCCGTCCCTGATGATCTGGTGGAAGAAGCGTTCCAGCGTATCACCGACCGGCATGAGATCCTGCGCAGCCGTTTTGGCAGTCTCGACAAGGACCCTCAGCAAGAGGTGCTGGGCCATATCGCCTTTCGGCTGGCCCGGTTCGACATCCGCGCGATGCCAGGCCCGGATCAGGAGGCCCGGATCCGGGCGATTGCGGTTGAGCACGCGGCCGAACGCTTCGAGCTGACCGCAGCCGGGCTGATGCGGGTCGCGCTGGTGCGGACCGGCCAGGACCGGGTGACCCTGCTGATCGCCGCGCATAACAGCGTGTTCGACGGTTTCTCCATCGGGATTCTGGGCCATGAATTCGGCACCATCCTGGCCGCGCTTATCGCCGGAGAGAAGCCCGACCTGCCGCCCCTGCCGCTGCAATATGGCGATTACGCCTTGTGGCAACAGGATCTTGACCGCTGCGGGACCCTTGCGGCCGAGGCTGAGATCTGGGCAGACCACCTGCAAGGCATGACGTATTTTGAGGTGCCGGGTGATTATTCGCGCCGCCGGGTGCCGCCTGCCTCGGGCAGCGTTGGCCGCGACCTGCCCGCCGGTTTCGAGCAGCGCAGCGCCGAAGCCGCCCGCCAGAATGACGCTTCGGTCTTCGCACTTGGCACGGCCGCGGTGACGGCGGCCCTGGCACGCTTCACCGGACGGCAGGATGTCAGCTATGCGATCCAGATTGCCGGGCGGGACGAATCCGATCTTGAACCGCTGATCGGCATCTTCACCAACCCGCTTGTTTGTTTTGCGCTTTGACCTGGCCGAGGGGGCCACGCTGCAGGATCAGATTGCCCGCACAAGGGATGAACTGGCCTTCGCAATGGAACATGCGGTCCTGCCGTTTGACCGGCTAGTGGCGCGCATCAATCCTCCGCGCGATCCGCTGCGCATTCCGCTGGTCTCGGTTATGTTCAACCTGCAACGGGTGTTTCTGCGGGAAAAGAATTACGGAGCCTTGGCGCTGGTCTCAGTTCCCTCGCATTCACCAGGCTCGCTGTATGATCTGAACATCAATGTAATCGGGCGCAGTTCGGGCTGGCGCATTGCGCTCGATTACAACGCCGCGATGTTCAGTGCAGAAACCGCAGGGGCGCTGGTGGATCTTTACGCAACCGTGCTGCAGCTGATGCTGGATCGCCCCGCAACCCGCATCTCCGACCTGCCCGGCCCGATGCCGGAGGTGACCGCGCCGGGAGTCGCCGCACCGGAAAGCCAGGCTCCCGCTCCCGCTCCCGCACCCTTTGCCGTTCCCCCGGCCCATGATCTGCGGCTTGCCCGGATCTGGGCTTCTGTGCTGGCGCGCGAAGAAACTGCGGTCCGCGGCAATTTCTTTGATCTTGGCGGCTATTCGGTTCTGGCCCTGCGGATGCTGTCGGCGGTGCAGGAAGAATTTGGCAAGCGCCCCTCGCTGGCGCAATTCCTTGAAGACCCCAGCTTTGACGGGCTGGCCAACTGTCTGGCCGAGGGCCGGGCCGAAGCGACGGGAAACCCCATCTGGCAGCTGATCGAATTCCAGCGCGAGCTCGCCCCTGCCCCGGTGTTGCTTACACTGAACCAGACCTTTCTGTTCCAGTCGGTGACCCGCCAGATCAGGGCCCGGGCCACCCTGGCTAATCTCGCAATCCCCGGCGCCGAGGCGCTGATGCGCGAGGCCGATCTTGGGTTCGAAGCCGCCATGCAGGAGGCGGCGGCGCTGATCCGGCAAATCTATGGCAAGCGTCCGCTGATCCTCTTCGGGCTCTGTGTCGACGGACGGCTGGCCCTGCGCATCGCGCAACTGCTGGAGCAGGCGGGGTGTGCGCCACCCATGGTCGCGATGATCGACACCTGGGCGCCCGGGGTCGCACGCCGCCTGCCCGCCGGGCGGCGGTTGCGCCATGCGCTGCGTCGGCGACTGGCTCGGCTGAGCTATTTCACCCGGCTGCGGCTGCGCGGCAGGATCCCGACCGGAGAGTATCTGCGTCAGTTCCGCCTGACGCGGCGCCTAATGGCGGCATTCGGCCAGCATGGGGGGGCGCCGAGATGGAACAACATGTCGCAGCGGTTGTGGATGTCATGGTCAGACAGACCCGTGACTACCATTTCCCGCCTATACGGGTGAGGTGCTCCTGTTCGTGACCGAAGAACAGGCGCGGCTTAACGCGGGCGGGCGGATGGGCTGGGACGATCTGCTGGCACCGGATACGCCGGTCTTCCCGGTTTCGGGATGGCATGGCGACGCGCTGTCGCGCAGCGGCTATGAGGGCATCCTGCGGGTGATCGAAACAAGGATGGGCCGGATCGCCGCGGCACAGCCGGGTTAGGGCCTTGCGCATCGCCCTTGTCGCCGCGCCGGACTGGCAACCCGCCCCCTGGCAGGCCCGGATCATCGACCGCATCTCGCGCGATCCGCTGCTGCAGCTGGTGGCTCTGATCCCCGGTGTGCCACGGGGGCTCCCCGATCCCGCGCTGGCGCTGCGGGGCTGCTCCTGACCGAAGGGGCGCTGCTGCACCGGCGGCTGCCGCTTCCGGACCCCACGGCCGCCCGAACACTGGTGCGGGACCTGCCGCGCAAAACGGCAAAGGGGGCAAGCGCTGATCTGGCGCTGGCGCTGGATCTTTGCGCGCTGCCACCGGCGGATCTGGCCGCCTGCCCGATGGGGGAATGGTCGCTCTCATTCGCGGGTCTGCCACCGGGTGCCCTGCCCGAGAGACTGCTTCCCCGATCATCGGACCCAACCGGCCTGCTGCCGGTCTCCGTCACCGCTCGGACAATGGACAGGGCGATGTACGGGGCGCATGACATCCTGCGCCGGGCTTTAACCCCAAGGCGCTGACCAGTCTCAACGCGTGTTTTCTGACGGAAAAGGCAGGGCTCTTATTGATAAAGGCGCTGCGCCTTGCGGCCCTGGATCAGCTGCCCCGCCCGTTGCGCCCCTGCACCCGCCCGCTCTTCGGGCCTCGCGGCCGTGCTGGGCTATGGCACAGCGACGGTCGGCCAGATTGCGGCCCGCGCCTGACGCGGCTCCGCGAGAAGAGGTCGCGCGGGCGGGAGCTTCTGGGCGCTGGCCGCAGGCTCAGGCGGTATCGCCGACCTCGCGCCCCGCTCGGCAGAGCCACTGCCGCGACTTCGCCATGCCATGGCGGACCCGTTCCTCTTTGATCACGAGGGTCGGCTGTACCTGTTTTATGAGGCGCAGAATGCTGAC